>CAZMEL010000032.1:0-41713 GCA_964565225.1 uncultured Thermoanaerobaculia bacterium | reverse complement strand
GAGTTGCCGAGGGCGATCTCACCGAACCCTTCGCCATCGGCGGCATCTTCTCCTTCCGGGGCAGACTGGAAGACGGCGTCGCCGGCTCCCGACGGGCTCGGGCCGTCCGTATCTCCACCTTTCGACTCCAGCCCCATCAGCCCGCCCCCGTCTTCGAAGTCGTTCCCTTCGAGCTCTTCGACCTCGGGCAGAGCGCTTTCGTCGGCCGCTTCGGGCAGGCCGAAGAGCCCGCCGAAGGCCTCACTCGCCGTGTTCTCGAAGGCGTCGAAGCCGTCTGCCAGGTCGGCGCCGGCCGAGCTGGTGGATTCCGGATTGACGATCTCGAAGTCCACCAGGCGGAGCCCCTTCTGGCCTAGCTCCTCCCACTTGGCCCGCAGGCTCTCGTAGGTCACGTTGGCCCAGAGGGCGTGTTTGTCGTTCCCCGGCAGGAAGGCCCCGGAGTAGCGGATCGAGCTGCCGGAACGATGCAGGTTCAGGTCCGCGAGGCGGAGCCCCTGGGCGCTCGATTCCTTCCATTTCCCCAAGAAGCTCGACCAGTTGGCGTTCACCCACAAACCGTGGCCACCGGAGCCTCCCCGGAACACGCCCGAATACCGGTTCTTTCCGCCGACCCGGTGCACATGCAGGTCCACCAGACGCAGGTTCTGGGCGGTCCACTCCTGCCACTTGTTGCGGAACGCGTTCCACGAGCCGTCGACCCAGAGCCCGTACCCCCCCGAGCCGGCGAGAAAGACGCCGGAGTAGCGGTTCTGACCTCCGGCGCGATGCACGTGCAGATCCACCAGCCGCAAGCCCTGCTGGCTGAGCTCCTTCCACTTCGCCCGAAAGGACGACCAGGTGACGTTGGCCCACAGGGCGTGCCGACCCGACCCCGGACGAAAGACACCCGAGTACCGGGTCTTGCCGCCGACCCGACGCACATGGATGTCGTGCAGGCGCAAGCCCCGAGCGCTCCACTGCTGCCACTTGGAGCGAAAGCTCGACCAGCTGGCATTGACCCAAAGGGCGTAGGGACCCGAGCCCGCCCGCCACACGCCGGCGTACCCACCTTCGAAGAAGCGTTGGTACATCAGGGCGATGGTCTGCCGATCCCCGAAGGACATACCCTTCCGCTGGCCGATGGTCACCCCGTCCTTCAGGGGCACGATGGTGGGTTTCGAAGGATCCCGGGCGGCGCTCTTCGGACCGTAGTGCATGATCGATCCGTAGTCGTAGTCGAGGTAGTCGACGGAGCCGGGCTTCTTCTGGAAGTTGCCCGTCCAGTCCTTCTCCCCTTCCGGCGGCGGGCCGTCCGGAATATTGCTCCAACGAATCTTGACGTATTGATCACGGTCGGAGCGTGACTGCTCGTGGTATACCCCCAGGGCGTGCAGGAGCTCGTGCACCAGGATCGGCCAGCTGTGCTTGTCGGACAATCTCACATCCTGCCGGCCACCGCGCATACCGATCGCCGAGGAGCTCCACCCTTTCTCGCCGTTGCTGATGATCCGGATGTAGTTGGGGTATTTGTGTTTGTTTCCGCTCGTCCGCTCGACGAAACGAATCGCCGTGTTGTCCTCGATATGCTGGATGGCGTCACTCACCCGGCCCTGGCTGGGGACATCGGCAGCAACGGTGTAGGGCACGACACCGTTCGTCCACAAGTAGGACGAACCGGTCGGCAGACCGACTCCCATCTGGATGTCCGGTCCTTCGGCCTCCCCATCCGCGCTCACCGGGGTAGCAGAGCGGAGGGTGTCCGTGGCCTGCTCGACCCGCCGGGTCTCGGCCTCGACCTCTTCGACCGACCCCATGTCGATACAACCCTCGTGCAGGCAACGGCCGTCGACCATATGGAAGTCGACCGGGTGCTCGTGCAGTCCCGGGCCGGTCAGGTATCCCTTTCCGATCTCTCCGCCCGTCGCCATGTGGTCCGCTGCGTCGCCCTTCGCCTGGTTCTCTCGGTCCTTGGTTTCCGACATATACTTCCTCTCTTCCTCTGCAAAAAGGTTGCTCACGCAACCGGTTCGAGTACGACACGGGCTCCTTCTACCGGACCTACCGGTAGCGGAGTCGTGGTCGTGGTCAAGAAGGTGACGGGCCGGCGAGACTCGTCGACCGCCTGCACCTTCACGAAAATCGATAGGTTGTCTCGGTCCGGGGGTAGCTCCAGGTCACTGTCGAGCACCACCCGGGGGGCGATGGAAAACCCTTCGATCCGCCGCGACACGATCGTCTGCGCCGGCGCGTCGGCCTCCATCACGTCTTGGATCCTGATCTCGGCCACGGCGCCGGTCAGGTTGCCGGGAGCCCCGGCGAAGATCAGCTCGATCAACACTTCATGTCTCCTTTCTCGACGGATTTCGACGGGTCGTGGATCAACGGCCGAGGGCCACCACGAGCCCCAGCTGCCCTTCGGCGGACCAGTCGCTGGACACGGAGCTCGTGCGATACCGACCCAGGACCCGTGCCCCCAACGACAGCCGAGAGGCGAGGCGCAGCTCGAGCCCGAGACCCAGTGAAGGCACCAGGGATGGACCGAAGGCCGAGCGCCCGGCGGGGGGCGCTTCGCCGCGGCGGGCCTCTTCGTCAGTGGTGAGCTGCCAGCCGACTCCGCCCACCGCCAACCAGTGCAGCCGGTCGCTCCAGGGACGCCGGTACACTGCGTGAAGATCGATGTTCCACCGGGTCGCGGAGAATGCCCCCGTCGCCTCTCGGGCTTCCAGACGGCTGCGGCTCAGGCCGGCCTCGAAGGCGAACCGAGGGCGGACCGGCCAGCGAATGCGAACGCCGTAGCCCCCACCCTGGCTCGGGGAGCCTGCGAACGCCCGGGTACGGAAGATTTCGAAGGATTCCGGCGGCTCCTGGTCGGGCGGGCCTCCGTTCTCGACCCGAATCGTGGGCTCGTGCACATTCTGGGGAAAGTCCCCGGAGCCGCCGATCCCGGCACATTGGACCTTGGCACTGAGCTCCAGCATGCCGGACCAGGTCGAGGCATTCGAAGAGCCGAGCGGTCGGCACTTGCCGAGCAGATCGACCGCCATGGGAACCAGGCTCTCTCCGTGCTGACCCGGACAGAGCCCTTCTTGGGCCACGGGAAGAAACAACTCGAAAGACAAGACCCCGGCGAGGGTGTTGCCCGGATCGATCTCTCCCAGGATGCCTCCCCCCTGCTGCTGGTAGGTGATGCTGTCGACCTTCTCCCCATCGGGACAGCGCAGCGACAGCTGCGCATGGATCGACCACTCTCCCGTCATGCCGACATCGACGGCATGGAATCCTGGTGGCTCGATTGCAGAGGTCGGTGGCGCCTGCAGGCTCATCAGCAGGAGCAGACAACCGACGAGAAACGAGGTCGGAACACCGGGTGTCCGGAAGAAGATCTGTTCGAGGATCCGCAACGACATGAAAAGCTCCCTGTGTAGAAAGGTTCGAATCCAGCGTTGTCGATCGAATGAGAATCCCATCGCTCCGCGTATACCTGGATGACGGAACCCAACGAAAAAATACTCACCCGCCGATCGACGAAGGCTCGATCGGGCTGCTCGGTCGGCCCGTGGGACGGCCGACGTTCACCACGGCCTGCTAGGATCGATCCATGCACGGCGGCTGGAAAGGCCTGCCCGGAAGAGGCCGGAGACCTCGCTCCGGTGCCTTGCGGACGGCCCGAGCGCTCACCCTCTCGGGCCTGCTCACAATGGCCGGAGCTGACCGGGCGACACCTTCCGCGGCCCCGGATCTCCCGGAGCCGACGGAGCTCTCGCGCTGCGAGGAGATCTGGGCCCGGGCCCCCGGCGAGCGCGCCTCCGCCCGCTGCTTTCGCGACGCGGCCCGGATTCCCGAGCTTAGGGACCGGGCCACGCGGCGGATGGAGGCCCTGCTGGAAGAACACCCGGATGACGCCTGGCTTCCGTTCTACCTGGCGGCCGCCGAGTGGTCCCGGAGAACCCAGCGGGTGCCCGACCTCTTCGCACGCTCCGCGGCGGCCTTCCGGCGCCGCAACGACGCGGCCGGTGAGGTCGAAGCCCGGTGCTGGAACGTGCAGTTCCTCGATCTGGTGGGGCGTTTCGACGAGGCGGAAGCGGAGCTCCGCATCCTCGCGGAGCTGGAAGCGAGGATCGAGGACCCGCTCCTGGCCCTCAGGATCCGCTCGGAGAGGGCGCGGGCTGCCATGTTGCGCGGGCACGACCTCGAAGAGGCCCTACACCTGCTGCGCCGCGACCGGGCGCTGGTGCTGGAAGACGAAGCGGTTCCCCACGACCTGGCGACCGGCTGGCTGGCCCAGATCGCCACCGCCACCCACGAGCTGGGTTTCTTTCGCGAGAGCCGCTTCTACCTGGAGCGGATGGTCGAGGGGACCCGCCGGGCCGGCGACCTCCGGGGGGAGTCGGCGGCCGTGCTGCGCCTGGCGCTATCTCTCGCCTCCTCCGAGCTACCGACCCCCGAGACCCGGCGCCGGGTGGCCCGCCTCGCGGAACGGTCCCGGGCCCTGGCGGAGACGTCGGCTCATCTGTCGACCGAGGTGCAGGCCCTTCGCCTGCTGGGGCTGGTCGGCAGGGGCCGCACGGCGCGGGACCATCTCGAACGCTGTGTCGAGCTCACGGCCCGGGCGATCCACGAGCCGGGCCTGCGGGTCTCGTGCCTGGAGGCCATCGCCCTACAAGAAGCCCTCGAGCCCACCGCCGATCGCCAGCGGATCGAGACCTGGCTCCGGGCCGCGACCGGAGCCGCCGAGGCGTCCGAGGATCCGTGGTCTCGTCTCTCGATCCGCCAGACCCGCTCCCGGATCCTCTGGGCCCTCGGGGATTTCGAGGCCGCCGTGAGCGAGGGAATGGCCGCCCTCGACGTAGTGGAGATCCTGCGCGACGCACAGGCCGGAGAAATGGGCCGCTTGGCGGTGCACGGGGTCTGGTGGGAGCCCTACCACCGACTCGCGGGATTCTTATTCGAGACCGCGAGCCGGGGCCGAGGTGTCGGCGCCGAGCCTCTGGCCGGGGCCTTCCGGATCGGCGAACGAATGCGAGCGCGGGCACTGCTCGAGGCCATCGGGCCGGCGGTGGATCGCTCCGCACGCACGCACTCGGACCCGCCCCCCGACCTGGCCCGGGAGATCGCGACCCTCGAGCAGCGGCGAGCCGCTCTGCAGCGCCGGCTGCTGGAGCCCGGCGTCGCCGCTGCCCGGGCCCTGGAGTCCGACCTGCAGGAGCTGGAGCACCGGGCCGACGCCCTCCGCCACCGGGCGGCGGCCCGGGCCCCGGGGCGCCGAGGACCGGGCCTGGAGGCTCTCGTGGAGCTCTCCGAGGTCGAAGCGAGCCTTCGGGCCGACGAGGCCCTGCTCACCTTTCAATATGCGTTTCGAGAAGATCTATACGGCCGCCCCGAGGGCGGCTCCTGGTTGCTGGTCTCGACTGCCGAAGGCAGCCGCTCGTACCCGCTACCCGATCGCCTCGAGCTGGCCCCCATGATCCGGGCGCTCCACGAGCTCGAGGATCCCGAGGCGGCGCCGGAGCTCCTTGTGCTGCTCCATCGAAAGCTCTTCGCCGAGGCTCTGGAGGAGCTCCCCGCCACCGTCCGCCGGCTGGTCCTGGTGGCCGACGGCGATCTGCATCGCCTGCCCTTCGCGCTGCTGCGGCCCAAGCCCGCGGTCGAGGCGGCGCTCGCCTCACGGTTCTCCTTGTCGTTCGCTCCCTCCGCGACCCTCTGGCTGCACTGGCGGCGCTCCACCGGCAGCACCGCGGAGATTCCGGCCCTGGTGCTGGCGGCGCCTCTCCTCCAACCCGAGGCAGGCTCCTCTCCAGCGTTTCCGCCGCTGCCCTTCGCCCTCCGCGAAGGGCGCGAGGTCGTCCGCCAGCTGGGCGGCGGCAGCCGCCTGCGCTCGGGCCCGGAAGCCTCGGAAGGTTTTCTCGCAGATCATGACCTGAGCGCCTATGCCATCCTGCACCTCGCCGCCCACGCCCGGGTGGATCCCGTAGCCCCCGGGCGTTCGGCGATCCTGCTGGCGCCGGGGGCTCCCGAGAAAGACGGCTGGCTGCAGCCCCACGAGATCGTCGAGCTACGGCTCTCCGGGAGCTCGTTGGTAGTTCTCGGAACCTGCGACAGCGCCGCGGGTGGGCTGATGGCGGCGGAGGGGGTCATGAGCCTTGCGCGAGCATTCTTCGCCGCCGGGGCACGGACCGTCGTCGCCAGCCAGAGGCCCCTGCCGGACCGCCAGACATCTCGCCTGTTCGAGGGGTTCTATGGCCACCTCGCCACCGGCGCCGCGGTCGGCGAAGCCCTCACCCTGGCCCAGCGGGAGCGAATCCGTGCCGGCGCCCCGGCCGCGGCCTGGAGCTCCCTGGTGGTGCTGGGCGACGCGAGCCAGGTACCTCTACCGGAGGGTGGAGCGGGTCGGAGGACGGAGCCGGCACCGACCGAGCGCCTAGAGCTTTCCGGCGGGCTCGTGCTGGCCGGGCTCGTGCTGGCGGGGCTCCTGCTGACGGGGCTCGTCTCCAGGTGGGGCCGGGAGGGGCGGAGGGACCGGGGCTCGGGTTCTACTCCAGAGTCGCGGTGAATGTCTTCTCGGCCAGGGGACCGTCGTCTCCCAGGGCCCGGATCCGCCACAACAAACGAGCTCCCGGAGGGACTTCGCGGAGGTCGGAGGCAGGGACCAGGTATTCGCCGCCGGTCTCCCCGGCCACGATTCCCCGGGCTCCGGGAAGGGTACCGAAGGACTCCGAGGTGGCCCAGCTGAGCTCCAGCTCGTAGCGCACCGCCGCTTCGGGCCCGGCCCAGCGAAGCAGGCAATGGTCCCGCGGCAAGACCTCGTCGGCCGCCAGCCGAGATCGCAGGCTCCCGGCCTCGCCGCGTAGGGTGTCTTCGCCGGAACGCAGGAGGAAGGGTCCCGCCAGGGCCAGCGCCAGCAAGGCCGCGATCCACCAGGCTCCGGCACGGCGGAGCGGGGCGCCGATTCGCCGCTCCGTCACCTCGGGCTCGCGAGCTTCGTCCCCGAGGTCCCGGCCGAGGTCGACGGCCAGGTCCCAGGCTTCGGCGCACACCGGGCAGACGCTCACGTGGTCGACGATTTCCCGCGCGGCCTCGGGACCGAGCTCGCCACCGACGGCCCGCCACAACGAGTCGGGCGGGGGGCAATCGGGCAGTGGCCGGGCATCTTCCCCGGCGGCGGCCATGGCGGCCCGCAGGGCGGCCGGCTCCAGAGCGACTGGTTTCGTCATCTCGCCACTCCTTTCTCGGCCAGGCACTGGCGCAGATCTCGGATCCCGCGGAACACCAGGTTCTGCACCTTGCGCACCGGGCATCCCAGGATCTGCGCCGAGCTCTTGGCCTTGTGACCGCGGAGATAGAGGGTCACCGCCTGCCGCCGGGGAGCCTGCAGATTGCCCAGGCACTCCCAGACCGCGCGACCGATCTGCCGGCTCTGGTAGGAGCGATCGGGGCCGGGCTGAAGGTCGTCGACTCGCTCATCGCCGGACTCCGCCGGCTGCAGGAGCAGGCGTCCGTTCCGACGCTTGCGGATCTCGTCGACGAGGTGGTTGTAGGCCGCGCGGACGACGTAGCCGGGAGCCAGCTCGGTCACTTCCCGGGAGCTTCCGGTCTTTTCGGTCAGCTTGACGAGAACGTCCTGGACCAGATCCTCACTCTCGTCGATCAACCACTTCGGGCAGCGCCGTCGCACGGCTCGGAGAAGAAGCTCTCGTACCTCCGCGAGAGCTTCTTCCTCGACCGGAAAACCCGGTGAGATCTCACCGGGCTCCGAGGCACCGGTGGACGATCCCCGCGAGAAGCCGTTCATCGAAAAATCGTAGCAGACCTCGGATGGCACGGCACTCGCGACAAGGACCGAGAACCGCTCAAGGCTCCGATTCGAGCAAGAAACCGAGAGGTGCCACACCATCGACATCGGTCATCTCGAGCCCCAGGAGACGGGCCACGAGGGGCGCGATGTCTTCGAGATGTAGCTTTGCAGCCGCAGCACCGGGCCGCAGACCCGAGCCCGAGGCGACCAGACCGGTGAGCATCTGCTCGTGATGCGGCAGGTAGCCGTGGGTAGCGCCGTCGGCCTCGCGTACGGCGGGGCCGGTGGCCGAGGAGGTGACGTGCACTCCGGGCTCGAGGGCGAGAGCGAGGGCCGCTTCGGGAGCTGCGCCGACCTCCGCCAGGGCCTCGCGGTCGAGCACCCGGAAGAGCTTGCGGATCCCGCGGGGAAGGCCGGCGAGGATCTCCTGCACCTTCGCCACCGCCGCGTGGTCGTCCGGATCCGCCAGGTGCAGGAAGGCGGCCGCTCCGGTGGTGTGGAAGGTGGCGCGCCAGCGGCCCCGGTCGGCCGCCGGCTCCATCAGCCCCGCCTCCGCCAGCCAGACGTTGGGAGCCAGCCGCGTGTGCAGGTCGATATGCCCGTGGTCTCCGGTGACCACGAACGCCGTGCGCTCGAGGATACCCGCCCGCTCCGCCGCCTCGTGGATCTGCGCCACCGCCCGGTCCGCGGCGGCCACGGAGAGCTCCACCCGGGGCGACTCGCGGCCGTCCTCGTGCTGGAAGTGGTCGGTGCCGATGAGGTGTACCAGGAGCAGATTGGGGCGGTAGGTCTCGAGCAGGTAGGCCGCCGCCGCACCGACCCGGTCGTCGCGGGTCAGGTGGTCGATGGTGAAGTTCCGCCCGTGCAACCGTCCCGTGGCCTCGCGCTCGATCTCCTCCAGCAGGTCGGCCGGAGTATCGACGGCCCGGGTCGCCGCCAGGGGCTCGGAGTCGCGGTCGAGAGACCACACCTCGGGCACGTTGCGGTCGATCGGCGCTCCCACCGTCACCGGCCAGCCCAGACCAGCGGTCTCGAGACCCGCTTCGCGGGCGAGGTCCCACAGCGTGGGCACCCGGATCAGCGTTTCTTCCCAGTACCAGCGACCGGTCTGTCCCCCGGGCTCGAACGGGCTGTTGTAGTGGATCCCGTGGCGGTCGGGCCGCACGCCGGTCACGATCGTGGTGTGCGACGGGTAGGTGACCGTCGGGAACACGCCCTGCACCCCCTCGGCGTGGGCACCCCTGGCCATCAGCTGCCGGAGCATCGGTGCCGGCCACCGGGGATCGAGATAGAACTCGGGCCGCAGACCGTCGATCGAGATCAGCACCACGTGGTCGGCCGGGCGGGCGTCCGCCACCGCGGTGGCGGGCAGCGAGACACCTAGGAGCAGCGTGGCGAGGAAACAGGGAATCGTCGGCATGGGAGGGGCCTCCGGTAGGTTTCGAAGAGAGTTTGCCGGACTGTACGGCTCCGCCGTGAAGAGGTCGTGAATCGCGGCGGTCCGGAACCAGCCGACCGATAGCAGCGTACAATGAGACGAGGAGTGAATCCATGACGTCGAATCGAATGGTTGCCACCGGCACCACCCTACTGCTCGGCCTGCTGCTCGCCGCCCCCGTCTTCGCCGGTGAGACCCTGCTCGGGGCCCCCTCCTACGACCACGCCTCGGAGACCACCTACCGCCAGGTCTCGTGGGCCGACTTCCTCGGCAACGGCAAGGCTCCTCCCGGCTGGAATCGCTGGCAGAACGGCTCGTATGCCCATATCGCCACCAACATCAAGATCGGGCACTTCGAGATCGCGACGCAGAAAAACGAAGGCGGCTGGATCGCGCGGCCGGTGGGGATCCGCCCCTACGCGATCATGGCCAAGGACTTCTCCGCCGTCCTGCCCGGCTCGCGCGACGACTTCACCCTCGGCCACGAGCAGCTGCACTTCGACATCGCCGAGCTCATGGCCCGGCGCCTCACGGCTCGCCTCGACGCCGTGCGGGGCGAGGCGGATTCCGAGCGCGGAGCCCGGGCCGATCTGGAAGAAAGGATCCGGGAGGTCTTCCAGGAAGGACTTCGCGAGCTCGACGAGATCCAGGCGCGGTATGACGCCGACGCCGGGCGTACCTTGCGGAAGCGACCGCAGAAACGCTGGGAGAAGAACGTCGCCACGATGTTCGCCGAGGCGACCCGAGAGCTGGAGAAGATCCTGGCGGCACGGGAGGCCAACGGATCGTAGCCTCGGCCCTGCCCGCCTGAAAAATGTCGGATAGGATGTTTCGATGCGTCTCCGAGCTCCATCGATGTCCGCTCTCCTCGGACTCTTGCTCCTGGTCGCCGGGAGCCTGGACGCACAGAACCGGGGCTCGGGAAGCAGGGCCGGTTCGCGTTCGGAGTTCAAGGCTCTCTACCTGCGTTTGCTGACCCTCGAAGACCAGCTCACGCCCTACAAGGAGAAAGGGTTGTCCGAGGTCGAGCCCGTAGCTCGGGAACGGCTCGACGCCAGCCTCGAAGCCCTCGACGAAGCTCTGGCCGTCCATCCCGAGACCGGCTCGCTCCATCAACAGCTCACGGAAGCCCGCGGCGATCTCGAAACCGCCGTGGCCGCGGAAGACGCCGCGGCCACCTACCGGGCGAAGAAGACCATCGCCACCCTGAAGCGCCTGCTCGATGAAAAGCAGGGCATCCTGCCCGAGCTGCGGGTGCTCGGCAAACGGGTCGCCGAGGCTCGGCACCTGGTCGAACGTTCGCAGCTACGCCACGACCCCGTAGCGCTCGAGCTCCTCGACCGTGTGCACGAGATGCGACGACGCCTCGCCGAGCTGAAGGCCGAGATCGAGAGCAGCAAGACGCAACGCTGACCCGGGCCGAAGCCCGGACGAAACCGAGACCACGAAACGAAAAAGCCGCCCGAATCCCTCGTGGGACCGGGCGGCCGAGGTCGCAGCGACTTGGATCGGGCGTCAGCTACCGAGGCCGATCGTCACCAGCTGGGTCTGCGGATCGAGCAGGATGTGCAGATCCTCCGAGAGCATCTGGTCTCGATCCTTCAAGACCTGTAGCCGCACCTTGGTGTCCTGGGACACCAGGCGGAAGGCCAGGTCGACGTGGTCCTGGAACTGGTCGGCGGGCGGCGGCAGGTGCCCGGGCTCGGCCTGGGGGCCTTCCCGGTGGACCTGACAGGCCATCCACAGCTCGGCGCCGAGCTCCTCGGCCACCTGCTTGATGGCGCTCACGGTCTCCGAGTTCAGATCCTCGGCGTCGACGTCGTCCACCACGATGACCTTGGGCTCGAAGTGCATCACCTCGGTGAGGAGGCGAGTCGCTTCGCGCAGACGTTCGATGGAGAACGAGCTGCCGACGTAGGTGTGGATGTGGCGCCGCCGCTCGACATCGAGCTGGATGGCGGCCCAATGCTCGAGCTTCTTCTCCGAACGCAGCATCTCACCCAACATCTCGTCATACCGGGCGCGCACCTTCTCGACGGTGCTGGCCAGGGAGATGTGCAGCACCTTCTGTCCCGAGAGCAGAGCGTCGATGCCGACGTCGACGAGGAAGGCGGTCTTGCCGACCCCGGCGCGGGCCAGGAGCAGCGCCAGGTGGCCGGGTCCGGGGCCCGGATGGCCGTCCTTTTCCAGGAGCTTCCGTGGCGACCGGCGCAGATTGATCATCACCTCGGTCATCAGTCTTCCTCCTCGGCCAGCTGGCCGCTGTATTTCTTGCGCAATTCCTCGGTCACGTCGTTCGGGGCCGGAGCGTATTTGGCGAACTCCATGGTGAACTCCGCCTTGCCCTGGGTTTCCGACCGCAGGTCGGTGGAATAGCCGAACATCGCCGCCAGGGGCACCTCTGCCTCCACCCGGGCGAAACCGGAGTCTTCGGTGGAACCGAGCACGTTGCCACGACGCTGCATCAGGGTACGGTAGATAGCGCCCTGGAACTCCGCCGGGCCCTCGACCTCGACCTTCATCACCGGCTCGAGGATCCGCGGCTTGGCCTCGGGGTAGGTCTTGCGGAAGGCCGCCCGCGAGGCGATCATGAACGCCATGTCAGAGGAGTCGACGGCGTGGGAGGCTCCGTCGACCACCACCGCGCGCACGCCCACGACCGGGAAACCGATCAGGCGCCCCTTCTCCATGGACGCCTGGAAACCCTTGTCACAAGCCGGAATGTACTCGGTGGGGATGTTGCCTCCCTTCACCTCGTTGACGAACTCGTACTCGCCCTCTTCCAGGGGCTCGAAGTAGCCGATCACCCGCGCATACTGACCCGAGCCACCGGTCTGCTTCTTGTGGACGTAGTCGAAGTCGGCGCGCCGAGAGATGGCTTCACGGTAGGCCACCTGGGGCGCTCCGGTCTCCACCTCTGCATTGTACTCCCGCTTCATGCGCTCGACATACACCTCGAGGTGTAGCTCGCCCATGCCGGAGATCACCGTCTCGCCGCTCTCGGGGTCGAGACGCACCCGGAAAGTGGGATCTTCCTTGGTAAATCGCTGCAGGGCCTTCGACATGTTGTTCTGGGCCTTGGAGTCCACCGGGGCGACGGAGAGCGAGATCACCGGAGCCGGCACGTGCATGGAGGTCATGGCCAGGCGCGGGCCGTCGCCGATGAAGGTCTCGCCGGAGTGACAGTCGATACCGAAGAGACCCACGATATCGCCGGCCTCGGCGGAAGTGATGTCTTCCATGTCGTCGGCGTGGATCCGCACCAGGCGGCCGATCTTGATCTTCTTGCCGGTGCTCGCGCGGTAGACGGTGTCACCCTTCGCCAGGGTGCCCTGGTAGACGCGCACGAAGGTCAGCTGTCCGTACCGACCGTCTTCGAGCTTGAAGGCGTAGGCCACGGTCTGCTTCGAGGGGTCGGACTCCAGAGCGACCGGCGCGTTGTCGTTGTCGAGGTCGAGCGCTTCGATCGGCAGATCGAGAGGGCTCGGCAGGTACCTGTTGACGGCGTCGAGCAGTGCTTGCACACCCTTGTTCTTGTAGGCCGAGCCCACGAAGACCGGCGTGAGCTCGAGCGAGATCACACCCTTGCGCACCGCCTCGTGGATCATCTCCGGGGTGGCGGCATCCTCGAGAGCCGCTTCCAGTAGCTCGTCGGAGAACATGCTGGCGGCGTCGAGCATGGTGGCGCGGGCGGCCTCGGCCTTCTCCTGCAGCTCGGCGGGGATCGGACCTTCCTCGATCGTCTCGCCGTTGTCGCCGCGAAAGTAGATCGCCTTCATCTCGATCAGGTCGACCACACCCTCGTGGTCGACCTCGAGGCCGATCGGCAGCTGCATCAGCACCGCGTTGTGGTTGAGCTTGTCGCGCAGGGCCTGGGTGACCCGCTCGGGGTTGGCGCCGGTGCGATCGCACTTGTTGATGAAGGCGATGCGCGGCACCTTGTAGCGGCGCATCTGGCGATCGACGGTGATCGACTGCGACTGCACGCCGGCCACCGAGCAGAGCACCAGGATCGCCCCGTCGAGCACCCGCAGGGCCCGCTCCACCTCGATGGTGAAGTCGACATGGCCGGGGGTGTCGATGACGTTCAGATGGTGGTCTTTCCACTCCACGTAGGTGGATGCGGAGGTGATGGTAATGCCGCGCTCCCGCTCGAGCTCCATGTGGTCCATGGTGGCTCCCACGCCGTCTTTGCCCTTGACGTCGTGGATGGCGTGGATCTTCTGCGCATAGAACAAGATCCGCTCCGTCAAGGTGGTCTTGCCGGAGTCGATGTGCGCGGAGATACCGATGTTTCGGATTCGCTGAAGTTCGTGACCCATGATTTGTGGTTTCCAGATGATCGTCCCCCGCGGCGCCAGTGGGCGGCCAGCCAGGAACTCGGTGGGTAGCTCAGGGATGTGGAATCGACGATCACCGGAAGGGAGGTCAATTCCCGTGGGAGGCAGACGCTATTCGTCTCGGCGCCAATAGTCAACGCCTGAAATCCACAAATCCTCGGGATTTGCCGAAAATTTCCGGTTTTCCGGGGTCGGAACGGAGCCGGTGGAGCGGCTCAGAGCTTCTTCTTCAAGAGCTCGACGTCCGCCAGGTCTTTGGGCCTCGAGGTGGCCTCCTTGTTCGCGATCAACTCTCGAAGGCCAAGGAAGTTGACCGAAACACCAGCAGCACTCTGCTCGGTTCGAGTCTCCCAGGCCTCGTCGAACTCGAGACCGGTCAACTGAGTCAGCACATCGATTCGTCGAGGGGGAACTCCTATCTGAAAGACCGTGTCCGTCTTCGCAAGATCCTTCTCTTGCAGACCGAGCGCCTCGACCGGCGCACCGAACTCGGTGAGAGCCGTCCACACCCGGGAAGCGTTTTCGACATCGGGCCGAACCCAGACGTCGAGATCGCCCGTGGCTCTCGGCACCCCGTGAGCAGCCATGGCGTGTGCTCCGACCACCAGGAACCTCGCACCTCGCGCAGATAGGGCGGTCAGCAGATCGAGAAAGTCCTCGTTCAAGAATCTTCGTCCTTGCGCTTCATCCACTCCGGATGCAGAACCTTCACCGGCCACTGCTCGCGCGGCAGGTCGTGAATCTCCAAACCCGCCACGTTCCAGGCCTCCACGGTCAGAGGCCAGACCATGGCGATCCGTTCTTCCGCCGTGGTGAAGTCGGAGAGATCGTCGGAGGGTTCCTCACCCAGCTTGTAGACCTTCACCGGCCAGCTCGCCCGAGCCGCAGCCCGCGCCTTGCGCGCCGCCTCGGCGGAAGCCGCCGGGCTTTCACCCTCCTTTGGCCTTTTACCGCCCTTGCATTCTTCCGACATCTCTCTATTCTCGCATGCTCCGGGACCCGAAGCTCGGTCTCTGGCGAGATACAATCTCGCACGATTCAAGAACGGGAGGGATCGATGATTCGCCTGCTGCACCTGTCGGATCTTCACTTCGGGAATCACAGCCGCTTCTCGGGGCGAGATGCTGGCGAGGTCGGCAACTGGTTTCTCAAGACCCTCGTCGACGCGGAGCCGTCGCTCCCGAAGCAACGCATCGACGTAGTGGTGGTCACGGGCGACCTTGCCGAAGCCGGGAAACCGGCGGAGTTTCAGCAGGCCGGTAAGTTCCTGCAGACCCTCGCCGGAGAGCTGGGCATCGAGCATCGCCGGTTCGTATTCTGCCCGGGAAATCACGACATCTCCCGCCCCGCCTGCCTGAAGGCGGCCGCTGACCAGGACATCGAAGACTTTGACGACGACGAGCTTCGTCGCCGCCTCGATGCAGTCAAGCTCCAGTTCTTCGACGAGTTTCTCGAGAGGTTCTATGGAGAGCCGATCGCGGCTGCGGCGCAGCCGCTTGTCCGTGGCGCTATTGTCTTCAGCTTCCCGGAGCTTCCGCTCTCAATTGCCGCTCTCAATTCTTGTGAGAAGGAATCCCACCGACCGGAAGACCATGTCGGCCATTTGAGCGAAACCCAGGCCCAGGCCTTGATGGACCACTGGCGGGCCGGCGAGGTCACGAGCTGGCTGAAGGTGGTGGCGGTGCACCACAATCCCGACGTCACCGTACCGGCGAATCTCGACTCGTGGAAACGATGGATCGAAGGCCAGAACGATTTGAAGCCACACCAGATCGCCGCCTGGCAGGGCGACATGGTGGGATTCGAGGGGTACGAGCGGCTGCGCCGGATCGCGGAAGACTGCGAGGTGCAGCTCGTTCTCCACGGGCATCACCATGCGAAAGATCAGAAGGTCTGGCCCTGGAAAGGCACGGGATATGCCCACGTGCTCTCGGCCGGCAGCCTCTCCCTCGTGGCCGACGAGTTGCCGGGCACCGAACCGACCTCGTTTCGCCTGATCGACCTCGACCCTGCATCCGAGTCGTTGAGCGCAAGAGCCTTTCTCTGGCTCGAAGGCGCCCGCACCGCGGGATCGGTGCAGCCTGGAGCCTTCAAACCCGACCCCGACGGCGACTATGGGAAACGGCTCGATCTGCCGGCCGGCTTCGAACGCGTGCCCGATATCTCCGAAGAAGCAACGAGCGCGGCAGAGCGAAGCGAGCTGGCCGGATTCCTCCGCACGTTTCGCAATGCCTTCCGCGGTGCCTACTCCCGTTGGGACCTGGCCAGCGCCGGAGTCACCCAGACCGGAGGCGCAGCGAGACCGCTCGACGTGAATCTCGACGATATGTATGTGCCTCTTCGACTCGGCCGGGGCTATGACCCTACGCGACTCGACGCGGGTTCGGCAATCGGGCCCGAAGATCTTCTGCGCCGAGAACGCCCCCTGGCGATCCGTGGGGCCGGAGGCTCGGGTAAGACTACATGGATGCGCTGGACCTTCCGTCGCCTGCTGGAGCTCGAGCACGCTGTCCCCTTGATGCTGGTTCTGCGGGATCTCGCCAACCACTGGGAAGGTGTACCACCGGGAGTCGAGCAGTCTCTCGAGTCGTTCCTCGACAGCTGGGCTGCTGCCCAGGTGGGTCCGGGCTGGGAGAAAGGCTTCGTTCAGAGGCTCTTGCAGGCCGAGGCCGGACCCACGCCAGTCCTGCTGGTCGATGGCTGGGACGAGCTCGGCCCACTGGGAGAACAAACGCGCGCCAAGCTGATCGGGCTCATGAGCCTCTATTCCCGACTTCGAGTGGTGGTATCGAGCCGGCCCTACGGCGAAGGCCGACCTTCCCATGCAGAGGGCTTCGACACACTCGACCTTCAGCCTCTTGCTGGTGGATCGGGAGACCGATCCGAGGCGGGTGAGGTCGAGACCCTGGCAGCGGGCTTCTTTCAACGCTGTTATGGCGAGGATACCCAGGCTCGTGGAGCCTCTACCGAGGGCTTCCTGAATGCCCTGGCACGGTCTCCGGACGCGCAAGAGCTTGCCCGCACCCCCCTGCTGCTCACCATGATGCTGTTGATCAGCCGTTCCCGACCACTGCCCGACAAACGTCACGATCTCTATGAGTCCTGCATCGACAACCTGCTGACGGCCAGGACCGATCGGAAGGAAAAAGAAGGCGCTCGGCTCCAGTCCGACCAGTGGCGCCCTGCGGACACCGACGAGCGAAAACGCGCCGCCGCTGGCCTGGCGTTCGGGTTTCAGAGCTCTCAAAACTCTGGCAGCTACGCCTGGGGTCTCTCGACGATCGTCGCCAGCCGGCACGAAGCCATGGACCTCCTCCCGGAGACATGGCTCACCGCCGAGAAGAGAGGATTCCTGTCCTGGCTGGCAGGCCCGGCAGGTCTGCTCATCGACCGTAGCGACAACACCTTCACTTTTGTGCACCTGAGCTTTCAGGAATACCTGAGCGCCTGGCATCTCGATGCGACGGTCGAGGGCACTGCATCCAGATTCGAAGTCTTCCGTCGGCACCTGGCATCGAATCGCTGGCGGGAGTCCTTACTCCTTTGGGCAGCTCGAATTCACAGGCAGAATCCCGAACGGCTGGACGATGTGGTCGAAGGATTGGTGAAGCTCGAAGGGGGTATCAGCTTTGTCGGCTTCTCGTTTGCCGATGGCCTGGGAACCGCAGCCGCATTCGAGGATTGGGCAAGACTCTTCGTGAACAGACTCAGCAAAGGCTGGCAACCAGAGTTCAGTCTCCTGGGTCGAACTTGGAAGTCCTCCCACCAAGAAGCCAGGTGGCAAAGGTTGTACCAGGAGGCGATCGACCTGTCACCAGGACTCACATGGTTGGAATGGCTTCGAGTGGATCAGTGGTTCCAAGAAGCAGGCATGGCTCGAGAGTTGCCGAGGCCGAGAGCATTGACAGCTCGAGCATTGATCGAAGCCTCTCACCCTCCTTCCGACCAGTTCATCGAAAGAGGGATCGCTACAGGTCGGCTTCTCTGTACCAGATCGCCGTTCTGGCCTTCCGGCCGAGACCTCGGCCTTCTGAATCTGTGGCCCGGTACCCGACGGCTTACAGGCCTTCGATTGCAGTCGCTGTTCACTGCGGTAGACGGCCGGTGGCAACCCGAGGCCTTCGTCTTGCAAGATCTACTGCGAAAAAGGAATCAAGACGCGGACTTCGCACGTGACCTGGCTCGTAGGATGCTCAACAGATTCGACCGAGACGTTACCGATGCCCTTGCACGCTACCTGGCCGGCGAATTCGATCGAAGCCTGAATTCCGACATTGAACACGAAACCGCTCACGATCTAGCTCTCGATCTGGCATCCGATCTAGAGGACGAAATCGCCTACTATGCAGATCATGGCTTCTATCATGATCTCAGCCACATCCAGCATCGTTCCTTTAGCAGGAGATTCCGTTTCGACTTGGCTTGCAGGTTCGAGAATCAAATCGCTCTGCAAACCGCCCAGGGGTGGAACCTCGACATCGAGGAGCATGGGTGGATTCGAGACTTCGAGATCATGGAGTTCTTTTCTTGGGGTAGAGTTGTGGCTCCAGCCTTGCTCAGAGAATTCCAAGGGGAATCGAAGTCGGCCCTGGTACGCCTCTTTTCCGCAGCCTGCAAACTCACCAATGCACCGGCAGACCAGGACCCTTCGGTTTTCTATCGAGCTCTCGAGCGACTCGGCCCCCGTTCACATCGACTCTGGCCAGCCTTGGCACGCCATCTCGCCCGGCTCTGCTCGCCCAGAGACCAACAGTTTCTCGAAAGCCTGGCCCGCGACCCGTTCCAGGTCGAGGAGGGTCCCCTCCGATGGGGCCTGCGCTTCATCGTCCGCGGCGACGTGATGCAGCACGACGGCTCGTACATAACCCTTGACGAGCTCTGCGATCAGGTCGGGCTGCCCCACCTCCCCTACCTGGAACCACTACCCGAGCCTCTCGATATCGACCGGGACGCCGAAGGCTGAAAACACCCGAGCCGGCACCCGGCCGACTCGGGTCCCCAAGAGTACCCAGAACGGGCCTTTCAGCGGTTACCAGGCCCAGTGGGAGCAGGTACCTGCCACGTTCTCGTTGCGCGCCACGTTGATCAGGTCGCGTTTCACGGGGTAGTCGTTCTCGCGTACATAGCCGGGCTTGGTGGGGTGCTCGGGCTCGCCGAAGACCACATATTTCTCGAACTGTACGCCCTGATTGAACTGCCAGAGGAAGGCCATCCTGGCTCCCCAGCTCCTCGCCTCGGTATAGAAGGTGTCGGCAAAGTTGTCGGCGTTGAAGGGCCAGGTGTTGAGGTCCCAGTTGAACTCACCCACGAAGATGTGGTCGCGGTCGAGCCCGGAGACGTTCTCGATGTGGCTCAAGCGATTGGTGATCTGCCCGGGGGTGGTGGCTCCCCAGGCGGAGTAGGAGATGAAGTCGGGTTTGGGGTTCATCTGGGCGATGACCTGGTTGAGCACCGTGCCGTTGAAAGAGACGATCTCCACCGCATGGAACACGGTGAGATGGGTGCTCGGGCAGCCGCCACACTTGAGCATGTAGGGCCGCATGGCCGCCTTCACGCCGTTCTGCCGGTCCTGGATCTTCTGCCGGTACTGGGCAACCGTGTAGCCGGGGATATGGTTCAACATGTTGTTGAGCTGGTGATCCTGCTCCCACCCGGTGAGGATCACCACCTTCGAGATGTGGCTGTAGTTGTCGTAGAACTGCTCGGCGAGATCACCGTAGTCCACCTGTTCGTCGGTGGTGTCATCGTCGAAGTTGTACATGGGCCGGTAGACCACCACGTCGATGTCGGGGTCGTTCATCAACCGGTCCATCTGAGCTTGCCCGGGGCCGAAAGTGGCGTCCCAGATCTTCACCGCGCCGAAGCCCTCGCGATCGACGAACTCCCGGTAGTAGTCGATGTCGTTGGCCGGCCGATGAGGATTCTGGCCGGCGATCACCCGGTTCGAGTTACCTTGTTGGATCGACGCATAGTAGCTGTCGAGGCATTTGGAAAACACCTCTCCATGGACGGGAACGGCGAGAAGAACAAGAGCAAGGAAGGGAATCGATTGTCGAAGCATGAATATCCTTTCGGTAGGTAAAGAGTAGTAGAAGGCTCACCACGAGCCTGACACTCGATCCGTTACGGCCACCGAGCTCGAAAGATTCTATATTTGCCAAAGAAAAATATTATTATAAAAATTCGAACTTTGCTGACAGTATCCGCCGCCAGAATCCGCTCTACTCAGATGGCGCACTCGATTCCGGAGGACCGGAAGATCCAATTTCGGAGGGAGGGGCTCGATTCCACCATGGATGGCGTGGGGCCCGGGCCGACGCCCACCGCCCGGAATCACATATCGAAAGAACGGAGAGCTACGGCCGCGAGGAATCCGGGCCGTCGGCCGCGGGTGTCGTGGGAAGGGTACGCCCGGGTCGAGCACCCGGCTCGGGCGCCGTCTCCCGCGGCGGACGATGGAGGTAGACCAGGGTCAGCAGCAGGAGCGCGATCAGGGACGTCGAGCCCGCGACCTGCCAGAGACGCCGGGCCGACGCCTGGAGCACCACGCCGATCGCCAGCACCGTTCCCACCAGCGTACCCAGCATCAAACCACCCAGAGCCTGGGCGATCTGGTCCCAGCCATCGCCGGGGCTCGGCAAGACTCGAGACGCGACCAGCGCTCCGACAAAGGCGCCGCAGATGGCGATCGAAGGAATGGCGAGCAGGGCGGGGAAGATCTTCTCTCGGAGATTCATGGGTAGAGGATATCGCCTGGGGCGGGCTCGAATCTCGGAATCGGCTCCATCCTCGGGCCCTCACCCGGCGAAAGAGGCGCAGCAGGTAGAATCCTCGCCACTACTCACTGCATTCTAGGAGCTGCCTCGTGAAAAAAATCTCGGTCTCCCTCCTCCTGCTCTGGCTCGCCGGCTCCGGCGCCGCCTGGGCCGCCAAGGACAAGAAGGATTCGAAGTCTGCCGACGAAGAAGCCTCCGAAACCCACCTCGATGCCGACACCCTCTCCGGCCTCGCCCTGCGCGGGATCGGCCCGGCGATCAACTCCGGACGCATCTCCGACTTCGCGGTCACCCCGGGCAAGCGGCATCGCTACTTCGCCGCCGTGGCCTCGGGCGGCGTGTGGAAGACCGAGAACGCCGGCACCACCTGGACTCCTGTGTTCGACAACGAGGGTTCCTACTCCGTGGGCTGTGTGACCATGGACCCGAACAATCCCAACGTGATCTGGGTCGGCACCGGCGAGAACAACTCCCAGCGCTCGGTCTCTTTCGGCGACGGCGTGTACAAGAGCCTCGACGGCGGCCAGACCTGGAGCCACCTGGGCCTCCGCGACTCGGGCCACATCGGCACGATCGTGGTGGATCCGCGCGACTCGGACACGGTATGGGTGGCGGCCATGGGCCCGCTGTGGAATGCCGGTGGAGAGCGCGGCGTGTACAAGACCACCGACGGGGGCGAGACCTGGGAGCGGATTCTCTACGTCTCCGAGAACACCGGCGTAGCCGAGGTGTCACTCGACCCGCGCGACCCCGACACCGTCTACGCCACTTCCTACCAACGGCGACGCCATGTCTGGACCCTGCTCAACGGCGGTCCCGAATCGGCCTTCCACAAGTCCACCGACGGCGGCGCCACCTGGCGCCGGATCGACAACGGCCTGCCCTCGGTCGACCGTGGTCGCATGGGCCTCTGCATCTCGCCCCGGAACCCCGATGTGATCTACGGCGTGCTCGACGCGGCGCAGGGCGAAAGTGGCACCTACCGCTCCACCGATCGCGGCGAGAGCTGGACCAAACGTTCGGACCATGTGACCGGGGGCGACTACTGGAACGAGCTCTTCTGCGATCCCCACGACATCGACACGGTGTACTCGGTCGGGGTCTGGCTCTACGTTTCGAAAGACGGCGGCGCCTCGTTCCACGAGGTCGGCGAGGAGCACAAACACGTGGACAACCACGCGGTGTGGATCGACCCCGACGACCCCGACTACCTGCTCGTGGGCTGCGACGGCGGGGTCTACGAGAGCTTCGATCGCGGCACGACCTGGCTGTTCAAGGAGAATCTGCCGATCACCCAGTTCTACCGCGTCAGCGTCGACAACTCGAAACCCTTCTACAAGGTCTACGGCGGCACCCAGGACAACAACTCCATGGGCGGCCCGAGCCGCACCCTGCGGGAATCGGGCATTTCCAACGAAGACTGGTTCATCACCGTGGGTGGCGACGGCTACGAGACCCGGGTCGATCCCACCGACCCGAACATCCTCTACGCCCAGTGGCAATACGGTGGCCTGGTGCGCTACGACCGCCGTTCCGAGGAGATCGTCGACATCCAGCCCCAGGAAGAGCCCGGGGAAGACGCCCACCGCTGGAACTGGGACTCGCCGCTGATCATCTCTCCCCACTCCCACACCCGCCTCTACTACGCCAGCCAGCGACTCTTCCGCTCGGACGATCGCGGCGACACCTGGACCGCCATCTCCGGCGACCTGAGCCGGCAGCTCGACCGCGACGAGCTGCCGGTCATGGGTCGGATCTGGGAAATGGACGCGATCCACAAGAACAAGTCCACGTCCGATTACGGCAATATCGTCTCGCTGGTGGAGTCGACGCTCGTGGAGGGTCTGATCTACGTCGGTACCGACGACGGCCTGATCCACGTCACGTCGGACGGCGGTGAGAGCTGGACGAAGATCGACAAGGTCCCGGGGGTTCCCGCCCGCACCTACGTGAGTGATCTCGAGACCTCGCTCTTCGACGCCGATACCGTCTACGCCACCTTCGACAATCACAAGCAGGGCGACTTCGAGCCCTACATTGCGGTAAGCCGCGACCGTGGCCAGACCTGGAGCTCCATGGCCGGAGATCTGCCGGAGCGAGAGGTGGTCTACACCTTGATCCAGGACCACGAAAAGGCCGAGCTGCTCTTCGCCGGCACCGAATTCGGGCTCTACGTGACCCTCGACGAAGGCGCCCACTGGCACCGGCTGAAGGGTGGCTTCCCCACCATCCAGGTACGCGACCTCGACATCCAGCGCGACTGGGACGACCTCGCCGTGGCCACCTTCGGACGGGGCTTCTACATCCTCGACGACTACTCGCCGCTGCGCGACCTGAGCGAAGCGAGCCTCGCCGACACCGAGGCCGAGCTCTTCCCCACCCGCGAGGCCCTGCGCTACATCGAGAAACCCGACCGCATCATGTCGCGGGGCCATGGTTTCTACACCGCGCCCAATCCGCCGTTCGGTGCCGTTTTCACCTACTGGCTGCGAGACGGCCTGAAGACCCGGAAGGAGCTGCGGCAAGAAGCAGAAGCCGAGGCCCGGGAAGCGGAGACCGACCCACCCCTGCCGTCGATGGAAGAGCTACGCCGAGAAGACCTCGAAGAAGAGCCCAAGGTGTTTCTCGTCGTGCGGGATTCCGCCGGCCAGGTCGTGCGCCGGGTCGAGGCTCCGCGCGGCTCCGGGCTGCACCGCATCGCCTGGGACCTGCGCTGGCCCTCGGCCGAGCCCACCACTCTCGGGCCAGCGGCGGCCCTGCTCCCCTGGGAAACCGCGCCGCGGGGTCCGCTCGCCGTGCCGGGCACCTACAGCGCCACCCTCGAGAGTCTGATCGCGGGCCGGACCGCGGCTCTCACCGAGGCGGTGAGCTTCGAAGTGGTGCCCCTCGAGCTGTCCAAGCTCGGTGCGAAGGATGTGGACGCCGTGATGGTTTTCTCCGCCGAGGCGCGGGAGCTGCGGCGGGTGGTGCTGGGAGCCTCCCGGCGGGCCGGAGAGCTCGGCTCCCGGATCGACCACCTGCGGCAGGCCCTGGCCGACACCGTAGGGTCCGACCCCGCGATGCTCGCCGAGCTCGAGACCCTCGATGATCGCCTCGACGCCATCCAGCTCGCCCTCGACGGCGACGCCACCAAGGCGGGCCGCAACGTCTTCGCCCCGCCTTCCCTGGTGGAGCGCCTCGATCGCATCACCGACGACCAGTGGGCCCACACCCAGCCGCCCACCGCCACCCATCGGCAAGCCCTGGCGTGGGCGTCGGAGGCCTTCACCGAGGAGCTGAGCCGACTGCACCAGCTGGCCTCGGATCTCGAAGCCCTCGAGTCGCGAGCCGAGGCCGCCGGAGCACCGTGGACTCCGGGTCGCAACCCTGCCTGGAATCGCTGATCCCCGCAGCCGGCCGCCTCGCCAGGGGCGGCCGGCATCCCTCATTCCTCTCTTCCCCGCCCGCCTCTCCAGCTTCCTCCTTCACCAGCTCGACCGCCGAACGGGGGCCCTTCGGCAAGACCCGAACACCAGACCCAGGCCACAGAAAAAAAGGTTTTGTTTATTGAACAAACCATTGCACTCTCTCGTTATCTCAGCCGTAATGTTTCCTGGCTACTGTCGACCCCTATACGATGCTCTGATCCTTTGTTCTGGTGGTCTAGAGCTCTTTGCAGGCGGCTCTGTTTACTTGTTATCCAGCTGTTCTTGCCGACCTACAGGAGACAAATAGTGCCCTACGACAAAAGTCCGGATCGATTCCGTGGAGCCTCTCCACGCTTCCGGCCGATGGCTAGAAAATTCCTCTTCTTACAGACCCTCTTCGCCCTCTGCCTGCTCTCTACACCCACGGAGGGTGAAGAGATCTCCAAAGGATTTCATTTCAATGCCTACCTGACCCAGGCCTGGGGAATCACGGACGGCGTCCCCTTCCTGGGCCTCGACGAAGACGGACGGTTCGACTATCGCAGCGCCGCGCTGCTCTTCCGATTCGAACCCTCCGACAAGGACTCCCTTGTCTTTCAGCTGGCGCACGAAGATCTGGGAGCCAGCCCGTTCAACGAGCTGCGAGAAGAGATCGAGCTGGACTGGGGTTTCTATCAACGGCAGTTGGGAGAGAGCTCCCGTGTACGGGTCGGACGTATCCCCATTCCCTTCGGGATCTACAACGAGCTCCGCGACGTGGGGAACACCCTGGAGTTCTTCCGTCCGCCGGTGGGTATCTACTATGAAGGGTCGTTCTCTTCGGAAACCGTCGACGGAGTCTCTTTCTCCCAATCCTTCTTCACCACGGCGGACTGGAGCCTCGACCTCGATCTCTACCTCGGTTCTTGGGAGAGAAACGAGTCGGCTTCGGCCCGAGCCATTCCCGGCGAAGCCCGAGACGGCTTCGGCGCACAGCTCTGGCTGAGCACACCGATCACCGGCCTGCGCTTCGGAGCTGCCTACCAGACCTTTGACCAGGAAGGCGGCGAGGGCATTCTGAGATTCGGAGAGACGAATCACGACTACTACCTCTTCTCCGCCGACATGGACTTCGATCGATTCTGGTTCCGCGCGGAGTTTCTCCGGATCGAAACCTCGTTCCTCTTCGCCGACCGCTATACCCAGAATTCCTACTACCTGCTCGCCGGTCTTCGGGCCACCGACCGACTCTCTGTCCATCTCCTGTGGGAAGACTCCTTGAGCAAGTCCAGCGGCAGCCGCTTCGGCAGACCTCTCCGGATCGATCCCTTCTACCAGGATCTGGCCCTGTCCCTCGGCTACCGCTTCAGCGACCACGCCCTCCTCCGGCTCGAAGCCCACAGGGCCAAATCGCTCCAGGCCGACACCCTCCTACCGTCCGGCGAGCCCTTCTTCGAGGTCGACTACGCCATCGTCAGCGTAGCGGTCGCGTTTTGAGGCCCAGGAATCAGAGCCTCGCCGACTCGATGGCTATCGAGTCGAAATCGCAGCTTCGTTGCCCCGAGGATTGCGGTTCCGACTCCTGCCGCGCCAGGAGTCGGAACGGAGACTCAGGCTTCTTCGCTCGACGCTGGGCTCAATTTCTCTGCCGGTTGTCCAACCTACGCCGGTATTCGTCGACAGCCTTCGAAAGCTCGTCGAAAGCTGCCTTGGTGTTGGTCTCGAAGGGTACCTTGCCCTCGGACCGAATCTCCAGAGCCTCTCGATCGGCTTCCGGAGCGAGATTCCATTCGTTGGCCTCCAGCCAGATCGCGAGCTCTCTTTCGAACTTCTGCCGCAACTTGCCCCGGGCACCGATGAGCATGTTGTGCGACTTTCGATTGTGCAGCCGAAAGCGCCCCGGCACCTTGGAGGTGATTCGGACAATCGGCGAAAAACCCTTGGGATCGTCTTTCGGCGGCTCGAGTCGGCTCAGGTTCTGGGCCAACTGCAGCCAGATCTGCCAGGCAGGAACCTCCAGCACATCCGGATCTTTCAAACCGAGCTCGATCCGAGGCCAGCCTTCGGAGCTCTCTCTCTCCGTCAGCCGCAGCACCCACCGGAGGCCCTCGGGTGAATCGTCTTCTGCGAGCTTCGCCTCGACCCCCGGCAGCCGGATTTCCTTCGCTCTGGAGCCCTCCGGTCGCACATCCAGTCCGACCGGTCCACCACGAAACGCCCCCGCAAAGAGCAGAGAGGTTCTCTTGGTGCTCGGCTGCCAGTCGAAGACTTCGTCACAGAGAGCCAGCAGAGCAGCCGCGGGATCTCGGGCGACCGAGATCTTGTACTCGAAGGCCTGGTGAAAGAGAATCGCCCGCACCGCTTGCGCCACGACCTCAGCGTCGGTCGTCTGCATCCCGGCGCTGAGCTGGTACAAATACCAACCGCCGAGCATGGAGTGATCGGGAGCCACCGTTTCGAGCTGCCCTTCTCTGCCCTCTTTCGTTTCCACCGTCAAGCGATCGAGCAGATCCCTCTCGGCCGGGCCGTGATCCCGATCCCACAGGCCTTCGGCCATTGCCTCACCCCATGTCCCGTCGTCTCTTCGGGTACCCAGCAGGTCTCTCTTGCAAGTCTCGAGCATTGCCTCGCCCGACTCGAGGATCGAGCTCCCGACTCCCCGCAACGAAGCCAGGATCCGGTCGCCGTGGTCGGCCAGGTCCGCCAGGGGAAAGAACATGCGTGGAAAGAGAAGCATCCCCACATCGTGGTGCACCGCCGCCAGGCTGAAGGCCTGAGACAATCGACGGATGTCGGCAACGGGTTTCTCTTTCGATCCGCCCGGGGCGCTCAGAGCCTCCTTGATCTTCCAGCCCGAGCGCTCGAAGTCCTCGCTCTCGGCTTCGAGCGTCAGCTCGAGGAGAAAATGCCCGAAGATGTAGACCTGGAGAGCATGCTGCTGGTGACTTGCTGCGAACGGGTAGTCATCCGCATGGCGTCCCTGGCCGATCTGCTCGAGCAGGCGAACGAGCCCGAACTTCGGCTCGATACCCACTACCTGATGGGCATGGTGGGCCACCACGTGGCTCAATGACTCCAGATACCGATGGGAGTCGAACACGAAGTCCGGCTCGTCACCGAACAGGCTCTGGCGGATCCCTTCCCGCAACACTAGCGAGAGGTGCATCCGGAACTCCCATCGATCTTCTAAGATACTGGTCCAGCTCGGATCCCGCCGCAAGATCTCCAGCATCAACTGCCGGGCCATCCAGAGATTGAGCCAAGGCCACAAACCCCGAACCCTTGCTTGTTTGCCGTGCCAGCCCGGCTTTAGTATCTTCTCGACCATTGGCAACAAAGCCAGGACCGTTCTGAGCCACTCCTGCTCGGCCCATTCATCGTTTGCGACTTTTTCCTTAAGAACTAGACACGCTTCGTACCATCGATTCAATCCAAATAGAGCTAAAAGGTTCGAATCCGCCAGATCCGGCCCTGGCACTCCCGAACTTGGCCGAGCCAGCAAGAAGAACACATCCCAGCAGTCTTCTTCCCAGAACCGACCGCTCGACTCTCGATCCACTTTAGCCTTACTGGGACCATAACGAGCTTCTATGAGGGCCTGAAAAAACCTTGTCGGCAGATCGAGATTCCCTAGCGCTTCATCCGTACTGCTCCAGTGCGCCTGCAAAATCGCGTTGCCAACCCAAAGCCCAACCTCTACCAGGTCCACATCCAGTCTGCTCCGAACCCCTGGGTCCTGACAACAGGCCAGCTCCTTCAATATCAAGATCAGTTCATCAAGCTTCGCCATAAGCCCAACACTTTCAAACCTGATCCGCCGCAAACGAAGCCGAAAAAAGTGAACCCTGGAATTCACAGCCTCAGCTTCGGCTTCCCCCAATCGCATCCCGAGCATCCGCGAACGATTCAGTGCGCTAAACGAGCTAAACATCACCCGAATCTCAGGAACCCTATTTACCAGCCACCAGAGAGCATGCGAACCACCTGAGTCCAACCCACCAGCCCGAACAATCAGCAATTCAGAGTGAATATACTCAAAAGAGCTAGCAAGAGAAAACCCAAAACACCCAGAATCTCTCCGAAAAACCTTCAGCCCCAAGCCCTCAACAAGAAGTTTATTTTCAGATTTCGATTCTCGCTCTTCTCCTACAAGTTGCTTCTCTGCCAACGCATCGAGGCAAAAACTCACCCCCAAAGAACTGCCGCCAGACCGAATAATTACCTCTCCGTTCTCGCTGACACAAGAAACCGAAACTACCTGTACCTCGGCACCTGGCACCAGGCGCTGAAGGGCTGATGCTAGCGAGAGCTCGCAATTCTCAGGCTCTCTACTAGCTTCGATCCAGAAACTAGCAAAGACATCACCCAGAATCTGCTCAAGATGATACGACTCGAATTCCCCTACTTCTCGCCCCGCACCATTCTTCAAGTCACCTCTCCTATAAAACCCAAGAGTTCATTCAAGTCAAGCGGCTTCGGACAGATCTTTAGATCTTGGTCTTGCGAACTGGCACTATGCGTAACTCTCTCCAGTTCCTCATCGAAAAAGCCAGAGACTATCAAAACCTGAACCTGAGCATTCCGCCCTTTCGGAATGTATTGCCTTAGAACTTTCTTATCTGCGGCCCCTTCCGCTTGCGGCGGGGGCTCTTTTCCACGCAACCAGTGCAATACAACACAACCTCCCCAAACACTCTCCCGCGAGGTCCTCTCCCACAATTCCTTCCTGTAGAAAGGCAAAGCCTGATCCAGAATCACCGCATCAAATTCCTCGCCACTGAGCCTTCTCAGGGCAGAAGAGATGTCATGCGCCCACTGCACGTCTAACCCATTCCTTTTCAGCAACATTTCTTCAAAGGCAAAACGTCTCTTGTCGTCGTCATCCACCCACAAGAGCTTCCTTTGCAACTCCACCCTCACCTCCCCCAATAAGTAGGCAACTCGATCGTAAACCGAACGAGAAACGGCCGGGTATCCGCCTTAGCTGCACCACGCACAGGCTCACATTCGTGTTTCAACACCCCGTCATGAGCATCGACGATCGCCTGGACCATCGACAGGCCGAGCCCTTCTCCACCTATAGTACGGAAAGGATCTTGCCAGTTCACACGATACTCTTTCAAATAGATTAGTTTCTGAAATCTCTTGGGAATGGGATGCCCCATATCCTCCACCCAGATTCGAATCGTGTCTCGATCGGAGGCGACTCCGACGACTACCACGGTATTGTAGAAAGAATATTTCCGAGCGTTGTCGAGCAGATTCGACAAGGCAAGATCGAGAGCCTTGTCGTCGAACAAGAACTGCAGCTCCCCTCCCTGGCGGGGCCATTCTCCCCGGATCTTGACATTTCGCGCCTGCAGGATCGGGCGATAGCGATCGACACAACGATCGAAGACCCTCTTGAGGCTGTTCCTCCGTTTGCGGACTTCCACCCATTCACTCAGATAGAGCCGTTGATTGTACCGCCAGAGCCGCACAACTTCCGCTTCTTCTTCGATCTCGGCTTTGAGCTTCTGGACCTGAGCGCCGCCCGCCTTGCGCTCTTCGCAGAGCAGGGCCAGCGCTCTGGCTCGCGAGGTCAAACCCTGCACCGGCCCCAGCACCGCGTGGCGAAAACGGCCGACTCCTTCCACCCACTGCCGACGCAGACGCTCGGTATTGAGAATCAGGCCCAGCTCTCTCGCCGCTTCACGGGCGGCCTCGATCTCGGCCTGGACGAATCGCTTGCTCCGGTGCAGCAAGACGAAATGTCCTTCGAGGAACGTTCGCTTCGGTAACCGAATCGGCACCGCGCAACCCGCCATGTCGAGAGAGATTCGCCGCGGGCTCGAACCGTCGAAGGTGTCGTTCCGATCCCACTCTCGGGGCTCGTGGCCCCATTGCCGAGAGAGGGTCTGGAGCTTCTCGATGAGCTCGGCGCTGACCCCGGAAGACCCCTGGTTCACCAGGGGTTTGTCGGGAAGAATGCGAGAGATCACGGCCACACTCGCTCCGGGCCGGATGAAACGGCCGACCCAGGCATCGAGCTCTCGGATCAACTCCTCGCCGAGCGGTTTCCCCGACTCTTCGGTGAGCCGATTCGCCATCTGGTTGAGCTCTTCGAGCATCAGGCGACGATTGAGCTTGTGGATCTCCCACGCCGCCCGCTGTGCCACCGCCTTGGCCAAGAGCTCGTGATCGTTTCCCAAAAAGGTATCCTTGCCGGCAGTGAGCAGCTTGATCACCCCGATGCAGCGCTCTTGATCGATCAAGGGACAGGCGAGCCAGGAGCGGATGCGATCCCAGCCGAAAGCAGCTCGGATCCTCTCGAGCCGATCCCGGTCGAGCTCTTCCCGTCTCCGATCCTCGGAGTCACCTGTATCCACGACCCGGAGGATCTCCTTCTTCTCGATACTCTGGAGGGTCAGCGAGGGGTTGGTGACATCCAGTCCGATCAAGGATCTGACAGGAGGCGAGGTACTGGTCACGGACATGCTGCCTTCGAAGCCGCCGTAGACCAGGGCACCGCTCGAGCTGGTGGCTTCGAGAAGGACCCGCGCCGCCTGCTCCATCACATTCTGCACACTGTCCAGGCTTTCTTCTCGCTGTCCGCTGATGTCCTCGAGGATCCGGCGAGGATACTTTTCTACGTGGCTGTCGAGCATCGATCCGGCGTAGTGCAAGAACGAGAAGGCAGCGTGACCTCGCAAATCATCGTCGAAGAAAGCTGCCTCGGATGCCTCCGAGCGCTGATCGAGCAAAACGACCGCCAACCGGGGAAAGCCCTCCCCGTTCTGGGACAGGCCGAGTATGCGTTCCGGTCGCACCACCAGATTCTTTCCTTCACCACCACTGGAGAGAATCTTCCGAATCGTGACCTCGACTCCGTGCTTCCAGCTCTCTCCAGGGCCACAGTGGATGTGGAGTCCCTTGAAGAGCTCCTGCACTCCACCCGCCACCTCATCGCCCGCGTTGCTCCAGGTAAACCGCTGGTACAGATTCCCCGGTCGATCGGGGTCGTGGTGCAACAGCACCGCGTGAGGCGCCGCCGATAGACGCCCGACGCCCGCAGCTACGGCACCATAGGCGTCGGCAAGGCTCTTGGCTCCCTGCAGAGCCTCGGCCAAGGTCGAGATCGCCTCCAGCTCCGCTTCCAGAGCCTTGTACTGCAATACCTGCCGGCAGGTCGCCGCTACATAGGGGGCGATCTTCTCCAGCTCGGCCGGATCCTGGGGTGCGGCGAAGGGACGTTTCTCGTCTCGCCATACTCCCAGAACCCCTGCCGGCTGCCCACCGGAATGCAGGGGCACCATCAGCAGGGTGAACTCTTCGTCCTCCTTGGACTCCACCAGCTCTTTCTCGAGCAGGGCGTAGATCTCGACTTCGTCGTGATTCCCGGTCCATGCCTTCAAACGCGGAGAGGTTTTGGGACGCTGCTCGGGGATGTCGGGAATCAGCAACCAATCGTGATTCCAGATCACCCAGGCCGCCAGCCCCTTCTCCTTCGAGAGTTGCACCGAACGCGCCCCTTCGTCCAGGTTCTGGATGTCGGTCCGGCAAAGGGTGCTCAGCTCCGGAGCCAGGATGCCGCGCTGCACCACGAGAACCTTGGCCCCGTCGGCGTCCATGTGTTCTTTGACGATATTGGCGAGCTGCAGCAGGGCCTGTCCCGGATCGGACTCCGCCTGGAGAACTTTCGCCACCCGGCTGAGGGATTGGAGGAGCTGAGGGCGCCCCTTCCCACCACTGTTGTTCGTATCGTTTCGCTTCATAGTCCCAGTCTCCCGAGTCGCTCTTCGGCCCCGCGGTAGAGCTCGAGCTTGCCCAGATGGTCCTCGAGCCAGCCGACGGCTCCCTCCTGCCGGACGAGATCCTTTACCTCACCGGGCAAGGTCGCCTCCCTCGGGTCGTTGATCCAGAACTCGACCTCGGCCCAGAACGCGGGACCGTGGCGGGTGAGCAGGCGACGTAGAATCGGCCAACGCTCGATCGCGGCCAACCAGGTGGCCAGGGAGACTTTGGCATTGCTGTCGGACGATGGCGCCCGCCCCTCCGGAAGTCGGCTCTCGAGAAAGAACACCAGGCGATAACGGTTGACACAACGCTTGATCAGGCGCGGATTGGCGAACATCGGCGGTGTCAGGGCCTTCCGAAGCGCTTCGAGGTCTTCCCGAAAGGCCACCGCATCCTCACCGTCACCCGCCACGGATCCGCCGAGGGTTTCTCGCAGCAATGCTTCGACATCTCCGCGCCCCGGAGAGGGAACCTGGAAGGTCAGGGGAAACAGCTTCTCCAGGTATCGATTGCCGTCGAAGCTCGGCAGACCGATGAACTTCTTGCTCACAGCCTCGGCAAGAACCTTACGGTCGAGGGCGACAATGAACTGGCAGGGCACCGGCTCGCTCTCCGCGCCAGCCACGAGGAGGCGAATCCCATCGAGCAGGGACATCGCGCTGTCGGGGGTGCAGCGATCGAGGTCGTCGATCAACACGGTCAGAGTCTGCTCCGGCCAGGCGAGCCGGAGCAGGTCGCGAAACGACCGCCACAGCTCGCGGGTCGCATCGGGCGGCGGTGCAAGGCCGTCCGGAAGATCCACGGCCCGGAGATCACGATCGAACGCGCTCGTGCTCAGCCCTTTGGTGATGGTCTCGAGAGCCCCGAGCCCCGGAACACCGCCGAGTAGGGGAAGGGCCCGGAAACCCACGGTCACGGCACTACGCCAGATGCTGGCCCAGAGCTTCTGGCGTCCATCGGCAGAACGTGTCTCTTCGGGTGTCGCTTCCCACACCGCACGGACGAGGGCAGGCAGCAAGCCGACCTCGTTCTCGTAGCGCCAGGCTTCGAACCACACCGTGGGCCGAGGGGATGCGGAGCCTTGGAGGCGCCGTTCCAAGGCCATCAACAGCGAGGTCTTGCCCGCACCCCAGTCACCGCTGAGCAGAACCGGAGTTCCTGCAGGTAGTGGCAGGAGACCCGACATCACATCTGCGTAGCTTGCCAGACCCTGCCAGGGAAACGGCTCGATCTCGATCGGTCGGTCTGGCCATAGCTCGAAAGAATCCCGGGTTGCCATAAAAGCTCCCTACCCCAACGCTACTCTCGATCCGATCTCGCCGAGAAACAGCAGATCCCGAGAGGAGCGGGGTCTAACAGAACAACTAAACTATTCAATCAGAAGGATATATGTAGCAAAAAGGTCGGTCAAGACAGCTCGGGGCTCTCGATCTGCCGCCCAAGGTCTCCTCGACCTCGACTCCCCCGGAACCCGAGCTCGAAGTCTCTTGACACCCTCACACACCCAGCTTTATGCTTTCACGGCATTGCAAACAGCTCGTGATGCTGCTCTCCACTGCGCCGAGTGATCGAAAGCGGCTCACCTCATTCGAAGCCTCGACCGATTTCGGCAAGCGGCCGCTCGCGGCCGTTGTTTCGATTCGATGACGATATCTCCAGGTAGCTACCGGACAAGGAGTCTTCCGTGCGAACGATCAACTCTCAGACCCTTCGACTGCTCTTGGCCGTTCTCTGTCTCACGCCCTTCGGCTCTTTTTCCGAGGTCTTCGCCCAGGACCAGGGCGACCGGCTCGTCGTCTTTCGCCAGAATCAACGATTCGAAGGAGCTCTTCCCCGAGGCCCTCTGACCTCCGAGGGTTTTCTCGAGGAGCTTCCCCGCGCCATGGCGTTCGGCCCGGACGACCATCTCTACGTGATTCGGTTCGGGCAGACGGGCCCTCCGTTCGTCGAGCCTCGGATCGCCCGGGTCGAGGCCGAAGGCACCTTCAGTGACCTGGCCGACATTCCCCTGTTCGGCGGCGAAGAGATTCTCGACTTCACCTTCGGGCCGACCGGGCAGATCCACATCCTGACCTTCGGCACCACGGTGATCGCGCCGCCGGTGCCGTTCCAGCGGATCCTGACTCTGGACCCGGGTTCTTTCGAGCTCGTCGATTCCCAGTTCCTTCCGGTTCCGTTCGAGGATTTCCTCTTCGCCCAGGCCATCGCCACCGCCGACGACGGCCTCTGGCTGGTGGCTCCCGAGCAGCTCTTCGAAGTAGCGATCCTCGACGACGAGGTCGAATCCCTCGGGCTCGACCTCGTCGGCCTGGGGGTTCCGCTGGATGCCGATGCCGATTCCTCGGGTGCGCTCTGGATCCTCACCGAGCCGGGGATCATCGACCCTCCGCTCTTCACGCTCAAGCGACTCGATCCGGTGACGGGTGCCCTGACGGAGGCGAGGTTCGATACCGGCTCCGGCGGACCGGTGGCCATCCACCGTCGTTGCCAGAACCACGACACCCACCGTTGCCTGCAGGGCGGCCGCTTCCGGGCCAGCGTCGAGTGGGCGGACTTCGCCGACGGCAGCGGCCCCGGGCGCCTGGCGCCGGGCAGCAGCGCCGACTCGACCCTTTTCTGGTTCTTCGACGCCGCCAACTGGGAGCTCCTGGTAAAGGTGCTCGACGGTTGCGACAACAACGGCCATTTCTGGGTCTTCGCCGGTGCCACCACCGACGTGCAGTTCGAGCTCACCGTCGAAGATCTGGAAACCGGCGAGGAGTGGCGCTTCGAAAATCCCCTGGGAAATCCACCACGAACGGTCAACGACACCTTTGCCTTCCCGGGCTGTCCCTGAACGAGGCCATCGGCGGGAATTCCTCCAGCCGGATCCACCGGAGGTGGCGCCATCCATGTTCGCTGACCCCGCGGGTTGCTGGTGACCAATCCCGATCCCAGGCCGCGCCTACGACATCCATACTTGGCGCTTGCCAAAGGCCCCTTCCCAAGCCCGGCGGTCTGAAACACTGATGAGCACCCGAGGCCGACGTCGAAGAAGCGGCAGTCCCCTGGCCGGATCCGTCGGTAACGGAATGATGGACTGGGCTTTCTCGTAGTCCACCAAGATTGATGTAGATTGGCGGTGATCCTCCCGGCACTTGGGGACCAGCGTCGTATGGATCGACGGAGGCCGCCGACGGGTGGTCAACGCCTCTTCACCTGCTCGGGAAGACGACATGCGCCCCATGACGACTGACCTCGACCGCAGTGACGCCCGTCCCTATTTCTTCTGGGACGAGGATCTGAGCATCGCCGAGCTCCGCGAGCGGCTCAACGGACCCGATCGGCAAGAGCGGTTGCGGCTCATGGCCAAGACCCTCCGGGAGGCGCGTGATCTCGACGTCTGGAAGTTCGTCACACCCCGTGAGGTGGCCGAGGTTCTGCCCGAGATCGCGGGGCGCCTGGGCCGGCGCCGCGGCTTCTGGGAATTCCTCATCAGCGGATGGCGCGACGATGGACTCCTCAACGTCTAGGCTCACCCGTCTTCAATGGGAGATCCTCGAGGCGTTCTTCGAACGAGAGCGAGGCTTTTTTCTCACCGGAGATGGCGCTCTCGTGGGCTTCCACCTACGGCATCGAGGGACGGAAGATCTCGATCTCTTCACACAGGACGCCAGTGTCTTCGAACGTGGTCCCCATGCCCTGGCCGACACGGTCGCCGCACTGGACGCAGAAATGGTTATTCGACAGCAGGCCCCAGGATTTCACAGGTATGTCGTAACGAGGGGCGACGAGGCAGTTGTTGTCGACATGGTCCACGATCAGGTTCCACAACTCCATGTCGAGAAGTTGGAGCAGCAAGGTGTTCGCGTCGATTGGCCCGAGGAGATCCTCGTCAACAAGCTCCATACGATCGCCTCGCGGTGTGAGATCCGGGATCTGGTTGACGTGATGATTCTGGAGCACGCCGGCTTTCGCGTGGAAGACGCGTTGAAAGAGGAACTCACGCAGCTTCCTACCTCACTCGGGCGTTCCTGAGAGCCGCGAAGGGTAGGAGAGAGAGCACCGCGGCCAGGCGAGAGAGGCCGGCAAAGGAGCCATCTGCCAGAACGAAGCCGGAGAGCAGCGCCGCCAGGCCGCCGCTGGCCCAGGTGAGGGAGTCCGCCAGCCCCTGGAGCCGCAGACGATCGGCCAGAGGCATTCCTTCCTGCAGCACGGCGCTGGCGGCCACGAAACCGAAGTTCCAGCCGATACCGAGGAGGAAGAGCGCGGAGAACAGGGCCGGCGCCTCGGCCTGTGGTGCGCGCGTGGCCAGGAGAGACGAGCCGGAGAGCAGCAGGGAGCCGGCGGCGATGACCCGGTGACCACCCCAACGGTCGACCAGCCAGCCGGTGAGGGGTGAGAAGGCGAACATACCCACCGAGTGCAGGGCCATCACTCCGCTCACCATCGACAGCCCGTGGCCATGTCCGCGGATGTGCACCGGGGTCATGGTCATCACCAGGATCATCACCCCTTGAGAGACCATCAGGGTCACCAACCCGAGAAGCACCTGTGGTGATCGCACCAGGGTTCCCAGGGGCACGGTCGACGTCTCTTGCCTCTCGCTGCCGGTCTCCACCGCCAGGGTCAGGGGATCGGGCCGTAGGGCGATCAGGCACCAGATGGAGGCGAGAAGAAACCCCAGGGCGGCCAGCAGGTAGGGCCCCGCGAGCTCTCCCTCCGTGCCGGCCGAGCCCAGAGCCTCGACGCCCAGGCGACTCGCGGGCACCACGAGCAGAGGCCCGAGCACCGATCCGATGGTGCCGGCCCAGACCACGAAACCAATCGCCGAGGCACGTTGTTCCGGCTCCCAGAGATCTCCCGCCGCGAAGCGGGCCAGCTGGGTGACGCTGCGCCCGAAGCCGAGCAGGAGCATTCCCAGGAGCAGCATCGCCAGGCTTCCCAACAGCAGGGACAGCGCCGCCACCAGCCCGCCCAGGGTAGAGACCGCAAAACCCAGGCCGAAGGCCGGGCGCCGTCCCCAGCGCCGGCTGGCGGTGGTCAACACCGAGGCCCCCAAGGCCGCGGCCGCGGTTCCCAGCGCGCTGGGAATCCCCGCCAGGCGAACCGATCCCGAAAGGGTCTCGGCCGCGAGAGCCGCCACTGTGATGGCGGCGATGAACGATGTCGAGGAAAGGGCGTTGCCACAGAAGAGCGCCCAGGTGAGGCGCTTGCGGATTCGCTGCTGGGGAAGGGGAGACATCAGGTGGCGATTGTAGGCGATTTCGACTCGCCCAACCGCGCCCTCCGGGGCTCACTTCCTACGAGCACCCAGCGGATCGCCCCGGGCCCGATGCCGCCCTGTCCGGCGGTTTCTCTTTTCGGGCGACCGAGACCGATCAGCGGGTGGCTTCGATCTCTGCGACCAGCCGGTTCATCCGTTCGAACATGGGCTCGTTGGCGATTTCCGGCATCACGTGCTCGCCGCCGGGAATGATCTCCAAGGAGGCTTCGATCCCGAGCTCCTGCATCTTCTCGAACCACCGTTCGGAGCCCTGCCGCCAGTAGGTATCGTGCTCGCCGACGATGAATTGCACCCGCACCCCCTCGAGCCTGGCGAGGTTTTCCTCCGCGCCGCGCCCCGGCATGCCGGCGACCCCTGTAGCGCTGAGAAAGCGTTCGGGATACGCCATTACGATCTCGAATACGCCGGCACTGTTGGCGCTCCACCCGGCGATGTGGAAGCCGCCGCCCTCGACTCGATAGCTCTTCTCGAGCCAGTCGAGGGCACGTTTCGAATTCTCGAGTCGATCGGGTCCGAAGAACGCCTCGCCGAGGGCGAGGATCCACCCGGGCTGCGACGGACGATCTTGCCAGTAGTAGTCACCGGGGCCCACCAACACCGAATACGACCGGCTCGGGTCGAAATCGGGCGGTAGATGGATCGCCAGGTCGAGCGCATTGCCGTCGACCCCGGGAATCACCACTCGATCTTCGGCACAGGCCACCATCGGGACCAGAGCCAGAGCGAGGATGTACAGGAGAAGCCTTCGAATACCTGAGTAGATCTTGACCATGGGTTTGTCTACGGAAGCGCTGGAGAAAAGTTGGGGAAGGAAACGGAGTCAGTCGCCTTTCATTCCATTCGTCGGGACGGGAAGCCCGTACCGAATCATTGCGGCCCGGACCCAAAAGAAACGTTTTCCGGCTCGGAGACCACTGAACGAAGAAGTATCGACAGAAACACCTTTCGGTCCCTCCGGTCTCGGACCTGGCGGGCTTCGGAAGATGCTCGAGCCGCCGGTTTCGAGGGTGATGGTCGAGACAAGCCGTAAAAGGGTCGATTGCACGCCATTCAGGGGTCTGCTATACAATGTAAGGTCGAGTCCGTTATCCGAACAGAGTCGCAACAGCCAAACTCGCCCGAGAAGCACTCCTGGGCCCCTGTCGAGAGGTCGCCGGAACCGGCGACCCGGTTCGAGATCGCAAACCGGCTCGAAGAGATCGCCGGAGCGACCGAGCATCGGCTTCCCGACGCCCCGGCGTGGTGCTTCACATAACCAGTGAGGATTCCCGATGTCAGCGCTGAGACCCCGACCGTGCTCCTGCCCCCCCATCTCCGGCTTCTTTTTCACCCTCTTCCTGCTCGCCTTGCCTGCCATCGGCGGCGTGCCAGGTGATCTCTCCCTGGAGGAGATCGCCAGCGTCCCCGGAAGCTCTGCGATGCGTTTTCCGCCGGACGGCAGCGACCGGATCTTCCTCACCCAGGTGGCGGGAACGATCACGATCATCGAAAACGGCGTGGTGCTGCCGACCCCGTTCCTCGATGTCAGCGATCGCGTGGCCGATCCTTTCAACAAGGGCCTCAACAGCATGGCCTTTCACCCCGACTACGCGACCAACGGAATCTTCTACATCGACTACGTCACGGCGGACGACAAGACCGGCGACCTGAGCTCGGTGATCGCCAGGTACACGGTGTCCGGCAATCCCAACGTCGCCAACCCTGCATCGGAGGAGATCGTCCTCGAGGTCGCCCAGGGATCGGTGAGCCTGATCGCCGGAGATCTGCACTTCGGTCCCGACGGCTACCTCTACTACGGCATCGGCAATGGCGATACCAATACCGACAATCGCTCCCAGGATCTGGCGAGCCTACCCGGGAAGATTCTGCGGATCGATGTCGACACCATCCCTACCGCGAGTCTGAATCTCGGAATCGAGAGCTGTGGTCTGGTGGCGAATTACGTGATTCCCGGGGACAACCCGTTCGTCGGCAGCGCCGGCACCTGCGACGCCATCTGGGCCTACGGGTTTCGCCAGCCCTTCCGCCTCGCCTTCGACCGCTACACCGGCGACCTCTTCATCGGTGAGCTCGGCGAGGACACGATGGAAGAGATCGACTTCCAGCCGGCCGACAGTATCGGCGGCGAGAACTACGGCTGGGCCTGCATGGAGGGAACCGTGGAGCAGAACTTCGGCGAGTGTCTGCCGAAGGGTGGCCCCCTGGTGGCCCCGATCCTCACCTTCGATCACAACCCTGGCGACTGCTTCAACGGGGCGGGTGGTGGCGGAGCCGTGACCGGCGGTTACCGCTATCGCGGCTCGGTGATCGGCGGGCTACGGGGCTCCTACCTCTACGCCAACTTCTGCAACGGCGACATCTATGTGGCCACCGAGGACGGCAAGGGCGGCTGGACGGGTGCGGTGGAGCTGACCGCTCCGCAGGTCTTCCTCGGCATTCTGCAGGAAGCGCCGGACGGCGAGATCTACGCCGGCTCGGTCTTCGGCCCGATCTACCGGCTGGTGAGCCCGAGCTCGATCTTCACCGACGGATTCGAGTCCGGCAATACCACGCGGTGGTCCAACGCCAACCCCTGAGCCGAGTGTCGTGTCCGCCGAGCCCAGGCGCCGCAATCAGAGGAACGGCACCTGGGTCGCGCCGGTGGGATCGAGCATCATCGCTCCTACCGGCTCCCAGCTCTTGGCCTGACCCGCGATGTGCTGGCAGATTGTCTGGATATCGCGGAAATGGCGGTCCAGCGGGCTCTTCTGGCTGTAGATCGCTCCGCCGCCGACGGTGTCGTACATCAGCTGCACCACCTGGCGGGCGCTCTGGAAGGTGTTGATCCGGGCCAGCCAGAGGTCGGCTCGAATCTTCTTGGTCAACGGCTGCTGAGCCTCCAGGCTCTCCCACTGCGCCTCCAGCGACGAATAGAGAAAGGCGCGGGCAGCGCCGTAGAGCCCCTCCGCCTGGGCGATGGCACTCTGCACCCGAGGCATGTCGCGATACGGACGCCCGGTGGGTACCTCGCGTTTGTCGGCCATCGACGCCACCACGGTGTCGATGGCGTCGCGGGCGATGCCCAGCGGGATTCCCGGCATCTTGCGCAGGTAGGTATCGGGGCTGCTGTAGAGGGCGCCCGGGCGTTTCGGCGGCTCGTAGAAGCTGAAAGTGCGCTCGGCCGGAACGAAGAGATCCTCACAGCGGTAGTCGAGGCTACCGCTGCCGCGCAGACCGGTGGTGTGCCACGTGTCGAGGAGCTCGAACTCCGAAGGTTTGGCCACCGCGACCCGCCACTCCGGAACGCCCGTTCGGGTCATCATCTGCTTGCCGTTCTCGTAGACCATGCAGCCGGCGCTCATCCAGTCGGCATGCGTGCAGCCACGGGCGACGGCCCACTTGCCGCTGACCCGGTAGCCGCCGGGTACCTTGTGTGCCTGGCCGACCGGCAGGTACCAACCCGCCTGCACCATGTCGAGCCGGGGATACATCTCGCGCGCGAGGTCGTCGTCGAAATACGACGACATGATGCCCGAATCGGAACCGATCATGGCGCACCAACCGACCGACGCATTGGCGCGCGACAGCTCCTCGATGACCTCGTTCTGCTCCATGGAGGTCAGCTCCGGCCCACCCCAGATCTTCGGCATGTTGATGCGGAAGACTCCGGCGTCGCGCAGGGTCTGGGCGAGGTCTGCAGGAATTCGGCGGCCCTCTTCGATCTCGTCGCTCCGGCGGCGCAGCTCGGGGCCGAGCCGACGGGCATTTGCCAGGATCTGCTCTCCGGTCAGGGGAGCCCCTTCCTGGTGGCGGGACGTCGCGGACGGCGGAGGCGTTTCGAGATAGGTAGGCTGCAGACCGGCTCCCGGACCGTTGGGCGCCGACTCGGAGCCACTCTCGAGCAGGGCCAGGAGTGACTGCTTGTGCTCGTTCAACGATTCCTTGAGCTCGGGGCTGATCGCTCCTTTCGGTGCGCGGATGCTCAGCTGCCCTTCCGCGACCGAGAGCTGGACTCCAAGATGGCTCAAATCGGACAGCAACTCTGTCATGTTCACGATCCGTACCCTCTCACCTTTCGTGATCCGGCGCCCTTCGTAGGACCCGATTCGTTTGGAAAAAACCGAATCTTGATGATTTTCTCTGCTGACACCCCTCGGCCCGATCTTACCAGGTCCGAGAAGCCCTGGGATGATCGGCCTACATCCGGCGCTCGATCGCCACAGCCCTCCGTGAGCCACTTTTCTTACCGGTTCCCAAACCCCTATCGGTCCGATATGCTACCTGTGGTGCGAACGATCTGTCCGTTTCTGTAAAGCAAAATTTGGTGCTCGGGCTCCGTTGGGCTCGACCTTTGTTTCATTTGAATGATTCAAATTCCTCGAGAGGGAGGATTGAATCCTTTTCTCTCGCATTGCGGGCAGGCTAGACCCTATGTTTGTAAATTCTCCTGGTCCCCGGGGTGGCCCATGGAGAGCTCTAGGAAAGATCCGCAGATCCGAGGAGACGACCCCATGACCCAGGGAGACGGGGACTCGAAGGATTTTCCCGAGACGGGACGATCCCACCCGCTAGCAGGCCGGGCCCTTTCCGTGGCCACGTCCGATGCCCTCGCCGAATGCCTGGCGACCGATCTCGCCATTGCCGAGCAAGTCGTCTTGTGCCGCGAGACACCTACGGGCAGAGTGCGCCTCGCCTTTGTGATTCCGGAGGGCCCCTTCGATCCTCGCTCCTTCTTCGAAAAACTTTCCGAGCGCCTCGATCCGGAGCTGCTGCCCGACGCATGGATCCCTCTCCAGTCGATTCCCCGACGCGACGACGGCACGATCGACCTGGAGGCCCTCACCAGGGTTCCGATCTTCGGCGAAGATCGACGAGAAGCCTGTGAACGGCGGCTGCACGAGCTTTCTCTTATACTCATCTCCGAGCCGACGAGCCCGGCAGGAATTTCGTAGGCCTTAGCCCGTGAGTAAACGGGAGAGAA
>CAZMEL010000031.1:0-42091 GCA_964565225.1 uncultured Thermoanaerobaculia bacterium | reverse complement strand
GGCCATCTGGGGCGTCAACTTCTCGGTGATCAAGTTCGCCCTCGCCGAGCTCGATCCCCTGAGCTTCAACTCGGTGCGTTTTACAGCCGCCGCTCTCGTGATGCTCACGCTGGCACGGCTCAGCGGACGACGCTGGAGCTTCGAACGGCGGCACCTGCCGTGGCTGATCGGGCTCTCGTTGCTGGGGAACTCTCTCTACCAGCTGCTGTTCATCTTCGGAGCCGCGCGCACCACCGCCGACAACGCCGCGCTGATGCTGGGAACTGTACCGGCCTGGGTCGCTCTCGGCGGCAGCCTCACCGGCCAGGAACGGATCCGTCCGCTGGGCTGGTGTGGCATCGTTCTCTCTCTGCTCGGGATCTCCCTGATCATCACCGGTGCCGACCGCGAGGCGACGTTTCGGTTCGGCGGCGCCACCCTGGCCGGAGATCTCCTCGTGCTGGTGGCCACCCTCTGCTGGTCCGCCTACACGGTGCTCTGCCGCCATGCCTTCCAGCACTACGGAGCCATGACCTTCACCAGCTTCAGCACGTTGGTGGGTAGCGTTCCCCTCGTGCTCCTCGGCCTGCCGGAGCTCACCCGGGCGCAGGCCTCCCCTGGCGCCTGGATTGCCGCCGTTCTCTCCGGATCGCTGGCGATCGGGCTCTCCTACTTCTTCTGGAACTACGGTATCTCCCAGATGGGCAGTGCCCGGACCGCTCTCTACTCGAATTTCACGCCGGTGATCGCCCTCGGAGCCGCCTGGCTCTGGTTGGGCGAGACCCTCACCTCGCGTCAGGGGGTCGGAGCGGCCCTCGCCATCTTCGGGGTGATCCTGGCGCGGCACGCCACCCGTCCGGTTCGCAAGAGCTGAAGCTCTTCTCTCGGAACACGGCTCCGCCGAGAGAGAGCCGCGCGATCAATCGTCGTCGTCGGAGCGTTTCCTCTTCCGGCGCATGAAGAGAATAATGATCGCAACCAGCGCTGCCAGCAGGCCGACGGGCAGGCCGATGAAGGGTAGAAAGAGCACCATCAGCACCACGCCTACCGCCAAAAGCACCAGACCGCAGCCCAGGCCGCAACCTTGCTCTTGTTCCATACCGTTTCTCCTTGTCGAGTTGCCCCTACCTTATCAAAGCACGCGGTAGATCCTTTACGATGGTGGCTGTGTGTCGCTCGAGCGACCCACGGCGGCAGGGGAATCGATGGCAGATCGTGGCTTCATCGTACAGCCCACCTACCGGGTGGAGGCCGGACGACCGGTGGTGCACCTCTTCGGACGCCTGGCGAACGGAGAGCCGTTCCTGGTTCGCGACGATCGCGATACCCCGTTCTTCTACATCGCCGCCAGCGACGCCGACCGCGCCCGCCGGCTCGGAGTCGGCTCTCTTTCACCCACCCGGCTCCGCACCTTCGACGACCGTGAGGTCTTGCGGGTCGACCTGCGCCTCCCGTCTGATGCTCCACCGCTTCGAGATCGTCTCGTCGAGAGCGGGATCGCCTGTTACGAGGCCGACGTCCGGTTCGCCCGCCGCTTCCTGATCCGCCGCGGCATCCGGGGATCGGTGGAGATCCACGGCCCGTGGAGCCGCCACGCCGCCCTCGGCCGGGTGTACGAGAATCCGGGGCTACGGAACGTCGCGCACGACCAACTCGTCACCTCTCCCGATCCGCCGTTGCGGCTGCTCTCGATCGACATCGAGACCGACCCACGCACCGACCGCCTGCTCTCGATCGCCCTGGTCGGCTGCGATGCCCACGAGGTCTTGCTGCTCACTCCCAGGGGCTTCGAGGTTCCCCGAGGCGCGGTGCCCTTCGCCACGGAGCGCGACCTGATCGGTGCCTTCGTCGAACGGATGCGGCAGCTCGACCCCGACATTCTCACCGGCTGGAACGTGATCGACTTCGATCTCCGCTTCCTCGCCAAGGTCGCCGAACGCCAGCGCCTCCGCCTCGCTCTCGGACGCCAGGGAGGCAGTCTCCGGTTGCGTCCCTCACGTGTTCCTTGGGGCTCTACCGAGGCGAGCCTCGAAGGCCGGGTCGTGCTCGATGGCGTGATCCTGCTGCGCAGCTCCTTCGTGACCATGGAGCGCTACTCCCTCGATTTCGTCTCTCGCCAGGTGCTCGGCGAGGGCAAGCTGATGTCGGGAGACGACCGCGTCGCCGAGATTCTCGAGACTTTCGAAAACGACCGCCAGCGCTTCGTGGACTACAACCTGCAGGACGCCCGGCTGGTTCTCGACATTCTCGACGAGCTCGCTCTGATCGACCTCGCCATGGAGCGGAGCCGGCTCACCGGCCTGCCCGTCGATCGGGTCTCGGGATCGATCGCCGCCTTCGATTTTCTCTACCTCGAGGCCCTGCAGAAACGCCGCCGGGTGGCTCCGAGCGTCGGCGCGAGGGAAGACGAAGGGGCCTCGAATCTCGGCGGCCATGTGCTGGAGCCGGAGGCCGGGATCTACCAGAACGTGCTGGTGTGTGATTTCAAGAGCCTCTATCCCAGCTTGATCCGCACCTTCCAGATCGATCCTCTCGGCTATCTCTCCGATCCCCGACCCGGCGACGATCCGATCGTCGCCCCCAACGGTGCGGCCTTCCGCCGTCGGGCGGGGATCCTGCCCGGCCTGCTCGACGAGCTCTTCCCCCGGCGCGAGGAAGCCAAACAGGCCGGCGACCAGGTGGCGAGCCACGCCATCAAGATCCTCATGAACTCCTTCTACGGTGTGCTCGGAGCCTCCGGCTGCCGTTTCTGCGAGCCGCGCATGGCCTCGGCGATCACCGCTTTCGGACGCGAGATCCTGCTGTGGTCGAAGGCGCGGATCGAGTCCTACGGCCCGAGAGTTCTCTACGGAGACACCGACAGCCTGTTCATCCTCTCGGGCCGGGAAGACCCCGACGAGGCCGAAGCCCTCGGCCGGCGCCTGGTCGCACGGCTGAACCACGACCTCACCGCCCATGTCGATGCCACCTGGCGGGTGGAGAGCAAGCTGGAGCTGGAGCTGGAGCGCCTCTACCTCCAGCTTCACCTGCCATCCATGCGCCACGGCCGTGGCGGCGCTCGCAAGCGGTACGCGGGGCTGGTGCGGCGGGGCGAGGACACGGAGATCGTGTTCACCGGTATGGAGGTCGTGCGGCGCGACTGGACCGAGCTGGCCAAACGAGTGCAGCGGGAGCTCTACCACCGCCTGTTCCACTCCCAGCCGGTCGACGACTACCTCTCCCTCGTCGTCGCCAATCTCCGTCAGGGTCGGCTCGACGACCTCCTGACCTACCGCAAGGGCCTGGGCAAGAGCCTCGACGCCTACACCTCGACCACGCCACCCCACGTCGCGGCCGCCCGCAAGCTCTCCCGCAAGCCGGGCCGGGTGATCGACTACGTGATGACCGTGCAGGGCGCCGAGCCCGCCGAGGAGCAGCGCAGCGGCTTCGACTACGAGCACTACGTGCAGAAACAGATCCGCCCCGTGGCCGAGCCGATCCTCGAGCTCCTGGATCTCGACTTCGACTTCGTGATCGGTGACGACGCACAGCTCTCCTTGTTCTGACGACCCGGCAGGGCTTTGCCCTCACCCGATACCTTCGAGGCGAGTCGCTGTTGCTTCCACCAGGTCGAATCGGGCGGCCGCGATTCACCTTCTCTCGAAATCGAGATACGCTCACCGATCGGGGGAGCTCGTGGGAAAACCCTTGAATCCGGAGAAATCGTTGATGTTCGAACGTACGACCGGGGCGTTGCTCGGTCTGGCCTGCGGGGATGCCCTGGGGGTCGCGATCGAGTTCATGGACTCGACCACGGTGAAGCGTCGCTACGGCCGGGTCACCCAGATGATGCCGTCGGGCTCGTCCGAGGCCGGGGAATGGACCGACGACACCGGCCTCGCGCTCTGCGTCGCCCGGGGAATCCTCGAGGAGCCCGACGATCCGGTAGCGGCCACCGGACGCCATTTTCTCGAGTGGGCCCACCGGTCGAAAGACTACGGCGCCACCTTCCGGGCGGCGGTGGCGAGCTTCCAGGAAGCTGGAGGCGGGTCCGGCAGCTGGTTCGAGGCCGCGCGCAACACCCCACAGGCCCAGTCGGGCCGCGCGGCCGGCAACGGCTCGCTGATGCGCACTCTGCCGGTGGCCCTCGCCTACCGCGACCTGCAGCGCCTGCTCACCGAGAGCGCCCGGATCTCGGCCATGACCCACTGGAATCCCCAGGCGGAAGTGGCCTGCGCCGTATACTGCCTCTTCGTCCGCGAGCTCCTCGACGCCGTCGAGCCACGGGCCGCCTGGCAGACCGCGCTGACCACCGGCCAGCGGGCTGCCGACGCCGGCTCGATGGCGGAAGGCACCCCCGGACCGGCGCCCTTGCCGGAAGACTTCTGGCAGCGCCTCGAGACGATTCCCTCCCTGCGCTACGAGGAGCTGCAACCCTCGGGGTATGCGGGCCACTGTGTCGAATGCCTGGAAGCCGCGGTCTGGTGCTGCCTGCACGCCGATTCCGCCGAGCGGGCAATCCTCGACGCCATCAACCTCGCCGGCGAGGCCGATACGATCGGCGCGGTGACCGGGGGCGCGGCCGGAGCCATCTGGGGTGTACAGGGGCTGCCCCAACGCTGGCTCGACGTCCTGCGAGACCGCCAGGAGATCGAGGCCCTGGCGGAGCCCCTGGAAATGCTTCGAACCCGCGGCAATCCGTGAGGAGATCCCAACCCATGCACCCCCGAGTCGCTTCCCTCGCCTTCTCCGGATGCCTGCTCCTGCTCACGGCCGGAGGCATCTCCGCCGAGCCGGCCCCTTCGACCGATCTCTTCCTGCTGGCGATCGAGCCAACCGACACCGGGATCACCCTGGGGAAGGCCGAGAATCTCACCCACCGCGACGGATACGACAACCAGCCTCATTTCTCGAGCGATGGAAAGAGCCTCTTCTACACCTCCATGTCCGGCGAGCAGACCGACATCGTTCGCCACGACCTGGCGAGCGGAAAGAGCTCGAAAGTCGCCGAGACCCCGGAGAGCGAGTACTCCCCCACGCCGATTCCCGGGGAAGACGCCCTCTCCGTGATCCGGGTCGAGGCCGACGGCACCCAGCGCCTGTGGCGCCTTCCCCTCGACGGCGGCGAGCCCTCGCTCATCCTTCCGGACCTGCAACCCGTGGGGTACCACGCCTGGAACGACAACAAAGAGCTCATTCTCTTCGTGCTCGGCGAGCCCCACGAGCTGGTGCGCACCCGACCGGGTGCCGCCGCGCGCAAGGTGGGCAGCCACATCGGCCGAGCCTTGCACTCCATTCCCGGCGAAGAAGCGTTCAGCTACATCCAGAAGAACGATCCGGAGGCCGAGGCGTCCTGGACCATCAACCGAATCGACACCACCAGCGACGAGATTTCCGTGATCGCCAAGACGTTCCCCGGCCGGGAAGACGTGACCTGGTCGCCCGACGGAAAGCTGTGGATGGCCGACGACAGCCGGATCGCCTATTGGTGTGAGCCCTGCGGCGGCTGGCAGGAAGTCGCCGATCTCGAAGACCAGGGCCTACGCGGCATCACGCGGCTCGCCATCGACCCCGAAGGCAAACGACTCGCCCTGGTGGCCGAACGGCCCGGGGCCGAGCCCTGACTCGATCCGTCGAGGCGAGGCATGGCGAACGGAGCGAGGATTGACGACAAACCGGCGATCGATCATCATCCGGCGATGCCGAGATCGACCAAACCCCACGACTCGTCTCCCGCGCTCCCGAGCCGTTTCGGACGGCTCTTCCTCGCCGTTCTGATCTTCCTGACGGCCTTCGCCTGCAGCACCCCTCCTCCACCTCCGCCCTCCGCGGAGAGCCTGGCGGCCAGCTCCCAGGACGCCGACGTCCAGGCCTTGATCGACGAAAAGCGGACCGCAGCCCTGGCGGCTCCCGGCGACCAGCAGACCTGGGGGATTCTGGGCCAGGCCTTCGAAGCCAACGGCTTCTATCCCCAGGCGATCACCAGTTATGAATACGCCATCGCCATCGGTGAGGGGGAGGCACTGCCGTGGTACCGGATCGGGATCTGCCAGCAGGAGCAGGGCGACCTCGCCGCCGCGGCCGACGCCTTCGCCACCGCCAGCGAGCTCGATCCGGCGCTGCCCTCGGTACATTGGCGCCTGGGATGGACCCAGCTCGGCCTCGGGCGTTTCGCCGAAGCGGAGGAGAGCCTCGCACGGGCGGCGGAGCGGGATCCCGAGCACTCGGCACCGGTCCTGGGCCTGGCCCGGGCCGACCTCGAGCAGGGCCGTCCAGCGGAGGCGGTCGCTCGCCTGGAGCCCCGGCTGGCCCGACCGGGGGTCGACTCCTATACTCGCTTCCTGCTCGCCAATGCCTACCGCCAGCTCGGACGAGAGGACGACAGCGCCCGGCTCCTCGCCTCTCTCGGCGGCGCCGCGCCATCACCTCCCGAGTGGGAAGATCCCACCACCGAGGCTCTGAGCGTCTTCCGAGTCGGCTTCGGCCAGCGCAGTGAGGAGGCGCAGAACCTGTTGCAGAAGGGCCGGGTCGACCGCGCCGTTCCCCTGCTCGAAGAGCTGCACCAGCAACGCCCCGAGGACGTGATGACGAGCATCAATCTCGCCGCGGGATATATCGCCTCGGGCCGCCTCGACGAGTCCCTCGAGCTTCTCGAAGAGCTGGAGACGAGCCATGGCGACCGCTTCAACGTGGTCATGAATCTCGCCGCCGTCCACCTGATGGCCGGCCGAGCCGACAAGGCCCTGGAATACGGCGAGCGCGCGGCCGCCCTCGACCCCACCAAACCGCGGCCCCACGAGCTGATCGGCGTCGTATGGCTCAATCGCGGAGAGCATCGCAAGGCTCTCGAGCCGCTCGACCGGGCCGTACAGCTCGCACCCAACAGTCTTTCCTCTCTCACCGCCCTGGCCAATGCGCAGGTACGCTCCGGCCTGTGGGCCAGCGCCCGCGACAGCTTTGCCCGCTCGGCGACCCTGAGCCCGAACCGCGCCGATCTCTTCCTCGGGCTCGCTCGTTGCGAGTTCGAGATCGGCAATACCGGCGCGGCTCGCAAGGCCCTGGACCGAGCGGAAGCCCTGGGCCTGCCGGCGAGCGGCTCCCAGCGCGACGAGCTCGAAGCCCTGCGCGAACGCCTGTCTTGACCGAGACCGGGATCTTCCCCCTCCGCCCACGCTCTGGAACGGCTCGTGGTGTCGCCACAGGAGCCGTGCTGACCGGCGTCTGCCTGCTCGGCGCCTGCTTTGGAACAGAGCCCGGAGTCGAAACGGGAGGCGACGCTTCCCCGTGGTTCGAAGAATCGGCCCATCGCGCGGGGCTCGATTTCGAGCACCGCTCCGGAGCCGAAGGTGGATGGTGGATGCCCGAGATCATGGCCGGAGGCGCCGCCCTGGTCGATCTCGACGGCGACCAGTGGCTCGACGCCTACCTGGTACAGGCCGACGGTGAGAACCGCCTCTTCGCGAACCTCGGCCATGGGACCTTCGCCGATCGCAGCGCCGAGAGCGGGGCGGACGATTCGGGATACGGCATGGGAGTTGCGGTCGGCGATATCGACAACGACGGCGACCTCGACCTCTACCTCACCAATCTGGGACCCAATGTGCTCCTGCGCAACGACGGTGGATTTCGCTTCACCGACATCACCTCCGAAGCGGGTGTGGGCGACCCGGGCTGGGGCGCCAGCGCCGCTTTCTTCGACGCCGATCGCGACGGAGACCAGGATCTGATGGTGGTCAACTATCTGCGCTGGAGCCGAGAGAGCGAGATCGAGTGTTTCAACGACGTGGGCGACCGCGATTACTGCAGCCCCCAGGCCTACGATGCACCGGTGCCCGACGTGTTCTACCGCAACCTCGGCGACGGGACGTTTCGCGACGAGAGCCTCGCTTCCGGCATCGGAACCCTCCCGGGCACCGGGCTCGGGATCGTGGTCTCCGACTTCGATGGCGACCGCTGGCCCGATGTCTTCGTCGCCAACGACGGCATGCCCGATCGGCTCTGGATGCGTGGAGACGACGGCACCTACATCGACCAGGCCCTGCTCGCCGGCTGCGCGGTCGACCTCGACGGAAAGCCCAAGGCCGGCATGGGCGTGACCGTGGGCGATATCGACGACGATGGCGATCCCGACCTGCTGGTGTGCAACCTCGACCAGGAGTCGGACTCCCTCTTCCGCAACCAGGGAGGATTCTTCACCGACGCCACGGTGCAAACGGGCCTCTCCGCCGTCAGCCGCCCGTTTACCCGCTTCGGCATGGCCTGGAAAGACTTCGACAACGACGGCCGACTCGATCTCTTCCAGGCCAACGGGCGCGTGGCCCAGGACGCTCCTCCCCTCGCCCCGAATCCCTTCGCCGAGCCCAATCTCCTCTTCCGCGGTACGGAGTCGGGAACCTTCTCGGAGGTCGAGCCCAGGGGAGGCACCGCGAACGAATGGCTCGCCAACAGCCGGGCCGCCGCCTTCGGCGATGTCGACCTCGACGGCGGGATCGATATCCTCGTGGTCAACCTCGACGGGCCGGCACACCTGCTGCACAACGTCGTCACCGGGCGGGGACACTGGATTCTCTTGGATGTGCGCGAGCGCGAGGGCTCGGTGGCGCTGGGGGCACGGGTCACGCTCGGCGCCGGAGACCGGGCCGTGGTGCGGGAGGTGCGCTCGGCGTTCAGCTACCAGGCTGCCAACGACCCGCGAGTCCACATCGGCCTGGGACCCATGAACGAGGTATCGAACGTGCGGGTCGAGTGGATCGACGGCGAGGTCTCGGAATTCGGTGATCTGCTCGCCGACGACCTGTACACCCTCCGCCGCGGCGAACCCGCCAGGCGCCGAGATTCCGCGGGCGACTGACGAATCCTGTCGCCTCGGAACCGAAGATTGTCACCTCGGTCCCGCTTTGCCAGATCCCGAAACTCGTACCCGCAAGAGCGAGAACGGTGCATCCAGGCGACCTCAGGCGGCGGCGATCCCGGGTGTCGGATTCCAGGCCAGGCGCAGCCGGAGCACGGCCTCGCCGAGGAGCTCGTGGGGGTCTTCACAGCCGGGCCCGGGCAGGGCGAGGCCGAGGTTGGCCGCCAGCCTCGTCTCCCGGCGGCGGATCCGGAAGGGTTCCTGGAGATGGGCCTGGAGGCGCTCCGACGCCTTCAGGGCATCGGCCACTCCACCGATCGAGCACAGCACCAGGGCGAAACAGTTGCGATCGAGCCGGGCCAGGGTGTCTTCCGGGCGGGCTCGGCGCTCGATCCTCCGGGCCACGGCCACCAGCAGATCGTCGCAGAACGCCGGGCTGGTGAGGCGCAAGATCTCGTGGAGATTGTCGATCCCCAGCACCAACACTGCGAAGCGAAAATCGGCGCGATTCCGCCGCCGTTCGAGCAGGCGTTCGAGCACTCCGAACAGCGAGGCATGGGCCAGCAGGCCGGTCAGCGAGTCGTAGCGATCGAGGCGCTGCAGGGCTGCGTTGGCGGCCTGCCTCTCGATGGCGTAGAGCAGGGATCGCGAGAGAACCGCGCTGGTCAGCTCGCTGACCAGCAGGGCGTCGTGTGCACCTGCTGCCACGGCCTGGCGGATCTGGTTGCGGTCGTGCCCTCTCGACACCACCACCACGGGAAGCTCGGGCTGGGCCCGGAGCAGAGCTCGCAGCCGAACCAGTGAGGCGTCGCCGGGATCGATCTCGAGCAGCACCGCATCGTAATAACCGCGTCCGAGAGTCTCCCAGAGATCCGCACCGGGCGACAGGACCACCGGCGTCAAACCCGGTTGCTGAGCCCCCACCAGCAGGATCTGCAACAACAGCCCGCCATCGCCGGCATCTCCCTCCGGCGCGACGATCAAGATCGTGTGCTCCCTCTCTTCCATAGCTATTCATCTATGAGCAATCCCCGTGCCACTTGTTACCGATTTCGAGTCCCCTCCGAGCCCCATCGGGGCGACCGGATGCAGCCCGGGCCGATCTGGCGAGCTTGCGAGCCGTGAGCCCCAGGCGTGTGGGCGGCCTCCGGGGTGACCGAACCGGGTTCCTCGACCTCTTGGACCCCGACGAAGGGTAGGGTAGATTGACGCTCCAACCCGGAAGGAGATTCCCTTGATCCATCGAGAAGACCACGATCGAGTCCGCATTTTCCGCATCGAGCACGGCAAGGCCAACGCCATCGACCTGGCACTGTTCGAAGAGCTGAGCCGGCACCTGGACGACCTGGAATCGGGTCCGGCGCCCGGAGCGGTAGTGCTCACCGGTACCGGCACCATGTTCTCGGCCGGCGTCGATCTGTTCCAGGTGATCGAGGGGAGAGACGAGTATCTCGCACGCTTCCTTCCCGCGCTCTCGAACACGGTCCGGCGGCTCTTCGCGCTGGAGATCCCCACCGTGGCCGCGGTGAACGGGCACGCCATCGCCGGCGGCTGTGTGCTGGCCGCCGCCTGCGACTACCGGGTGATGACCGAAGGCAAGGCCAAGATCGGGGTGACGGAGTTGAAGGTCGGGGTGCCGTTTCCGGTGGTGGCCTTCGAGGTCATGCGGTTCCACCTCCCGGCACACCACGTGCAGAATCTAGTCTACAGCGGCCGGCTGCTCGGCCCGGCCGAGGCCCACGCGGTGGGCCTGGTGGAGGAGCTCGCCGCTCCCGAAGAGGTGCTCGACCGGGGCATCGAAGCCGCCAACCGCCTGGCGTCGATCCCCAATCACGCCTTCGCCTTCACCAAGAACCAGCTGCGGGGCCCCGCCCTCGCCCAGATGGAGGCCGAAATCCCCATCCAGGACGAGCAGGCCCTCGAGATGTGGTCTCTCCCCGAGACCCTCGCTACGATTCGCGGATTCCTGGAGAAGACCGTCGGGAAGGGCTAGTGGACTCACGCCTCCAAGAGCTCGACCACCTTGGCGATGGTGTCGGAGCGGTCGACCATCAGCTTCTCGCGGTCGCGGCGCCGGGAGAGCTCGATCTTGCCTTCGGCGAGGCCTTTCTTGCCCACCACGACACGCACGGGAATCCCGACCAGGTCGGCATCCTTGAACTTCACGCCGGGTCGTTCCTTGCGGTCGTCGTAGAAGACGTCGAGCCCCTGGTCGGAGAGCTCGCGGTAGAGCTCGTCGGCCGCGGCGACCACCTCTTCGTCCTTGGCGTTGAGGGAGATCAACACCACTTCGAAGGGCGCCAGGGGACGCGGCCAGATGATGCCGTCGTCGTCGTGATTCTGCTCGATGGCGGAGGCCAGGGTGCGCCCGAGGCCGAGGCCGTAGCAGCCCATCTCCATGACCTGGGCGCTGCCCTTGTCGTCGAGGTAGGTGCAGCCGAGCTTCTCGGAGTACTTGTTGCCGAGCTTGAAGATATGCCCCACCTCGATGCCCCGGTAGAGCTCGAGGGTGCCGTCGCAGCGGGGGCAGGGGTCCCCTTCCTGGGCCAGTAGCAGATCGACCCAGTCCGCCGGCTCGGCGTCGCGACCCCACTGTACGTGGATCGAGTGGGCGTCGGCCTGGTTGGCGCCGCACGCGAAAGAGGTGAGGGGCTTCGTAGTGTGGTCGGCCAGGAGCCGCACACCTTCGGCCAGCCCCACCGGGCCGGCGAATCCCACCGGGGCTCCGGTGGCCCGCTCCACTTCTTCGTCGGTCGCCATGCGCAGGTGGTTGACGTCGAGATAGTTGCCGAGCTTGATCTCGTTGATCTCGCGATCTCCACGGATCGCCACCGCCACCAGCTCTTCCTTCTCGCTGTTGAAGATCATGGTCTTGACCATCTGCCGGGTTTCGAGGCCGAGGAGCTCGGCGACCTCGGCGACGGTGGTCAGGCCGGGAGTGGGCACGGTTTCGAGCTCGCCCGCTTTCGACTCCGGAGGGGCCTCGAGGGCACCGGTCTCCGCCTTCTCGGTGTTGGCGCCGTAGCCGCAGGCGGCGCAGCGCACGATGGCATCTTCACCGGTCTGGGCCACCACCATGAACTCGTGGGACGACGACCCGCCGATGGTCCCCGAATCCGCCTCCACTACCGTGTAGTCGAGCTCGCAGGCTTCGAAGATCCGGCAGTAGGCGTCGCGCATGTCTTCGTAGGTCACGTCGAGAGACTCGGTGCCGGCGTGGAAGGAGTAGGCGTCTTTCATGAGGAACTCACGGCCCCGCATGAGGCCGAAGCGGGGCCGGATCTCGTCGCGAAACTTGGTCTGGATCTGGTAGAGGCTCAGGGGCAGCTGCTTGTAGCTGCGGACATCGTGTCGCACGATGTCGGTGATCACTTCCTCGTGGGTGGGGCCGAAGCAGAAGGCCCGGCCGTGGCGGTCTTCGAGACGCAGGAGCTCCTTGCCGTATTCGTACCAGCGCCCGGACTCCTGCCACAGCTCGGCGGGCTGTACCGCCGGCATGGAGAGCTCCATGGCGCCCTTGGCGTTCAGCTCGCGCCGGACGATGGTGCCGAGCTTGTTCAGGCTGCGCCAGCCCAGGGGCATCTGGGTGTAGATGCCCGCGGCGAGTTTCTTGATCATCCCGGTACGGATCATCAGCTGGTGGGAGATGACCTCCGCGTCTTTCGGAATCTCGCGGGTGGTGAAGAGGTAGAATTGACTCCAACGCATGAGGCTCTCCAAGAAGTAGCGCCCAACGGCGATCGGTCCGGGCCGGATGGCTCTCTACGAGCCGGGCTCTCTACAAGCCGGACGGACGAACGGCGCCGCTCAACGTTCCGGTTCGGTTCTGGACCGGAGGATCTTGTAGCATCCGGGCCCCTTCCTTCAAGGCCGCGAGGATTTTTTCTCCCAGGGCACCTCGGGTGTTCTCGAGCTCCCGGGCTTCCTGCAACACCTGCCGCGCCTCTTCCCGGCTGCCTTCTGCGATCAGCGCCATACCCAGGTACACCAGAGAGCCCGCGGAGGCTCCGAGGTCGCGAGACCGAGAGAGACATTCGATGCTCTGCGGAAACTCTCGCCGCTTGAAATGGACCCATCCCAGGGCGGTGAGCGGAACCCTCTCCATCCCCGGAGGCGAGAGCTCCACCGACCGGCGCGCATAGCGCAGGGCTTCGTCGAGGTCTTCCTCCATTTCCGCCAGGTTGAAAGCGAGCTCGAAGCAGGCCACGGTTTGGGCGAAGTCGCTCTCCTCGCCGAGCAGAACCCGGCTCAACCGATTGCTTTCGCGAAACTTGCCTTCCTTGCGCAACGCCTCGATCCAGGTGGTGTAGGCACCGATCCGGAGACGTTCTCCGGGAGCCAGCTCCAGCACCTTGCCGATTACCGGCTCGATCTCCCGGATGCGCCCGAGCTCCAGGCAGGCCATGGCGTAGGCGGTGAGGAGCACCGGGTTTTCGGCGTCGTGCGCCAGGGCCCGCCGGTAGCCGTGCAGCGCCTCGCCAACCCTGCCCTCGTGCAGAGAGGCCTCGGCCTGCTGCAGCCAGCTCAGGGTCTGCGGCTCCAGCTCGGGCCAGCTCCCGTCGGCTTCGGCCAGGAGCTGCACCAGGTCGTGGTAGGAGAGCTGAAAGGGTTGCAGGATCCGGCTCTCGCGATAGGCCGCCTGGGCCTTGTGCACCCAACGCCGCTCGAGGTAGGCGAGCCCGAGGAGCTGGTACGCCTCGGCGAAGGTCGGATCGAGGCTCACCGCTCTTAGCAGGTGGCGAATCGTCGCACCGACCCGGCCCATCTCGTGGTAGCAGCTACCCAGCAGAAAATGGGCCTGGGGCTCGGGCTCGGCGGCCACCGCCCGCTCGAGAAAGACCACCGCTTGCTGCAGGTGCCCCTGGTTGGCGAGCACCGCCCCGAGGCTGAACGAAGGCAGGAAGGCCTGCGGATACTGGGAAACCGCCAGCCGCAGGAGCTCCTCGGCGCGGGTGTCGTCTCCCCGGGCATGGCAGAGGACGCCGCCGTAGATCAGACTTTCGTAGTGGCTGGGTTTGATCTCGAGCACCCGGTCGAAATGGGCCAGGGCCTGCTCGCTCTGCTCCTCGTTGAAATATGTCTCGCCGAGGAAGAAAGCCAGCTCGTGGTTGCCCGGGTCGCGATGCAGAGCGCTCTCGAGCACCTCGACCGCGCCCACGATGTCGAAACCCCGGAGGAGCTCTTCGGCCCGTTCGAGCAGACCTCTGAACTCTTCCGCCTCGTCTCCCTGATAGAGGGCCGCGATGCGGGGCCGTGCGGTGGCGAACACCTCTCGCTTCTCGAGGGCCAGGAGCTGTTGATCCATCCGCGATTCCCACAGCTCGCTCCACTCCTCCCGCGCCAGCACCCGCTTGCGCTCCAGCAGATCCTGCAGAGTGGTGATCCCGGTCTGGTTGACGAGGATCTTCTGCTCCAGCTTGTACAGGGCTTCGAGAGAATGACGCAGGGTCGCGGTGGTGCGTTTCACCACCTCTTCGAGAATCGAGATCCGTTCGAGCAGATGCTCGTCGAGAGAGAGCTGGCCTTCGGGATCTTCTTCGCGGGACTCTTCGAATTCCTGGGCGTAGGGGCCCGAGATCACCAGCAGGCGCTGGTGGCAGCGGCGGCAGAACTCTTGCTCTTGATCGTTGTAGGTACCGCAGATCTGGCAGAACATCGGAGATCCTCCCGCCGCCGCCCCGGACGCCGGCTCAGGAATAGTCGTAGAAGCCACGCCCCGACTTGCGTCCGAGATGCCCGGCCTCGACCTTCTTCACCAGCAGCGGGCACGGCCGGTATTTGGGATCTCCGAAGCCCTCCTGCAGAACGCGGAGGATGTCGAGGCAGATATCGAGACCGATGAGGTCGGCCAGGGCGAGGGGACCCATCGGGTGATTCATACCCAGCTTCATCACCTGGTCGATGGCCTCGGCGGTTCCCACGCTCTCGTAGAGGCAGAAGGCCGCTTCGTTGATCATCGGCATCAACACGCGGTTGGACACGAAGCCCGGGCCGTCGTGGACCTCGACCGGGATCTTGCCCATGGCCTCGGCCGCCGCTTCCACGGCGTCGAAGGTGGCCTGATCGGTCGCCAGGCCGCGGATCACCTCCACCAGCTTCATGATCGGCACGGGATTCATGAAATGCATGCCGATCACCTGTTGCGGCCGCTTCGTGGCAGCGGCGATCCGGGTGATGGAGATGGAGCTGGTGTTGGTGGCGAGAATCGCCTCGGCGCGGCAGACGGCGTCGAGCTGCTCGAAGACCGAGAGCTTGACCTCCAGCTTCTCGACCACGGCCTCGACCACCAGGTCACAATCGGCCAGGGCCTCGAGGGTGGTGGCGGTCTCGAGGCGGTCGAGAGCAGCCGCCTTGTCGGCCTCGCTCAGGCGCTCTTTGGCCACCAGCCGGGAGAGGCTCTTGTCGATACCCGCGAGGCCGCGCTCGACAGCGGCAGGATCGATATCTACCAGCAGGGTCTGAAAGCCGGATTGGGCCGCCACCTGGGCGATACCGTGGCCCATGGTGCCGGCACCGACGACTCCGACGCGTTGAATCTCGGACATGATGCTTCTAGCTCCTCAAAGCCCCTGGAAGAACACCTCGCGGCGTCCGAGCTTCGTGTTGAGCGCGGCCCCCACGCCGATGAAGGTGGCGATGGTCCACGACCAGATGCCGATCCAGGGCAGGAATTTCAGGAAACCCAAAACGACGAGACCGAGGCTCGCCGTGGTGATGGGTGCGGGAGGACGGGTCAGGAAGCGGCTTCCGACCCACTCACCGAGGGCGTGGAACACCGCGACCATGCCCCAGAATCGTAGCACCAGGGCGATCACCGCCACCAGGACCAGGAACGGCAGGCCGAAGAGAGCGCCCGAGAGCAAGCTGAAGAGCAGGCTGGTCAGGGCCATGGCCAGCACCGCGGTCATACCGATGAGGAAATTCTCGAACGGCTCGCGGCGCACACTCTCGGCGGTGGTGATCACCTCGCGCTGCGCCCAGGCCACCAGCAGGGCCGCAACCGCCGCCCAGAACGCCAGCAGGGCCAGCCGGGAGCCGAGCACCAGCGGTGAGAACTCCGAGAGGCCCATGGTGGGGCCCTGGATCATGGCCACCCAGAGGTCGGTCGCCTCGGGATAGGCCACGGAGCGGCCGGCGACCGCGGAGTGCTTCGACGTCTCGATCCGGCCGCCGAGCACGAAGATATCGCCGTGCACCTCGGCAGCCTCGCCGAGAACGGCGTCGCCGTCGATCACGATGATGTCGCCGCCGACCCACCCCTCGACCCGCACCGAGCCGGAGATCGCCACCGCGTGGCTCTGGGCTTCGCCATCGACCCACAGGTCGCGACCGAGCACCACGATGCGCTGGCGGGCCAGGCTGCCGCTCTTGAGATGGTAGGCGGGAGCGAGATCCGGGGATTCGGAAGGTTGCGGCGCAGACGCCGAGACGAAGCTCGACAGGCCGGCGAAGAGCCCCAGGATCAGGAGCAGGAACGCCATTCGGCGGGGCCCGTTGCCGGGCCTTGGATCACGAGAAGATTTGCTCACCTCACCAGCTTACCAAGAAGCCGGCAGAGGCACCGGGGTCAGCTCCGAGAGCCGGGTCGCGGGCTCGACTCGGAAACCACCTCGGCGACCCGAGCCGACCGGCGTTTGAGCAGGGAGTAGAGAAGGAGATTGAGGCAGAGCACCCCGGCACCGAAGGCCGCGAGATTCCACTTCGAGCCCCCGAGGAGCTCTTCGACCCCGAAACCGATGCCACGCCAGGTGGCGAAGAGAAGACCCGAGCCGGCGAGCAGGGTGGAGGTCAGGAGATCGGCAACGGCTCCGAAAATGCCGCCCATGTGGCTGTCGGCGGCGGATCCGCCGAGGATCAGGAAGGCGCCGATTCCGAGGCTGAGCACGAGCGCGGCGGGAAATCCCCAGACGCTCAGCCAGCCCGAGGTCTGGCGGGGGCTCCACGCGGGCTCCGGCAGGCTCTCCATCACACGGGCCGAAAAATCTTCCTGCACTGCAATCTTGCTCTGGTGCAACATCTCGTGCAGGCCGGCCATCATGCGCTGTTCGGCGACCAGCTCGGGCCGGGCCTTCAGCTGCTGTTCGAGCTCACGCTTGGAGGCTGGCTCGAGCTCGTTCTCGAGGTCCAGATCCAGCCACTGACTGATCGTCGCTTCGTCGATTTCCTTCATCTACCTGTTCCCCATCCACTCTTCCATCGTTCGGCCTCGCAACCGAATCAGTCCGTCAGATAGTCGCAGAGTTGTTCCTTGAGCATCTGACGGCCTCGAAAGAGCTTGTTCTTCACCGTACCGAGCGGCATGCCCTTGAGTTTTGCGATTTCTTCATACGAGAGCTCGCCATAGTGCCGCAAAGTAATCAGCTCCTGATATTCCCAGGGCAGGTCTTCTATCGCTTGTTTGATCGCTGCTCCTCGCTCGACGTTTCGAGCTTCCTGATAGGGCGTCGGCTCGTTACCGGGGAGGTCCCAGTCGCCCCCTTCGCTATCGTCGTCTCGCCGGTGGATCGAAACCAGCTTCAATCGGCGTTTTCGGATCTTGTCGATGGCCGCGTTCTGGGCCACCCGAAAAAGCCAGGTCGAGAAACGATACTTGGGGTTGAACCGATCCAGCGCCCCGTAGATCTTGAAGAAGACCTCCTGCGCCAGATCGTGGGCATCCTCCTCGTTGCGGAGCATCCGGTACAGATAGTTGACCAGACGCCCCTGATAACGAGCGATCAGCTCGGAATAAAGCTCTACCTCGCCGGCGAGAATCGACACAATCATTTCTTCATCTGTGGATTGCATCGGTTCCTTCGACATCGGCTAGTACGTACGTCCGCGCGGAAAGGTTGCAGCTCAGCCCGGAACCGCCGAGATTCTCAGGATCCGCTCGCCCTGCACCAGCTCGTGCACGACCTCCATTCCCGAGACCACCGAGCCGAACACGGTGTAGGTGCCGTCGAGATGGGGTTGCGCCGAGAGGGTGATGAAGAACTGGCTGCCGGCGGTGTCGGGGCCGGAGTGTGCCATGCCCAACACACCGGGCCGGTCGAAACGCAGCAGGCCGATTTCGTCTCGCAGGGTGTAGCCGGGCCCGCCGGCTCCGTCGCCACGGGGATCTCCCCCCTGGACCACGAAGTCGGGAACCACCCGGTGCAGCTCCAGCCCGTCGTAGAAGCCCTGGGCCGCCAGCTGCAAGAAGCTCACGCAGGTGAGCGGCGCCTGGGGACAGTCGAGCTCGGCGGTGATCACCCCTCGCGCGGTGTGGATCTCGACCCGACGCTTGCCGGACATGCTGCGCACCACCTGGCGGTAGGACTCCACAGACTTGCGATTCTTCACTCCCCCCAGCCGAGGCGGCTCGACGCCGAGGGACTCGAGGGCCCGGACCGCTTCTCGCCGCACCAGGAACTCGGGTTCTTTGGCCAGCTCGGCGAGGTAGATCTCGATACCCTCTGCTTCCTCGGCGTGAGCCCGAGCCCGGGCGGCGAGGGCCCGGACCGAGGCGATTCTTGCATCGAGCAGGCGATCGGCGCGGGCCCTCTGCGCCGCGGTCCAGAGCTCGGAGGCCGGAAACTCGGGGTTCTCCTCGAGCCAGCCCAGGGCGCTCGCCCGCACCACCGGGTCTTCGTCGCCGAGAGCCAGCTCCACGAGCCCGATGGCGAGCTCGGGCTCGACCTCGAGCCAGATCTCGAGCGCCGCCACCCGCACCCCGGGGTCGACATCGCGAAACAGGCGCCCGAGAACCTCGAGAGAACGAAAGAAACCCGCCGCCTCCGCGGCGCGGCGGCGCAGGGCCGGATCGTGCTCGGCGGCGAAGCGCAGGGCCAGCGCCGCGGCTCGGGGGTCTTCCCCTTCTGCCAGGGCGAGCAACGCCAGCTCCCGTTCCCGCCGCGAGCCCTGGGTGGCGAAGACTTCGAGGGCTGCGCCGAGGTCGGTATCGAGCAGCCACACGGCCGAGACCTCGATGGCGGTGAGGCGGACCCCGGGTCGAGGATCGGTCAGGAGCTCGAGCAGGCGCGGCCGCCATGCCTCCGGAGGCGCCGCCGCCCCCGCGGCGATCAGTCGCCGGGTCGCCCGCAGAGCCTGGATGATCGGCCCGGGCTCGGAATCGTCGAGCAGCGGGCGCAGCAGATCGAGGTCGGAGCGGTAGCCGACCCCACCGAGGCCGCGGGCGGCCCAGCCCCGAATCCAGGGATCGGGATCGGCGAGGAGCTGCCGCAACAGGGGCGCCCCGGCGGCCCTGGGCTCACGCCCCAGGCCATAGGCTGCCAGAGCTCGCAGACGGTCGTCCTCGAGCTCGAGACCCTGCTCCGCCCAACGCACGACCGCTTCACTCTCGAAGCGGAAGAGCGACGGCACCAGGCGAGGAAGGAGCTCTTCGGTGGCGCCGGTGATCAGCCGCTGGATCACCGATTCCAGGGATACGCCGGTCTTGGCCAGGGCCTCTACCGCCAGGCGGCCGGTCTCACGGTCGGTATCGAGGGTGGCACCGAGCAGGGGGCCGGCTCCTTTGGTGTACCCGAGCTCGCCCAACTCCCCGAGGGCAAATGCCGCCGTCCGACGCACCGCCGCGGAGTCGTCGGCCAGGAGCAGCTCGAGGGTCGGGCCACCCCGAGGGTCGCCGAGGCGACCGAGAGTCAGGGCCGCCGCGCGCCGCAGCTCGGGTCCACCCTCGAGGGCCCGGAACAGGGACACCGGCTCGTAGAGTCGCCGATCCTCGAGCAGGAGCAGCAGCGCCCGGGCCTCGACATCGGGCCCCGCGGACGGAGCCGGCAAACCCGGCGTCGCGGGCGAGCCGGGAGGCGGCCCCTGGATGGTGGCACAGCCGAGCGTGGTCGCCAGCAAACCCGCCAGCAGAAGCAATCGTGTCGACATCCGTCGCCGAATCGGTCTCTCTTTCACGGTCTTTCTCTGAGGAATCGAAAAACAAGACAATCCCGACATGTCGCCGGAATCCTACCCCGAAAAGGCTACAATCCCGCATGCCCTCCGCAATCTCAACCTGGATCCGCGCCCAGGGACTGACCCGCGGCTTCGGCCGCCTCCGGGTGCTCCAGGGCATCGACCTCGAAGCAGCTGCCGGCGAGCTCTTGCTGGTCACGGGCCACAACGGCTCCGGAAAGAGCACCCTGCTGCGTTGCCTCGCGGGCCTGATGGCGCCGCAGCGTGGAACCGTCGACTGCCGGGTGGCAGGACGAGAGCTGGACGTCGAAGCACGGCGTCTGGCGGTGGGTTTCGTCTCCCCCGACCTGGAGCTCTACTCCGAGCTCACCACCGCGGAGAACCTCGAGTTCACGGCGCGGTTGCGGGGGATCGGAGAGGCGCGGGGGCGCGAGCTGCTCGACGATCTGGGACTTCCCCACGATCGCTTGACCGGCGCCCTTTCCTCCGGCATGCGACAACGCCTGCGCTGGGCCTGGGCGCTCCTCCATCGACCGAAGATCCTGCTGCTCGACGAGCCCCTGCAAAACCTCGACGCCCCCGGCCGGCGCGACGTCTCGCGGCTCCTCGAAGAGCACCTCGACGACGGCCTCGCGGTGGTCGCCAATCCCGACCGGCTGGAGCTGCCCCATGTGGCGAGACATCTCGACCTGGACCGCTGAGGTCGCGGCCATCTTCCGCAAGGAATGGCGTTGCGAGCTGCGCACCCGCTACGGCCTCAACACCGTCGGGCTGTTCGCCTTCACGACTCTCGTGGTGGTGAGCATCGCCCTCGGCCCTGCCGGAACCTCCGAAGAAGCCCAGCCGTTCCTGCCGGTGATGCTGTGGCTGATCCTGCTCTTCGCCGCCAGCGCCGGGTTGCCGCGGACCTTCGTGGCCGAGGAGGAGAGCCGCACGGCCATCGCCCTACGTCTCTCGGCCCGGCCCAGCAGCCTCTTCATGGGCAAGGTTCTCTTCAATCTCACCCTGATCCTGGCCCTCGAGGTGCTGGTCGTGCCCCTCTATATCGGCATGTTGCAGGTGCCGGTGGCCAGTGTGCAGCCCCTCGTCCTGAGCCTGCTGGTGGGTGGCTACGGGCTGGCCATCGGCAGCACCCTGACCGCCGCCATGGTGGCACAGACCCAGGTCCGAGGCCCTCTATTCGCGGTTCTCGCCTTTCCCATCCTCCTGCCGCTGCTCAAATTCGCCATCGAGGCCACGATCGGCGCAGGCTCTGCCGACCCGGTGCTGCTGGAGCGTTCTTCGGTAGCCCTGAAGATGGCATTCTTATATGATGGAACCCTGACCGTAGCCGGTTTCATGCTGTTCCCTCCCATCTGGAATCCTTGAATCGGCGAAGGCATGAAAGGGTAGCTCGAAGGGCTTTCTACGCCTCTCGAGCCACACCGAAAAAACGATGAAGAACCTACGGTACTGGTCGATCTGGCTCTGGCTCTCCGCGACCATTCTCGCGGCGTTTTTCTATGCCCCGATCTCCGCCGGGTTCGCCGGGCTCGACGGCAAGAGCCCGGAATCGAGCCGCATCGTGTTCTTCCACGTTCCCGTGGCGGTCGCCTCGTTCTTCGCCTTTCTCGCCGCGGCCTGGTGGTCGGTGAAGTACCTCCGGTTCCGACGCCCCGAAGACGACCATGCCGGGCATGCCGCGGTGGAGGTGGGAACCCTCTTCTGCATTCTCGCAACCGTCACCGGGGGGGTCTGGGCCCAGGTGCAGTGGGGAGCTTTCTGGAATTGGGACCCCCGGCAGACCTCGATCGCCCTCGCCCTGTTGTTCTACGGCGCCTACCTCTCTCTACGCGGCGCTATCGAAGATCCCGAAACCAGAGCCCGTCTGGCTTCCGCCTATGCGGCCCTGGGATTCATCGTCGCCCCTTTCCTCTTCTTCATTCTTCCGCGAATGGCCAGCTTCTCGCTGCATCCCAAACCCGCCTCGGCCGAAATGGAGCCAAGGATCGGGATGGTGGTGATCGCTGGAATCATCGGCTTCACGGCCCTCTTCTTCTGGATGCACGATCTGCGACGACGGTCTCTGGCCCTGGAAGAAGCCGAGGAACAAACCCTCGACGGTATGGCTTGACGACGAAGATCCTGGAGGCTCGAAGACATTGAACGAAGGTGGCGCCCTCTGGCTCGCGGCCACGAACCTGATCATCTGGACCGGTATCTTTCTCTACCTGCTCCGCCTGGAGCAGAAGCTCCGCCGAAAGGAGAAGGACTGATGGTATCCAAGAAGCTCTACTACGGCGTAGGAGCCCTGTTGCTGGTGATCTTCGCCGGTTTCTCCTATTCCGAGTTCAAAGATTCCCTCACCCCCTACGTTCCCTACGAGGTCGCCCTCAAGTCCGAGCGCACCGTGCAGGTCGCGGGTGGCCTGGAGAAGGGAAGCTCTTCGTATGACTCCGAAGAGGGTTCCCTGCACTTCACCCTGGTGGACGAGGAAACCGCAGAGACCCTTCGCGTGCGTTATGAAGGGGTCAAGCCGGCCAATTTCGAGGATGCAGTGAGCATTGTCGCCATCGGCCAGTACGACCCCGCGATCGAAGAGTTCGCGGCCAACAAGCTGCTGGTGAAATGCCCCAGCAAGTACCAGGGCCTCGAGGACGCCGAGACCAAGAGCTACGGCGACGAAGCCAAGAGCTACGGCTGATCCGACAGCCGGCCGACGCCCGCCCGAGGAAGGGTGAGCGCGCCAGCGCAGACATCAAACGCAAATTTCCGACAGGGGCCGAGGGCTTCCATGCTGGACTATGTCTCCCACCTGTACCTGCCCGGGGCGATGACCCTGTGGTGTGCCGTATTCTTCGCTATCGCTTCTCTCTGGGGCTACTCCCAGAACCTGCGGGGCGACGTGGGTGCATTGCGCTTCGCCCGCCGTGGCTACCTCTTCTTCACCCTGTCGATCGTTCTCTGCTCGGCAGTTCTCCTCTTCTGCCTCGCTCGGCGGGACTTTCGGATCGAGTACGTGCACCAGTACTCCGGTCTCGACCTCCCCTTCCATTTCCAGGTCGCCTCGTTCTGGGCGGGCCAGAAGGGTAGCTTCCTGATCTGGCTCTTCTGGGCCGCGCTGCTCGGGGTTCCCCTGTCGCGCAGCGCCGGCAAGGACGAGCCCGCAGTGATGTATGTCTACCTGCTCACCCTCTTCGGCCTGCTCTTCATTCTCGTGCGGGAGAACCCGTTCGTGATGCTCGAAGAGGCACCTGTCGACGGCACCGGGCTCAATCCCCTGCTGCAAGACGACTGGATGGTGATTCATCCACCGGTGATGTTCATCGGTTATGCGGCCGCCGCCATCCCCTTCAGCTTCGCCATGGCGGCGTTGTGGTCGGGAGACACGCGGCGTTGGGCGGCCAGAGCCTTTCCCTGGGCCCTCGGCGGTTTCCTGGTGCTCGGCACCGCGATCCTGATGGGCGGCTACTGGGCCTACAAAACCCTCGGTTGGGGTGGATACTGGGGCTGGGATCCGGTGGAGAACGCGTCGCTGATTCCCTGGCTGATCGGCACGGTGCTGATCCACGGGCTCCACCTGGAGCGCACCAAGGGACGTTACCGTCGGCTCAACCTGGTGCTCTCCTGCCTGCTCTTCCTCTCGGTGCTCTACGGGACCTTCCTCACCCGTTCCGGCGTGCTGGCCGATTTCTCGGTGCACAGCTTCGTCGACCTCGGCATCTCGGGCCTCTTGATCTTCATGATGGGTTTCTTCGCGGTGATGTCGATCGCTGCGCTGGTCCTGCGTCTGCCCAAGGTTCCCACCAGGAGCAACGAAGATCCGCTGCTCTCGCGCGGCTTCTTCCTGGTGATGTCGACCGTGGTCGTCAGCGTCTCGGCGCTGATCATCACCATCGGCACCTCGGCACCGATCCTGACCAGCTTCATGGAGAATCCGGGGCAGGTGGGTCCGGCCTTCTACAACCGGGTCAACACTCCCCTCGCCTTCTTGATGGTCTTCCTGCTCGCTGTCGTGCCCTTCCTCACCTGGAAGGGCACTCCGCCCAAGCAGGTAGCTCGCAAGCTGGTTCCGAGCCTGGTCTTCGGCCTCGTGGGGCTGGGTATCGCCGCCGCCAGCGGGGTCACCCAGGGCTTCGATCTGCTCTTCGTCTTTCTCGCGTCCACGGCTCTGGCGTCGAACCTGCACAAGACCTTCGAAAAGGCCACCGGCGCCGGTGGGCTGCTCAGCGCGGGCGGATACTTCGCCCATGTCGGAGTCGGCATCATGTTCCTCGGAGTGCTGGCCTCCTCCGCCTACGACTTCAGTCGCAAGGTCACCCTGGAGCAGAACGTGCCCCAGAAAGTCGGCGATCTGACCCTCACCTTCAAACGGTTCGTGCCCCGCCAGGGGAACCAAAAGGAGGCCATGGAGGTCGAGGTGGTGCGCGACGACGGCTATCGCTACATGGCCTACCCCAAGCTCTTCGTGAACGATCGCACGAAACAGCTCATGGCCAACCCCCACGTGCAGAAGACCCTGCTCCAAGACTTCTACATCTCGCCGATCCAGTATGAGCCGGGGCAGCCGCCCGGAATCGATCGACGCCTGCAGCTCGCCAAGGGCCAGTCGGCCACGGCCGGTGATGTCGAGGTTCATTTCGTGGACTTCGATCTCACCGAATCCGGCAACCCGATGAATCAGCTCGCCGCGGGCCAGCAGGTCACCATCGGTGCCTCGGTGCAGATCAACCGTGGCGCCGAGTCGCAGCTGGTGCGGCCGATCTACCGCTTCGACCCCAACGGCCGGGTGGAGACGCCGCCGATCGCCCTACCGGGAGGCGGCTGGATCGCCCTCACCGGCATCACCCCGCGCAACGGCCAGATCCAGCTCGACATCGCCGGGATCCAGACCGAGCCGATTCCCGCCAAGCTGTCGATCGACGTGACCGAGAAACCGCTGATCAACCTCGTATGGTACGGCCTCTACGTGGTGCTCGCCGGCGGCATCCTCGCCACCATCAACCGGCTGCGCAACGCCCGCAAGCTGGAAGAGATCGGGCAGCTGTAGCGAGAGAATCGACGACATCCGCGCCCTCCCGAGAGAATTCCCCGGGACGACGAAGCAGGAGGGGAGGGGCCGGCGGGACGGACGAGTGAGCTCGCGTCAGATTCCCAGGGAAAGCCGATCCGCCAGAACCTTGGGCAGGCCGGAGCGCAGGATCCGCTCCTGGGCCTTGGCAATGGCGTAGTCGACCCGCTGCCAGCGCACGGTGCGGGATTCCGTGTCGTAGGTGATGTAGGAGGCGCGGGGATCCCGGTCTCGGGGCTGGCCGATGGAGCCGGGATTCAGGAGGTAGCGATTGCCCTCCTCCAGCTTCAGGGTGAAGGAATCTCCCTGCACCATCGCCACCTCGATCCCCTTCGACTGCAGAGCGAAGAGGGAAGGGATGTGGGTATGGCCGAAGAAGACGACCGGCGCCTTGTAGTTGCTGAAGATCTCGTAGGCGTCGTAGATCGAGAAGACATAGGTGTCTTCGTCGAGGGGCGAGCCGTGGCAGATGTGGACCTCGGGGCTGACCTCCATCGGCCCGACCGGCATCTGCCGAACGTAGCGCATATTCGCAGGGGTCAGGCGATCGGTGGTCCAGCGGGCAGCGGCGAGGGCCGGCTGGTTGAAATTCGAGCCGTCCTCCAGCTCACAGACCACCTTGTCGTGGTTGCCTCGCACCACGTAGACGTCGCCCTCGAGGTTCTTGACCGCCTCGACCACCTGGTTGGGTCCGGCTCCGTAGCCGACCAGGTCTCCGAGCACCAGAATCGCATCGAAGCGCTTGCGACGCACTCGCCGCAGCACCGCGGCAAAGGCGTCCCAGTTGCCGTGCATGTCGGAAATTACCAGGTATCGCAAGACTTCCCTCGTACGAAAAAAGAGATTCTAGCAGCAACGTCAGAGGCTGTCTCGTCGGCTTCCACAGGGATCTCGTAGGTTGCGGTTCGGTATACGTCCAGCCTCTGCCGGTACAGGGCCCGGGCCTTCTCCTCGTCGGAGAAGAGAGGGCGCCTGGCTCGGGAAGACTTGCCCAGACGTGCGCTGATGACCTCGAACGAAGGATGCAGCCAGAAGATCAGGCCGCTGTCGTCCATCACCTGTCGGTTGCCAGGGTCGAGCACGACGCCTCCGCCGGTGGCGATCACCGCGGGCTCCTCCCGGGTCGCTTCGCGGCGCAGACACCGGCTCTCCAGCTCGCGAAAGCTCTCCTCCCCACGCTCGGCGAAGATCCGAGGAATCGACATCCCGGCCCGGGCCTCGATCGCCTCGTCGAGATCGACGAAGTCCCAGGAAAGCTCGTGTGCCAGCCGACGGCCGACGGTCGTTTTCCCCGAGCCCATGAACCCGGTGAGATAGATGTTTCGATTCCCGACCACCCCATCGCTTCCTCGGCTCACCGAGACGGAGATCCAGAGCTTTTCTTGCCCTCGGAACGCACGGCGCGCAGGAGCAGCAAGAGAAACCCGCCCCAGACCACACCACAGACGAGGATCATGAAGGCGATCGCGCTACCGGTCATTTTCGAGCCTCCGCCGGCACCTTCGTGAGACGTCCGGCCAAAAAGCGATTGAGCAGGAGCAAGGCGATGATGGCCACGGCCCACTGCACCAGAACCGTACCGACACTGAAGGTTCCCATCGGGTCGAGCCAGCCCTCGACATCCCAACCTCTGGCCTCGTAGAGCCACCAGATCATCAGGGTCACGGCCTCGACGGGGACGACGATTCCCACCAATACCACCCACCAGCGGCCGATCGGCAAATCATTCCCTTCGCCGTTCACCGTTTCGGTTCGCAGCTTCTCTAGACCGAACTTTCGGGCGGCGATGGCGAAAAAGAGGCCCGACAACATCAGTCCCACGCCCCAGACCCAGTCCTGGTTGCGAAAAACCTCCATCGACAGGGCCGAAGGCAGCCCGAAGACCAGACCGGCCAAGCCGACTCCCAGAATCGCATGCCTGCGCTCGATCCCGGCGTCGATCAGAACCCGCGTGGCGAGCTCCAACATGGCGATCAGGCTGGTCAGAGCCGCGAAGGAGAGGGCGGTGAAGAAGATCACCATGAAAACCCCACCGCCGGGCATGGCCGCAAAGAGCTGGGGCATCCAGATGAAGGTCAACCCCTCGTTGCCCGCACCGACGATCTCTTCCTGCGCCCCGGGATTGATGGCGAAGACCGTGCACAGCACCATGATCCCTGCCAGCAGGGACATGGAGTTATTGCCGAAGCCGACCAGGAAGGCATTGAGCGCAACGTCTTCCCGCGCTCGCATGTAGATGGCGTAAGTGAGGATCAACCCCCAACCGGCACCGGTATCCCAGGCATTCTGGGTGAGAGCTTCGAGCCAGATCTTGGGAGTGGCGAGCGCTCCCCAGTCGGGAGTGAAGAGGAAGGCCAGCCCTTTCTCCGCCCCGGGCAGGGTCACGGCACGAATCGCCAGGATCACCACCATGACCACCAGGCTGGGGATCAACACCTTGGCGACCCGTTCGATCCCTTTGACCCCGAACCACACCACGCTCACGCCGATCCCGAGGGCGAGCAGGTGGGTCACCACCGAGATCGGCTGCCCAGCGAAGCCCGTCCAGAGTTCTTCGGAAGAGCCCTCGTCCCGCAGCTGCCCGGTGCTCGCTGCGAGCAGAAACCGGAAGCACCAGCCCGTGACCACCGAGTAATAGAACATGATCGCGGTAGCGCAGAGGGCGACGAATCCGCCCATCCAGGCGTATCCCTTGCCGCCCAGGGCGACAAAGGAGCCGACCGTACCCATGCGGTTCCGCTTGCCGACGGCGAACTCGGCGATCATCAGCGGAATCGACCACAGGAAGAGGAAGATCACCCAGGCCACCAGGAAGCTTCCCCCGCCGTTGCTGGCGGCGATTCGCGGGAACCGCCAGATGTTCCCGGTTCCCACGGCCATACCGAGGGTCGCGATCACCAGCCCCCAACGACTTCCGAATTCTTCGACTCGACTCATCAGACCCCCTCTCCAGCCGCCCGGCGCAGGCGGCTGCAGTTCTCGACGATCTCCCCTCGGCAGAAAGCACCGATCATGGCTGCCGAATCTGCACCCGCGGCGAGCACCTCTCCTAGATTCGAGGCGCCCAGCCCGCCGATGGCGACCAGAGGCTTGCGAGTGTGAGCACGGGCCTCGCGAACTCCCTCGAGCCCCACGACCGGATCGGGCCGCTCCTTGCTACGGGTTTCGAATACCGGCCCCACGGCGACCACGTCGACGTCCGGATCCTCTTCCGCCTCTAGCACCTGCCGAAGATCATGGGTCGAACGGCCGATCCGGACCTCGGGCCCCACGATCTTCCGGGCGTCCCCGGGCGGCAGATCTTCCTGGCCGAGGTGCACTCCGTACACCGGCAGCAGGGCGGCCAGATCGACCCGGTCGTCGATCCAGAGAGAAACGCCGGTTCCCTCGAGTCGGCGGCAGCACTCCTCGACCCGAGCAAAGAGCTCGCGGTCGGGAATCGTCTTGGCACGGATCTGGATCCAGCGGACCCCGCCCGCGGCGAGAGCCACCACCGCGTCGGGAAGAGGCCGATTTCCCAGAGCCCCGCGATCGGCGATGGCATAGAGCCGAGGAGCGGTGACGGAGCTCACGGGTGCGACGGCCTCGCTGCTCGGGCCCTATCGGGCGAGGAACTCTTCCATGAAACGGGTGGAGAAGTCTCCGCGGCAGAATCGTTCGTCCTTGAGCAGTCGCTTGTGCAGCGGCACCGTGGTCTTGATCCCCTCGACGACGAAGAAGTCCAGGGCTCGCAGCCCGCGGGCGATCGCCTCCTCCCGATTGCTGCCTTGGACAATCAGCTTCGCCACCATCGAGTCGTAGTAGGGAGGCACCACGTACTCCTGGTAGGCATGGCTGTCGACCCGGACCCCCGGGCCACCGGGCAGATGCAGGGTTTCGATCCTCCCCGGGCTAGGGGTGAACTTCTCGGGATCTTCGGCGTTGATCCGGAACTCGATCACATGCCCCCGAGGCTTCAACCCGGAACGGAAGGAGAGCTCCTCTCCGGCCGCCACCCGCAGCTGCTCCTTCACCAGGTCGACTCCCATGACCATTTCCGTGACCGGGTGCTCGACCTGGATTCGGGTATTCATCTCCATGAAGTAGAAGCTGCCGTCCTGGTCGAGCAGGAACTCCACGGTGCCGGCGTTCACATATCCCACCGCTCGGGCGAGATCGACCGCGGCCTTCCCCATGCGTTCGCGTAGATCGGCATCGACCGCCACCGAGGGCGATTCCTCGAGGAGCTTCTGGTGCCGACGCTGGATCGAGCATTCCCGCTCGCCGAGGTGCCGAATATTGCCGTGTTGGTCGCCGAAGATCTGGAATTCCACATGGCGCGGCTGAACCAGGAACTTCTCCAGGTACATGGAGCCGTCGCCGAATGCGAGCTCGGCTTCCCGGCTGGCGGTCGCGAACTGACTCTCGATCTCGGAGGCCTCCTTGACGATCCGCATACCACGGCCACCGCCGCCGGCCGACGCCTTGAGGATCACCGGGTAGCCGACCTCCTCGGCGAGCCGCGCCGCTGCCGCGGCGTCGGCGAGGGGCTCGGCACTGCCCGGCAGCACCGGAACCCCGGCCTCGATCGCCACCTTGCGGGCGTTCGCCTTGTCCCCCATCGCCCGGATCGTCTCCGCCCGCGGACCGATCCAGCCGATGTTGCACTCGGCGAGCACCTCGGCGAAGTGTGCATTCTCGGCGAGGAATCCGTAGCCCGGATGCACCGCCTCGGCGCCGGTGATCTCCGCCGCGGCGATCACACTGTTGATCTTCAGATAACTCTTGGCCGACGCCGGTGGACCGACACAGATGTCCTCGTCGGCATAGATCACATGCAGGCTGTCGTTGTCCGCCGTGCTGTGGATGGCGACCGTCTTGATTCCGAGCTCTTTACACGCCTGGACCACTCGCAGAGCGATCTCACCGCGGTTGGCAATCAGTATCTTCTTGAACATGTTCCTCAAGACCAGCTATTCACCAGGCCGCCCTCCCCTGACGCGAGGAGGAGCCGCCGGCTCCGGGTCAGGTCTGGATCCCGAAGAGGGGCTCTCCGAACTCCACGGGTTGCTCGTTTTTCGGGTAGACCTCGACGATCTCGCCATCGACGTCGGCCTCGATCTCGTTCATGAGCTTCATCGCCTCGACGATGCAGACCACCTGTCCCTTGGTCACCCGATCCCCCGCCTTCACGAAAGGCGGCGCATCCGGGTTCGGCGATGCGTAGAACGTTCCGACGATCGGTGAGGTCAACACGTGGTCCCCCTTGTTGGCGGGTTCCTCGGGCTCGGCCTCTTCGACGACGGGAGCGGCAGGGGCGGGAGCCGTCGCGGCCACCGCAGCGGGTATGGGCGCCGGTGCGGCCACCGCAACGGGTACGGCCTGAGCCGCTCCAGCGGTGGCGGGCGGATGGATTTGGGCCTGCTCACCGTCGATCTTGAGACGGAAGCCCGATCGCTCCAGCTCAATGCCGGTCAAGCGGTTGCGAGCTATCAGCTCGATCAGCTCCTTGATCTGCTCGAAAGTCAGCACAATCGTTTCCTTCTCTCGATGAGTTCGGCTCGGAGCCTTCGGCATGTGGGGCAGATCCCCCCTGGCCTCGCTCCCGGGAGAGCCGGGACAACTCTGGATTCAGCTTTGGAATGAGACGCCAGGGCTCCTGGCTTCAGACCAAATCGTCTTCGAACAACAATACCGACCGCCGGAGCTCGAACCGAGCCTTGCCACAGCTCCCGTCGGTGCTCAGAACCACCAATAAGAAGTAGTCTTCGGTCAGAGCACCCACCATCATGAGAAACCGGTCCGTGGTCACCGAGAACTGCCGGACCGAGCCAACGGCCAGCTCCTGATGGTTCTGTGCGACGGTGCGTACTTGCGACATCAGCTCCGCGGCGAGGAGCTCGAGGTCGATACCGGCATCCTGACTGCCGACGGATTCTACGGGGATCCCGTCCTTGGCGACCAGAGAGACCACCAGAGCTCCGGGAATACGATCTTGGACGAGTTGTAGTCGATCAGCGAACATTGCCCCGTTCAACCGCGGATTTGAGATGTTTCAGGTAATTCCCCAGGACGAGAATCTTCTTGGCCGTGAGGCCAGCCGGAATGGTACCGGAAAGTGACCGGTCGGCGAGCAGATCCATGGCGGAAAGTCCGGTCGTCTCCGGACCACGGGCCAGGTTCAACCCCGACAATGCGGCGTGGTTCTGGGGATCTTGCTCCAGAACCTTCTCGAAAATCTTCGCCGCTTCCTCCAGATGCCCCTGCTTGAGATAGAGAGAGCCGAGGGTCACCGTCGCCACATCGTCGTCGCCTTCCGGGGAGAGCTTTCCGCTCGGGGAGCCTCCCGGCGCTTCCGCATGGGCGACAGCGGCGGCGGCCCAGGGCGAGATCGGGCTTACTTCTTCCACCGGCGATTCTTCTGCGGCCTCGTCGGGCTCGGGCGAGAGCTCCGTCGGCACCGGCTCGGGGACTCCGTCGGCGTCGGAGAGGCTCTCGCCGTCCTCTTCCGCAGCGACCATCCCCATGGGCAACGTCTCGTCGAGCTCTTCCTCTTCCGGTTCCTCCGTCGACAGCTCGGCCGGAGCCTCCACGGAATCCAGCGAGCTCGCTGCGGCGACTTCCAGCTCGGGCTCGGTATCTTCCCGTTCGAAGACGGGCTCGGGCGGTGCTTCCGCGGCTCCTTCGGGAGCCTCGCTCGGGGCGGTTTCCGCTACCTGCCGTTCGTCCGGGCCCGAGGGCTCGTCTTCGGGCTCGCCAGCGGCCTCCGACTCGGGCTCGTCCTTTTTCAGCAGCCCCACGCCGATGCCCAGGGCCGTACCGGCCGCAACCGCAGCTCCCACCACCGCAGCTCCGAGGCCCACTCCGTCTCCCGAGCCCTCGGGCTCTTCCCGCTCTTGCGAAGAATCTTCCGTGGGGCCTGCAGCCTCGGTAGCCTCCACCGTTTCGGCCACCGGCTCCTCCTCTACGGATGGCGAGACTTCGGCCAGGGCCGTCTCCGAGTCGTCGTCGGTATCGAATTCCGGAGCTGTCTCGGCGACCACGGCATCGACAGCCGGCTCCGGCGCGGTATCTTCGACACCAGAGGAGACCTCGGTCGCAGCGGCTTCTGTTTCCTCCAGCTCCTCCGGAACCGAGAACTCGTCTTCGGGCTCTCCAGCGGCCTCCGACTCGGGCTCGTCTTTCTTCAACAGCCCCATGCCGAGGCCCAGGGCCGTGCCGGCCGCAACCGCAGCTCCCACCACCGCAGCTCCGAGACTCGCTCCGTCGCTCGAGGCTTCGGAAGCCTCCGATTCCGCATCTCGCTCCGGCGCAGCTTCCTCGGCAGCCGAGAGCTCTTCTTCGGCGGTCTTCGGAGCCACTCCCAGGTCGGAGAAGATCCCTTCCTCTTGGAGGGCGTCGAGGTATTCCTCCTCCGAGGGAGGCTCCAGGTCTTCGAAGGGGCTCGGCAGAGCTCGCTCCGCTCGACCCCTACGGGTCTCCAGATTTTTCCAGAGAGATTCGAAGCCTCCGGCCAGAGGGCCGGGGTCGTCCCCGAGGGGAAAGATCTCGTTCTTCGTCGCACCGTGCCCCATCGGAGATTCCTCCCTGGCCTGCCCCTCGCCTGCCGAAGTCGTCTCGAGCAGAGAGACCGCGGATGTACCCGTCTCCTCGACAGCTTCCACCGCCGTACCCGCAGCCTCGACCGCAACCTTCTCCCGAACCGAGTCTTCGCCTGTCGAGTCGTCTATCTCCGCATCTGCGAAGCTTCCGGTTGCCTCGTCGGCATCGGGTGCCTCCTCGCGGGAAACCAGAAGGTTTCGCAAGGGTTCGAGGTCCAGCTCCGGCGTGGTCTCCAAGGCTTCGGGAGGGACCGACTCGGGTTCGCTGGACTTTCCCGCCCGTTCCGCTCGCCGAAGCTGGTCGAGCCGAAAAGACAGGTGCTCCAGCTCGGGATCGCGATCGTTCAGCAGGCGGTAGATGTCGAGTCGTTCCTGCGCCCGGTCCTGGTCACCCGCCAGGAGATAGACCTCCAGAAGGAGCTTGTTGGCCACCAGGTGAGCCGGATCCTTGGCGATGACCGCTTGCAGTGCCTCGATCGCCTCGGGAAGGTTCTCGAGCTCGAGTCGGGTCTTGCCCAGCGCCACGTGAGCGGAAAGGTCGTTGGGGCGCGAGCGCAGGCCCTGCTCCAACACCTCGACCGCCTCCGCCAGATCCCCGGCCTTCCGATACTCCTCGGCCAGCTGCAGGTAGAGCCGCGAGCTGGGGTTCTGCTCCCAGCGCTGCTTCAGATCCTGTAGGCGGTAGTTGGGTTGACCGGCGTCTGGCATCTGGAGTTCCGGGTCGTTTTCGGGAAGCCAGTCGCAGAACGTTTCACGAGCTGGCCACGGGGAGAGGATCGTGTAGTCGTCTAGAGTATAACAATCAGGAAAAAAAGGGGATAGAGGCGCCAATGACGAAGAAGCCGCTCCGAACCACGAAGGATCGGAGCGGCGTTTTCAGAATGAGAATCGTTCAGGCGAAGATCACGGAACGACGTCGATTCGGATCGTCTGCCTCGGAAGCTCGACTCCCTCTCCGCGAACCGTTGCACTGAGCAACAGATCGACTCCCGCATTTAGCTCGCCCTGAGGAATCGTCAGAGTGTCTGTTACGTCGCCACCTGGACCGGTGGTCCGGACGAAGCTACCACTCTCGAAAGTGCCACCCACGGAGCCACCATTCTCGTCAACGACCTCAAAGGTCACACTAGCGCCTGGAAGCGGTGAGCCGAGGGAATTCTGCACCTCGACGGTAACCATGATCATGGCTTCACTGGCAGCGGATACCTCGCCGATATCGGTATTGAACGAGAAGCTGGTAGGAGCATCGACGATACTGATGTTCACCGTGCTCATGGTGGAGTCGTTGTTTTCGAAGAAGGCGGTCACCGTCGCCTGCTCCGGCCGATCTCCGGCGACGAAACGACTAAACGCCTCACCATCGGAGTTCGTGGTGATCCGCGACGCCGAGAGGGTTCCGAACTCGGCCACGAGGCGAATCACATTGCCGGCTCCGAGAGGGAAGTTGTTGTTGTCGCGGGCCACCACCGTGATGTCCGATCGCCCACCGACACCGACCGTCCCCGGATTGGCAAAGACACTCAAATTCGGGACCAGGGCCTCGATCTGCACGGTCGTAGAGGCCATGGTATCGCTGGAGCTGGTCAGAACCGCCGTGATCATGGCAGGGCCGGTTCTTCCGTCGCTGGTCAGAGTCGTCTGCGCACGACCGTTTTCATCGATCGTGAGGGAGTTGGCGCCCAGGGTCCCGAGATCGGTCGTGAGAGTGACCAGACTGCCGGGATTGAGCGAGTTTCCGTCGGGCCGGAAACCCGTGACCGTGATGATCGACGATTCCCCGTTCGGTGTGATCCGAGTCGGATTCGCGGTAATCGTCAGCATGCTGCCGGCGGGAGCGACGGGATTCGAGGCGCTATCGCAGCCGGTCAGATGGAGAGTCAGGGCGGCAGTGGCCAGGGCCAGGAGGAAAAAGGTATTTCGATTCATCTTTGCTTTCGCCGAGGAGTTGTTTGTTCCTTGTCCCTCGCAGTATACGGAGCCGCTCCGGAAAGTGTCTACCGACCGGAAAACAAAGCGGCGAGCTCCCGTAGGAGAGCTCGCCGCTTCCGCTCGATTCGAGCCGGTCCAGCGGATCCGTCAGGGAACGGGCACGGTTACCTCGACCGTCACATCGTCACTCCCGGCACTGTTGGTGGCGGTCAGGGTCACCATGTAGTCGCCGGCCGCAGGGAACGTGTGCATCGGATTCTGCTCCGTGCTCGGTGAGGAGCCATCTCCGAAGACCCAGTTCCACGAGGTCGGCTCGTTGGTGGAAGCATCGGTGAACTGCACCGTGAGCCCGCCTCCATCGGCGAAGGTGAAGGCCGCTACCGGAGCCGTGGTGGTATCGGGCGTCTCGGTCTGGCGACAGGTCTGGTCGCTGGGCACGTAGGTGAACCCGTTGAGCAGAGTGTCGTCGCAGCCCGTGGGCAGATTTTCGATGTTCACGTCGACCGAGGTGGGCAGGAAACGCTCACCCGCCGCGTTGTCACCGGTCGTGCAGCTCTCCGTCGCGAAGGTGCCGACGAAAGGAGGCAGCTCGAAGGTGAGAGTCCGGCCGATACCGAAGACCGGATCGAAGCTCGCGGTGTCGATCTCGGTGATGTCGACAAAGGCCGCCGAGATCGCATTCTGCCCGGTGCCGAAGGTGATGCGAGGCACGAAGGTATCGCGGTCGAGCCCGAAGCCCGAGAGGATCACCGTCGGCGCCGGAATGGAGCCTCCACCGCCGTTCACGAACTCTCGAGTGTCGACATCGACGAGGATCGAGCTCGGATTCAAGCCGAAGATCGACGGCTCGATGGGCAGATAGGTGAAGTCGATATTCGAGTTGGCGGCCTCGCCGGTCTCGATGTTGACCACCCGGAACGGGCCCGAGGGCCGGTTGCAGTTGAGGATCTCGACCGGAACCGAGCGGGCGACGATCTCCGTGCCCGTGACCGAGATCTCCTGCTGACCGACACCGCCGAACTCCACCGCCACGGGCTCGTCGAAGCCCTGGCCGAAGATCTGCACGATCGTGCCGCCGAGATAGATCCCCGTGCCCGGGCCGGCCGCGGAGATGAAGACCGAGTTCGAGTTGCCGCCACCGTATTGGAAAGCCTGGGGAAAGTCGGCCGCCGCACCGGTGGCCACGTTGACCACCCGCACATTCACGACCGAGTTCTGATTGATGGCGTTCGGGCCGGTAGCCGAAGGGGTCTGTACCAAGATCTGACTCGGCGAGACGCTGAGCACGTTGGCTTCGATCAGCGCCTGCGTACCGAAGAACACCTGCACCTGATTGGAGAAACCCTCACCGTTGATCGTGACCTGGGTACCGCCTTCGTTGGGGCCGGAGGTCGGAGTCAACGAGAAGATCTGCGGCAGATCGACCTGCCCTGCCCGGGCGTAGGTGAAGGCATTGGCCAGGGAATCGGTGAGCGAAGTCTCCCCGATCTCGTTGACATTGGTGGTCACCGAAACCGCCACCGTCTGCACTTGCCCGACCGGAAGATCGATGGCCGGGGTCTGCGCGCGGATCAGGCCCGGCGAGGTGGAGACGATGGTGGCCGGAAGCGCTCCGAAGAGGACCCGGATCGGATCTTCGAATCCTGAGCCGACGATGCTCACGGTGGTCCCACCCGAGGGAGGTCCGCTGTTCGGCGACACCGACTGGATGAAGAGAGGATCGTCGACCTCTTCACCGATCTGGATGGTGGTCTGCGCAAAGCTGTTCTGGATTCGTGCCTGGACGACCGCCTGCAGCTCCCGGGCCGGCAGATTGAGGAAGGCCGTGGCCTGCCCGCCGGGTCCGAAGGCCACCGGGATCGAGGTGCCGACCGAGGTACCGGCGAGATTGGAGAGGGTTCCGATGCTGGTGGTGAGCACCACCGTCGAGCCCTGGACGACCGGCTGGTTGTTGTCCCGACGACGCGCCGTGACCACGAGGGTCGCCCGGGAGTCTCCCGTTTCGACGATCTCGTCGAGATCGAAGACCGACGGATTGGCGGTGATCGTCACGGCGAAGCTCGCGTTGCTCGTGGACGCGGGCGGCGGCGGAGCCGGAGTCTGGGTCGGCGCCGTGGGAGAGTCGGATTCGCAAGCCCCCAGGAACAGGGCGGTCGCGAGGACCAACATCAGTTGCAGAGCTTTGGGTTTCGGTTTCATGACGAAATCTCCAGTTCGCGGCAGCGACTCTCCAAGAGCAAAACGTTTCATGGTTACAACCAGGCTTCCTTCGGCGATCGTGGGCGGCGTCGGGAAGCGTCAGGGGGCCAAAAGGACCGAGGGTACGAATTCCAGGGTCTCGGTGCGCGGAGTGCTCGAGACCTCTTCCCCGGCCAGGGTACGACCGAACACTGTGAAGGTCGCGTTGATCTTGATCGCAGAGCTGCCGGTCTCGGCATCGACCCCGCCGTTCTCGAAGAGAAGATCCGAAAGTGGCGGGCTACGCAACTGCTCGACCGACATGATCGGGAAATTGTTCAACGTCAGGGTTCCATCGACCGGAACGATTCCCGCCCGGCGGAAGATGAACGAAGGCGGCGTACGGGTCCCGGTATCGTTGCGGGAAAAGACGACTTCGTAGAGGTCGATCTGGACATCCATCAGGTTCGAGGTGCCTCCCGACGGATTGACGTTGATGCTGTCGATGTTGATGGTCTGAATCGTCACTTGATCCGTGTCGTTCACACCGATCCGCCCCGGCACGTTCTGAAACTCCACGCTCAGGAAGACTCCTCCGTTGTCCGTCGTCTCGAGATCGGAGCAACCGAGAAGGGTAACGACCAGCAGCAGCGGAAGGACTATTCGCAGGGTTTTCACCAGAACCTCCAGATCGATCACATGCGCACGATGCGTGGTGTGATGAAGATCATCAACTCGTCGTTCGAGTTGGTGCGGTTTCTATTTCTGAAAAGGTGACCGAGGATCGGAATGTTCGAGAGCCCCGGCAGGCGATCTTGGACCTGATTCGACGACACCTCGTAGATTCCGCCGATCACCGCCGTGCCGCCATCGCGCAGAACCACCTTGGTCCGAGCCTCACGGGTCGAGATCGGGATGTTGCCGGCGCCGACGATCGCGAGACCGGCCTGCGGGGTACGCTTGGCTACCTGCAGATCCATCACGATCGTACCCTCGGCGGTGACCTGCGGGGTCACTGTCAGCTGCAGGGTCGCGTTCACGAACTGCACGGATACGGTGTTGTTGGCGACGGTCTGTACCGGTAGCTGAACACCACTCTGGATCGAGGCCGCGGTGTTGTTGATGGTGGTCACCCGCGGCGCGGACACCACATTGACCAATCCCTCGTTCTCCGCAACCTGGAGCTGAGCGTCGAGGTTGAAGGTATTGAGGATATTGCCGAGGCTCAGATTGAGCAGGCCGTTGTCACCACCGGTGAGCAGACCGACACTGCCGTCGACCCCGACATTGGAGGGAAACGCGAGACCGGTGGGATTGCCGGTCGACGCTCCGGCATCGTAGCCGAAGGACCACTGGATACCGAGAGACCTGGAGAAGGACTTCGTGGCCTCGATGATCCGGGCCTCGATCGTCACCTGCGGCTCCGGAGCGTCGAGATTCTCGATCACCGTGAGGACGGTGTCGATGTTGTCGGGCAGCTCGCGGATGATCAATGAGTTGGTTCGCTCGTCGACTTGCACGGTACCGCGGGAGCTGATGATCGACCGGGAGGTGAGATCACCGCGCAGCAGAGTGCGGATCTCTTCCGCCCGGGCGTAGCTCAAGCTCTTGATCACGGTTCGGAGCGGCTCGGTCTCGAGTCGGATCTTCACCAGCCGGCGCTGCTCCTCGGCCTCGGCCCGGAGCTGGGCGACCGGCGCGATCCGGACGATGGTTCCGTCGATATCCATCGCCAGGTTGTTGATCTTGAGGATCTGCTCCATGGCCTGATCCCAGGGAACCCCTTTCAGCTCCACCGTCACACTGCCCGTGACCCCTGGCTGGATCACGAAGTTGAGGTCGCTGATGGTGGCGAACGAACGCAGGGTTTCGACCAGATCGGCCTTCTTGAGCGACATGTCGATGGGCTCGCCGACATATTGCCGCCGCTGGCGGTTGACGACCAGGGCTCCGAGAGATTCGAGGATCGGGGCGACTTTTTCTTCCGCCGTCGGAACCTCGACACTCTGCGCCTCGAAGAGCGCCACATCACCCGTGGCGTAGTTGGTCGAGGCGTAGTCATCGGCGGTGGTGTAGTCGTCCGTACCCACTGCCGCCACCTGGGCCCGGGCATCACCGACCGATTGCAACGGCTCGTATTCGACCACCGGATCGGAGGCGGCCCGGTAGGTGGGCTCGGCCGTCGGAGGTGGCTCGTAGGTGGCCACCACCTCTTCGGCTTCCGGTTGCTCGTAGACCTCGGCGGGCTCGGCCGGGGCCGACCAGGTCGACTCGGAGTCCGCGGCCATGGCTTCCTCGGCAACCATCTCCGCCTCACGATCGGCCACCCCCGGTGCGGCGGGAGCGGGCTCGGAAGGACCCGAAGCGGCCGCTGCCATCACCGCTGCGGCGCTGCCACCGAAGGTCACCGTGAGACCGTCGGCCGAGGCCTCGATCCGCGGCATCACCGTCTGGTTGAGATCGAACACCACACGCGAGACCGGATCGGGCTGGGGCTTGAACTGGCCGACGCGAACCTGATCGACGTGAGTGCTGCCTACCGGCACCGCGGAGCGGTTGCTGGTGTTCACCACACCCGAGAGATCGAGGACGAAACGTTCGGGGCTCTCGAGGAGAAAGGTCTGGTATTCGAACTCTCCGTCACCGGCGATCTGGATGCTCGTCTCGTCTCCGGAGCTCGTCAGATCGACCGAGAAGAGGCGGCTCGCCACGACACCGGTCGGCATGGGCCCGCGGAGCGGCTCCTCGGCGGTTCCGAAGCGCATGGGAAGGGTTTCGGCACGGGGCTCCGCGGCCGGCCGCGACGGCTCTTCGACCACCGCCGCCATCCGCTCCGGCTCCGGTGCCGGCATCCCGTCGTCTTCCGGCAACGGCTCGTAGGAGAGCTCGGCCACGGCCGGCTCACCGCTGACCGGGAGCATCTCGAGAGTCAACGTCTGGCCTTCGCCGGCGAGGGAATGCTCACTCGGCTGCCGGGTCTGCACCACCAGGCGGGTCAGGGGACGATCGGCATCGTCGAGGAGCTCCACTCCCACCGAAGCGATCAACCCTTCGACCCGAGCCACATCGGTCACTCCGGCACCGGGAACGCTGTTCGGAAGCTCGATCACGAGATCACCGGCCGCGTTGCGGAAGCTGGTCCAGACCAGGGGGCGATCCGCCGACAGGTCCACCTTGGCTCCGCCTCCGGTGCCGGAGACCTGGAGAACCTGGATCTCGGCCGGGCGCCGTACCTGGGTGGAAGAAACCGAAGGCGGTGGGGCGATGGAAGAGTCCGTCGTCGGCCGGTTGGCCGACGAGGAGCAGGCGCCCAGGAAGAGGACGGAGGCCGTCAGGACCAGAGATCCCGCCAGGGCCTTGCACGCTCCCGCGACCGATGCTCCGGAGAACGACGACCGTCCCCCATCAATCGCCTCCAACCGGAAAGCGCTCCGCATGGACCGCTCCTGCTCTCCGTCCTCCACGCGCTTCGAAGACGGGTTCGCCGCTCTGGCTCGGGTTGATGATTGCATTCTTTTCCTCGGATACTCTGTGAATCTACCGGCGATCGATGTCTCGCACTGTCTATCTCGCACTGACTCGGAAACACATCCCTGGCTGAGGAGGATCCCCGAAAGGATCAGGGCTCCAGCCTCTTTACCACCTCACGAAATGGTTTCAGGGCCGTCGGATCGTTGACCGATTGTTTGAAAATGACTTCTTCGAAGGAAATGCTGACCACGTCGCCGTCCCATAGCTGATCCCCGGGGCGCAGGAGATAGCTCGTATCCTGGCCCAGGGACTGGATCTGCACGATCGGGCCTTCGGGAAGAACAAACACCCCCTCGACGATGATCTCGTCGATCAGGAGGCCTTGCGGCCCTTCGGGACGCTTCTGCTCTTCTTCCGTCTGTACCTTGTTGCGCTCTACCAGAGACCGGAATGGATCTCGGCGGGCTCCGGGATCGTAGGAGTAGATACCCGGATCGGACTGCACCTCTTCGTCGAGCGCGAGGAGATCGTCGATCACGCTGAAATCCGCCTCCCCACCTTCGGCCTCGATGACCGGGCCGGGCTCTTCGGATTCTTCGGGAATGTACTCTTCCTCCTGCGCGAGAGCCGGCAGGGCCAGGAGCAGCAAGAGAAGGACCGCCCAGGCGACAGGCCCGGACCGCGGGGCGTCGAGACGCGCGATACGACCGATCATTCCAATTCCTCGGGCTCGTTGTACAGGAACGTCTTCATCACGAACTGCGCGGTGATGGACTGGTGACCCCCGCTCGGAAGCGCGGCGATCCGCAGGTCTTCGATGTTGATGATGCGGGAGAACCGGCTGATGCGATCGAAGAAGAGAGCCAGGTTGTGGTACGTGCCGTGCAGCCGGATCTGGATGGGCCATTCGAAATAGAAGTCTCGAGGCGACAGCGATCGAGGAGTGAAGCTCAGGAGATCGAAATCTCCCTGCTCGGTCAGAGTGCGCAGTCGCCGCAGAATGTCTTCCGTGTTCCGGCGAGAGGGCAGCACCTTGAGGAGCTTGTCGAGCTCCAGCTCCAGCCGCCCCACCTCTTCGCGGAACTGCGGCAGGCTCTTCTGCGCGGCACGACCTTCGTTGATCTGGCGGTTGAGGTCGTCCAGGTGCACCCTCTTACCACTGATGTCCCGCTCCATCTGGGTGAACTTGAAATAGTTCGCACCGATGATCAGGATCCCCGCGAGGACCGCTGCAACCGCGGCCGAGACGTACCAGGGTTTTCCTTCGAGTCCGGTTTCGATCGCCATGATGGTTCTACTCCGACGCCTTCGCCCCTCGGGCTCAGACCTCGCCTTCCACCTCTCCTTCCGGCAGCTCCTGGATGAAGCTGAAGCTGATCCGGAAGTTGTAGCTCTGGTTGCGTCCGGCCCGCTGCACATCCCGCGGATCCGGTTCCTTGAACTCTGGCACCTTGCCGAGGTTCTCGATGAACGAGGCGACGGCGTTGGTGTTGAAGGCCGTTCCGGCCAGGTCGACGGTCTGGCCCCTGAACTCCATGGTCCCCAGCCACAACAGCTCGGGCAGAGCTCGCGAAACCTCGTCCATGATCTGCACCGGACCCTGCTGCTTCAGGCTCAGATCCTTGATCACCTCGATCTTGCGCTTCAGCTCTTCCTGCTTCGCCTTGAAATCGGCGACTTCTTCGAGGATCGGCCGCAGCTCGTCGACCTCGGCCTGCGCGGTGGCGATCTGTTGATCGACGGCGCGAATCTTGGAATGCAGGCTGAACCACCAGGCCCCGACGACCAACAGGCCGATCAACAGCCCGGCTCCGAGAATGAATGCGCTCGGATCCTGGTCTCCCAGGGAGAGCTTCGGGCGTTGCCTGCGGGCGACGACCGGGCGGCGACCCTCGGACAGTAGATTGATGCGAATCATCGTCTAGTCCCCGACCTTCCGGATCGCGAGGCCCACGGAGACCGCCAGCATCGGGGCGATCGACTCCAGCCACTCGCGATTGAAGTCACTCTCTTTGAACTGGACCCGACGGAAGGGGTTGAGCAGCTCGGTCGGCACACCGAAACGTTCCCGCAAGACCTCTTGCAGATTCGGCGTGAGCGCGCAACCGCCCGAGAGCACCAGCTCGTCGACCGGGCCTTCCGAGGAGGTGGCCCCGAAGAAGTCGAACGTCTTCTGGATCTCGTTGG
>CAZMEL010000030.1:0-42232 GCA_964565225.1 uncultured Thermoanaerobaculia bacterium | reverse complement strand
ACGTGATCCTCCGGCTCCAGCAGTTCCTGGGGCTGCCGCCGGTCCTCGACCAGCCCTTCGAGTCCTGGCGCCTGCTCGACTTCACCCTGCTCGAGACCGACAAGCTCTTCCGCCCCTGTACCGACCCCGACCCCACCACCACCGGGCCGTGCACCGAGACCTTTCCCGCCAGCGTCTCCGAGACCCACCGGGCCTGGATCGCCGGCCAGGCCTTCTCCGCCTGGCAGATCCCCAACGGCTACCCCTGGACCCGCCAGGGCTACACCTACAACTGGAATCCGGCCGACAGCCTGGTCGGCGGCTCGGAGTACGTGGTGCCCGCGGGAGCGCTGGTCGAGATCCGCGGGGTCGACCTGGTGTCGCGGTATTGCGGGGAGGAGACGCCCTGATCGGGCCGGCTATTTCTCGGGTCGTGGACGCCAGACGGGCATGCCGTCGTGCCCCTTGCGCCGGGTCAGACGGCGGATCTCGGTGCCGGAGCGAGGGGCGAGGAAGAGCTCGCGATCACCGTCGATCTCGCGGCTGAAGACGATCCAGCGTCCGTCCGGAGAGTAGGACGCCCGGTACTGCCACACCGCGCCGTTGTCGTTGTCCCAGGGATCGATCAGCGAGGCGGCGACGAACCCGGCCTTCCGAGCCGCCTCCGGATCCAAGACCTGGCGCGGGGTCCCACCTCCGCTCGGCACCTCGAAGATCTCGAAGCCGCCTCCGCGGTCCGAATAGAAGAGGAGGTGGGCTCCGTCGGGCGACCAGACCGGGGCCAGATCCTGCCCCGAGCCGGAGGTCAGGGGCCGCCGTTTCCCACTGTCGAGGTCGAGCAGGTAGAGGTGCACACTCTCGTCCTCGGGACGATAGCCGCTGTAGGCGATCTGCCGGCCGTCGGGCGACCAGGCGGGAGCGAATTCCGAGATCTCCGGCGTCTCCTCGCCCAGCCTCTTCGGTTCCTTCTCGTCCACCTCGACCGTGTAGAGATCGAAGCGATGCACCAGAACCACCGATGATCCGTCGGGTGAGTAGCTGGCGTCGAACTCGTAGTACCGGGGGTTGCCGCCGGGGAAGTTGGTCAACCGGCGGGGCTCGGAGCCATCGGCCTTCATCTGCCAGGGATGCCAGCCCCCGGCGCGGTAGGACTCGAAGAGAATGTGCTCCCCGTCGGGCGACCACTGCGGATAGTGGTCCGGTCGCGAGCCCGAGCGCCCGACCGGCCGGATCTCACCGTCCTCGAGCCGGAGCATGTAGAGCTGCCCTCTCCCCGCTCTCTCCTCTCCGTAGAAGAGGATCTCTCCGGTGGGGCGCTCGGTGGCCCGGCCGAAGGCGGGCACGAGCAGGCACCCCGCAAATAGCGCCGCGGTCAGGATTCTGTGCATTGGAGGTCTCCTCCGGGTGAGCAGGCCACCGAGGAGTGTAGCTCTCCGGGAAATCGACGGAATCGACGTTCGTCTCGGAGGTTGGATTCTCGGAGGCCTCGCGGCCCGGCTCAGCTCAGGTCGAGGGTGCCGGTGGCGTAGGGCTCACCGTCCTGCAGCTCGGCGTGTTTGCCACGGAATTTGCCATTCTCGACCGTGCCCTCGAAGGTAAAGGTGCGGCGTTTGTTCTCGTTCTTCACCTCACCCTTCAAGGGTCCGTCGGTGAGGCTGCCCTCGGCTCGGCCGGTGTAGACGTGGGGTTTGTCGCGAAAGTCGAAGTAGAACTTCACGTCCCAGGCGCTCTCCCCGTCGGCTTTGAACACGGCCTTGAGCTCGTCGCTGGTGTTTCCCTGGGTCCACCGGTATTCCCCGGTCAGGGTCTTCTCGCCTTCGCCACCGGAGGTGGCACCCACGATCCAGAAAGTGACAAGGGTCAGAACGGCGAACAGAGCAACTCGCTTCATGGTGTCTCCTCGGTGGATTCTCTACCTGGCCTTCGCTGCGATCGACAACGGACCTTACTCTTTATACTTCGCCGAGCTGCGAAAAGTTCCGCTTCGCTTCGGCCGAAAGAGTGGCGCCTCCGAACCCGCCTTGACTCCGCCGTCGAACGGCCGGGTACAATGCCTTGCATACATTGGCAACCGCGGGCCTCGGATTCCATTCTCCGAGACCTGTAGCCCGACCGGGAGTCCGAGATCCCGGAGCCCTCGTGTGCCCATGGGCCACGCGATCTCCGGCCGCTCGGCGACGTTTCTTGCCTTGCTCGACCTGCCCCGGCAGACAACAGCGGAGGTTCCCCCATGCGCACGTTCTTCGAAGATCTCTACCCTCGATTCTTCCGCATTCCAGCCACCTCGATCGGCCTGGCTCTGCTCGCCGCCCTGTTCCTCGGAGCCTACCCGGCAATGGCCGGGGAGGTGGAGTGTGACGAATCCATCCGGATCGGCGGCAGCTTGCCCCTCCCCTGCACCCTGCCCCTCGCCGACTACGAACAGGTGCTCTACACCTGGATCAACGATTTCGAGTACACCCGTCTCGACTGGGTACACGACCGCAATGTGCGAGATACCGGCCCCAACATCCTCTCCTCGAACTACGGCACCCACCCGGCAGTGCGGATCTACTACTCGCCGGAGGTCTCTTCCTGGCTCGAGGGCGGCCGCGACGGCAACCTGCCGATCGGCTCGATGATCATCAAGGAGATGTACAATCCGCCCGCCGCCCGCTGGGAGGAGCAACGACCTGCCGATTGTGACGATGGCTGCGAGACCTATGACGCCCTGCTGCGCCAGGGCATCGGCAGCTGGACGATCATGATCAAAGACGGCCAGACCCACGACGGCTGGTTCTGGTCGGGCCCGACCCGGGTCTCCCCCGCCGGCAAGACGCGGAAAGAGTACGAGAAGGCGATCGCCGCCACCCGCGACACCAACGACTACCCCTTCGAGTTTCGGGAATCCGACCACGGCCAGGCCTCTTGCCTGCGCTGCCACTCCACCTCCGACGGCGAGTTCACCTTCGCGTCGATCAAGAATATCGAAGGCGACGAGCTGCGCTTCCGGGTCGACAATTCCTGGCGGTCGAACCTGGCACCGGAGCAACGGCCCGCCGGAGGTGAAGGAGAGTCGGACCTGCTGCAGGGCGTCTACCACGGCAATTCCAGCGCCAGCATCATCGCCCCCGACGGCAAAGACCTGGTGGAGGATCCGCTGCCTGCTCCCGACCCGGAATTCGTCCGGTACTTCCAGCTCGAGGAGGGCGGCCGGATCCCGATGAAGTCGTCGCGGGTCCGCTCCTTCCCCGGTCAGTGGGCCGACCACGTGCCCGCCGGCCCCGACGGCGCCGAGCAGTTCATCACCTCCGACAATTGCATCGGCTGCCATGGCGGTCTCGGCGGACCGCCCGCCGGCATCAACATGTTCCTGCAGACCGGCCCCGACTACGGCAATGGCTACAACGTCTCTCCCTTCGGCGAGTGGCGCTGGTCGCCCATGGGCCTCGCCGGCCGCGATCCCGCCTTCTACTCCCAGCTGGCCAGTGAGCTGGCGATTCTCGACAACGATTTCGAGAAGTATCCGCAACGCTTCCAGCGCAGCCGCAAGAACCTGGCGGCGGCGAAGAACGCCGTGGTCAACACCTGCCTGAGCTGCCATGGCGCCATGGGCCAGCGCCAGCTCCTGATCGACGCCGTGGACGACGACAGCCTCGATCCCAACTTCCGGCGCGAGTATGTCTATGTGAGCACCGCCCTCACCGAGGCCGAGAGAAAGCAACCCAACTACGAGTACCACAAATACGGCAACCTGGCCCGGGAGGGCATCAGCTGCGCCGTCTGCCACCACATCGACCCACCGGAAGCGACCCCGGGCAAGGACTGGACCGAGCTCGAGAACTTCCTCATGACCTCCACCACCGGGCAGTTCCCCTACAGCCCGCCCGACGAGCTCAACGGCCCCTTCGACGACGTGCTCGAGATCCCCATGCAGAACGCCCTGGGCATCACCCCCGTGGCCAACGACTACATCCGGGATTCCCAGATGTGCGGCACCTGCCACACCATCAACCTGCCCAATGTCGACAGCACCGACTCCGAGTTTCCCGTGCTCGACGAATCGGCCCGGCTCCAGGCCGAACGCCTGAAGAAGCAATACGGCGTGGACTACGCCGAGGTGCTCACCCAGTTCCCCCACAGCATCGAGCAGGCCACCTTCCTGGAATGGCAGAACAGCGACTTCGCCACCGACGAAAAAGCCTTCCAGAGCTGCCAGGACTGCCACATGCCCAACAGCTTCCACAGCCTCGACGGCTCGATCGAAATCGATCCCCTGATCAGCCAGATCGCCTCGATCCAGGATTCGTCGTACCCCGAGGCCGAGAACAGCCTGCCCGACGCGGACCTGAACGTTCCTTTCCGCGAGGACTACCGCCGCCACGAGCTGGTGGGGCTCAACGTTTTCCTGCTCGAGATGTTCGACCAGTTCGAGCCCATCCTCGGAGTGGCCGAAAGCGACTACATGACCGGCGCCAGCACCGGCAATCGCCTGGCGATCGAGAACATGGTGCGCCAGGGGCAGGAGGCCACCGTGGAGCTCGGGGTGGAGATCGTGGGCTTCGAAAACGGCCAGCTCACCGCCGACGTCACCGTGAGCAACCTGGTGGGGCACCGCTTCCCCAGCGGCGTCGGTTTCCGGCGCACCTGGCTCGAGGTTCTGGTGCTCGACCAGAGCCGCGGCGGCGAGGTGATCTGGGCCTCGGGCCGCACCAACTCCGTGGGACTGATCGTCGACGGTCTCACCAACCAACCTCTCCCCACCGAGTTCTTCGCCGACAATCAATACCAGCCTCATTACCACGGCATCCCCGACCCCAACGGCGGTGAGGTGCCGCCGCCGGTCACCCGGCAGGACCAGGTGCAGATCTACGAAGAGGTGACGCTGAACCGGGAAGGCGACGTGAACTTCAGCTTCATCCACCGCGACAGCCACCCCAAGGACAACCGCCTGCTACCCCGTGGCTGGAAGGCGTCGGACGAATTCGAAGGCGAGATCCTGCAGCAATTCATGGAAGCCACCGATCCCGACGGGGTCGAAGGCGACCCCGACTACGATTCGGTACCCGGTTTCCAGGGTGTCGACCACGTACGTTACATCGCCACCCTCGACCGCGTAGTCGACCCCGCGAAGCTATCCGTCGAGGTCAACATGTACTACCAGGCCTTCCAGCCCTTCTGGATGAAACGCCGCTTCGAGCTCTCCGGCGACTCCCCCGACACCCAGCGCCTCTACTACCTCGCCAGCCATCTGAATACGGAGGGTACGGTGATCGAGAGCTGGAAGCTGCCGCTGGTGAGCGCTTCGGCGACCATGGATTGAGGAGGTCGAGGGGAGTCCGAGTCCCGCGGATTCCCCTTCGACACTGCCTAGCCTGGTCAGCCCGCGCGGGGCCATGAGAACCACTTCCCAGGGGCCTCTCTCGGTGAAGGCGCCGAAGCGATCCTGCTCCTGACCGCAGGCCAGGGCGGAGCCACGGGGTCAGGCCCCCTCCTCCAACAACCCGTCGAGGCGATCACAGCTCGCTCCGAATCCCTCCGCCATGGGCGTGCCGAGCATCGCGTCGCGGACGTCCCGGGTGCCGTAGTCGATGGTCATGACCATCTCGGTGTATCCCTCCCTGGCGACGAGCTCGGTGGCACAGATCGACTCGTGGTCGGGAGCCATGTCGAAGGTCTCGGTGTGTTTGATCAGCCGGGGACGTTCGAGCTCGCGGTAGGAGCCCCAAGCTTCCATGCGGGTGCCGTCGCCGAGATCCCAGACGTAGCGCCAGGCGCCGCCGACCCGGAGGTCGATCTCGCAGGTGACCATGGAATGGCCCTCGGGACCGGTCAGCCACCGCGACACCAGCTCTGGCTCGGTGAAGGCGCGCCACACGAGCGCGGGGCTGGCGCCGAAGGTGCGGCGCATGACGATTTCCCGGTCTCCCCGGGGGGCGAGTTGTAGGGTGAAATTCACGATGGGTTCCTTTCCGGGTCGTTGGGGTTCTTCGAGGCCTTCGAGCACGGCGTCGAGGCGCTGGAATCGGGCCTCCCAGAGCTCGCGAACGGGCTCGAGCCACTCGGCGGCCTGCTGCAGGGGCTCGAGCCGCCACTGGGCTCTGCAGGCTAGAGCAGGCGGATCTTGTTCTTGAGGATGTAGACCTCGAAGGCGAGGGCGGTCTTGGCGAGGAGGCGTTTGCATTCGGCCAGGGGCACTGTCGCGACGCCTGCGCCCAGGTTGTCGCCGTAGAGGGAGCAGACGATCTTCGAGCGCACCATCACCGGGAGCACCAGGCAGTCTTTCGGTGGAGAGGTACCGAGGCAGCCGAGCAGGGCCTGGTTGGCGGGCAGGGAGGGCAAGGGGCCGAGCCAGAAGCTGGCGGCGTGGCTCAGGGAGAGGAAGACCGAGGGATCCCGGGGCGAGATCTCGAGCTGCCGCAGGGCGGGCTCGTCGACTCCGGGGCCTTCTCCTCGCCAGCCGAGAATGCGATCGCTGCGATGGATGAGGAGCGCGCGGCGACGCAGGTAGGGGGCACAGAAATCGAGGATCGCGTCGGCGATGTCGTCGCGGATCACGGCGCCTTGGAGAGCCTCGGCGACGACAGCGAGGCGCTCCTCCACCGGAGCCTCGGGCGGCTCGGCGGTGGCAGCCTCCGCGGGTGGGGCGACGCTTGCCTGCGGTGTGGTGGTCTCCGGCGGCTCGGCGGCCGGGATGCGCTCGGGGGGAGGCACCTCGGCCGGGGCGGCGAGCTCGGCTTCGCCGGCTCCGGCGTCGTGCTGCCGGCGCAGGGCGGCCTCTTCGGCCTCGTCGATCTCGATGTAGGTCAGGGCCGGCAGGTCGACGGCGGAGTCGCGAGGTCGCTGGGCCGGCGCCAGCGCCGCCGGAGACTCGGCCGTGGGAGCCGGGGCGGCGGCAGTGGCCGGGGCCGGCGAAGAAACGGGCGGTAGCTCGGGAGGAGGCTCCCACGACACGGCCGGAGCTTCCGCAGGCGGGGCCGGTGCTCCGCGGCCGCTCTCGGACCGCGCGACCGGCGAAGGTGAAAACGATGCGGACGACGAAGAGAGAGGCGGGAGCTCGGGCACATCCGGCACCTTCGGAGCCACCGGCGGAGGGCCGAGATTCCAGCTACCGGTGGCGGTGGAAGGTGCCGGCGACGGCTCGATCGTGGAGGGCGGGGCACTGGCCGAGGGCCGTGCGCCGTGGGCGCTGGCCAGGCGGCGGACGAGCGCCGAGACGCGGACGTCGACCTGCGCCTGGTAGTACCGGCCCAGGGCCTCGCGGATTCTCAGCTCCAGGGCCAGGTGGGTGCGGACCATGCAGCCGCTCAGCATTCGCACCTCGTCTTCCACGAGCACGTCCCCGGCGTCCATGGCGGCGATGAGCAGGGTGTTGCCCTGGCGCTCGAAAGGGACGATCTCGTAACGCCGGGCGAGCCGTGCGGGGATCAGGCGAAGCAGCTCCGGGGGTACGCGCCGCAGCTGCTCGGCAGAGGCGGTGCGGGTGCTGCGCTGGGCTCCGAGAGCCTGGAGCAGGGTGTCTTCCGGCACCGCGCCGATTTCCAGGAGCTGGGTGCCGAGGCGACCGCCGAGCTGCTTCTGCAACGCCAGCGCACGACGCAGGGGCTCCTGACCGAGGCGCCCTTCCTGGACCAGACGTTCACCGAGGCGAGACATAACGGCACATTCCAACAGAGGGAAGGCTTCGATTCAAGTCGGCCAGCCGCATCGCGGAGACAACTCGACCTGGAAATTGAGCTTGATCCGAGGGATGAATCGGTGAGACATTAGCATCGGAAAGATAAAAAGCTCCTTCTTTTGTCCCCACGGCCGTAATGATGCCGTTCAGGGGTGTGAGGCTATGCTTGTTTCGGCCGGCAGGGACGGAGACCATGAAAGATCCCGAAAACAGTGGCGTTACCCATCTCCTGATCGCCTGGAAGAAAGGCGACAACGAGGCGCTCGAAGAGCTGACGCCGATCGTCTACAACGAGCTGCGGCAGCTGGCTCGGCGGTACATGCAGGGTGAGAACGCCGAGGGTGTGCTGCAGACCACGGCGCTGGTGCACGAGGCCTATCTGCGGCTGGTGGGGCTCGATGTCAGCTGGGAGGGGCGGCACCACTTCTTCTCCGTGGCGGCGCGCATGATGCGCCGGGTGTTGATCGACTATGCCCGGAGCCGCCGCGCGGCGAAACGGGGCGGCGGCGAGAAACACCTCTCTCTCGACGAGGGCCGGATTTCTCTCGAGCGCAGCGCCGAGCTGATCGCCCTCGACGACGCCCTGCAGGCCCTGGCCCGTTTCGATGCGCGCAAGAGCCAGGTGGTGGAGCTGCGGTTCTTCGGCGGTCTCACCATCGAAGAAACCGCCGACCTGGTGGGAGTTTCCCACGCCACGGTCGAACGCGATCTGCGCATGGCCAAGGCCTGGCTGTATCGGGAGATGGGGCACGGCCAGGGCTGCCATGGCTGACTCCGACAGCTCCTACTGGCAGGAGCTGGAAGACCTCTTTCAGACCGCTTCGGACCTCGACCCCGAGACGCGGGCGCGTCTGCTCGACGAACGCCGGGCCGAGCAGCCGGAGCTGGTCGCCGAGGTGGAGTCGCTGCTCGCCTCTTCCGAGGCGGCCGGAGACCACCTGGAGCAGGCGATCGGCGACGGCTTTCGGATGGCGGCCCAGGACGCCGCCCAGGGCGAGCCGGAACGCCAGCGGATCGGCGTCTACCGGGTGCTCGGGGAGCTCGGCCGCGGGGGGCTGAGCGTGGTCTACCTCGCCGAGCGGGACGACGACGCCTACCGCAAGGAAGTGGCGATCAAGGTGGTGAAGCGGGGCATGGACACCCGCGAGATCCTGCTCCGCCTGCACCAGGAGCGGCAGATCCTCGCCAGCCTCGATCATCCCTACATCGCCCGCATTCTCGACGGCGGCAGCACCGACGACGGCCTTCCCTACTTCGTCATGGAGCGCATCCAGGGTGAGCCGATCGACGAGTACTGCGACCGGCACGACCTGGGGATTCGTCAGCGCCTCGAGCTCTTCCGCAAGGTCTGCTCGGCAGTGCAGTTCGCCCACCAGAACCTCGTGGTGCACCGCGACATCAAACCCGGCAATCTGCTGGTCACCGAAGACGGCACTCCCAAGCTGCTCGACTTCGGCATCGCCAAGCTGCTCGATCCCGAGCATCCCGGCGCCGCCTTCACCGCCACCGCCGCCGGCCTGCGGCTCCTGACCCCGAGCTTCGCCAGCCCGGAGCAGATCCAGGGGCGACCGCTGACCACCTCGACCGATGTCTACTCTCTCGGGGTCCTGCTCTATCTCCTCCTCACCGGCCAGCCGCCCTACCGCTTCTCTGCCCGCGGGCTGACGGAGATCGAGCGGGTGATCTGCGACGAGATCCCCGAGCGGCCGAGCTCGGTGGTGCGCCAGTCACACGACCTGGGCACCGCCGCGAGGTCCGAGGAGGCTTCGGCGCCGTCGCTGAAGGTGGCTTCGGCCCGGCTGGCCCGCAGCCTGCGGGGCGATCTCGACAAGATCGTGCTGATGGCGCTGCGCAAGGAGCCGCAGCGGCGGTATGCCTCGGTGGAGCAACTCTCGGCGGATATCGGCCGGTACCTCGGCAACCTGCCGGTGCGGGCCCGGCCCGACACCTTCACCTACCGCACCCAGAAGTTCCTGCGCCGCCACCGCATCGGCCTCGCCGCGGGTTTCCTGATCCTGGTGAGCCTCCTGGCCGGCCTCGCCGCAACCCTCTGGCAGGCCCGGCGCGCCCAGCAGAATTTCGAGCGGGCGGAGATCGAACGGGCCAAGGGCGAGGAGGTGACCGAGTTCCTGATGGGCCTGTTCGAGGTCTCCAGCCCGGACCGCTCCCTCGGGGAAACGATTTCGGCGCGGGAGATCCTCGACCGGGGTTCCGAACGGATCCGCCAGGATCTAAAGAACGATCCGGAGCTCCGTGCCGCCCTCATGGATGTCATGGGCACGGTGTATTACAACCTGGGGCTCTACGATCGGGCCGAATCGCTCCTTCTCGAAGCCCTGGAGATCAATGAGGCGGTTTCCGGCAACGATCCGACCACCGCGGCGATCTGGAGCCACCTCGGATCCGTGCGCAGAAAACAAGGGCGGCTCGAAGAAGCAGAAGACCTCTTCCGCCGGGCTCTTGCGTTGAACCGGCGGCTCTACGGCGAGCCACACCCCAGGATTGCGGAAGCACTCAACAACCTCGCTGCTGCTCGGTTCCATCGCAACGATCCCGAGCGAGCCGAAGATCTCTTTCGCCAGGCCCTGGAGATGCGGCTGCAGCTGGATCCACCCGACTACCAAGATCTCGCCGAAACGCAGAACAACCTTGCCGTGGTCCTCTACCAGCGCGGAGACCTGGAGTCGGCGGAGGCTTTCTCCCGCGAGGCGCTGAAGACTCGACGCAGCTATTTCGGAGATGTCCACCCTTTGGTTGCCAACTCCCTGAACAATCTCGCTTCTCTCCTCAATCGTCAAGATCGCCCCGGAGAGGCCGAGCAGATCTTCCGTGAGGTCGTCGAGATGCAGGAGAAATTGCTCGGGGAGGAGCACCCGGAGCTGGCCCCGAGCCTCAACAACCTGGCTGCCGCACAGCTGGCCCAGGGGTCGGCGGAAGAGGCCGAGCAGAATTACCGCCGGGCGCTCGAGATCACCTTGCAGGCGAAGGGAGAGGAAAACAACGAGGTAGCAACCTTTCGAGTCAACCTCGCCAATCTCCTGGTCGAACGTGGAGAAACGGCGGAAGCAGCCGCCTTCTACCGCTCTGCGATTCGCGCTCGCGAGGCGTCTCTCGGGCCGGGCCACCCCTGGCTCGCCAACCCCATGCTGCGCCTCGCACGAATTCTGCAAGAGACCGAGACTGCAGGCAGCGCCGAACCCTGGCTACGCCGGACAATTGAGATTCTCTCCGACGAAGAAGAGCCTCGGGAGGTGATGCTCGCCGAGGCCCGTTGTCTTCTGGGAGCTGATCTGCTCGCCCTCGACCGAAAACAGGACGCAGCCGTGGAGATCCAAGCGTGCCTTCCGATTCTGGCCGCGAGCCGCGAAGAGAGTGATCCATTACTGCGGGCTTCGAGCCTACGACTGCAACAGCTCGAGGGCAAGATCTCCTCCTCTCGGGACGCGTCTCAGCCGCCCCCGTGACAATCACCGATAATGATCGTCAGCTCCTCCCCTTCGGAGGCGGTGGCCATGGCCGCCGTGGAGACCTCGAGCAGTCCGGGCCCGGTGCAGTTGCTGACCGCTGTCGCCTGCATGGTGAAGCCACTCTCGATCCAGCCGGTGGCGGCACCGCTGGTGGCCTGCAGGTCGATGGTGCCCGAGGTGGAGAGATGGGAGGTGGAGCCGGAGACCGCGGCTCCCGAGGCCGACGTCGAGTAGACGCTGGCCACCGCTCCTCCTCCGACGGGAGTGCTCAGGATCCAGTCGACATCGAAGAGGGTCACGCCGTCGAGCTGGTAGATGGCCTCGTCGTGAACGGTGCCGACCCCCGAAACGGAGTTGGCTCCCTGGGCGGCATCGTAGGTCACCTGGTGCTGGATGCTGGAGATACAGGCACCGGGGCAGGGTGACAGGGTCGGGATTTCCAGCTCGATGGTCGTGCTCCAGCCTCCATTGCGGACCTCGAGGCTCCGCATGGAAGAACCCGTCTGCAGGCCGCAGCGGATATCGACCGTGAGCTCCGAGCTGCCCGGAATCGTGAACGTGCGGATCTCGGGCTCCTCGGGCGTCTCGGCCGCGGCATGGGTAGCTCCGCCTCCGAACGAGATCGAGGAATCGACATTGAGGATGAAGGCGTGCGCTGCGCCGCAGTCTCCTTCACAGAAATCGTTGAGGTGCACGGCCACCGTTTCCCAGAAACATTCACAGCCCTGCTGCTGCGACGAATAACGCCCGGCGAGGTAGCGGTGCTGCCAGGCCAGATTGTAGACGTCGCCCGAGAGCTGTGGCGCCTCGGTGAGCACCGCCTCGAGGAGATTCTCGACCCCGGCCTTCTCCATCCCATCGAGGGCTTCGGAAATCTCCCGACTCACCAGCAGGGAATCGGCCGCCGAGATGCCACCACGAATCCCGACCCTGCAGGTCGTCGGCGTCTTGCATCGCAGCTCGAGCGCGAAGGGATAGACCTCCGGCGCCAGGGCTCCGCCCCCCTCGCTCGGCGCGAGGTGGATCTCGTAGTGCTGCCCTCCCTGGAGCATTTGCGCCAGGAGCCCGGGAGCCACCACCTCCTGCGCTTGCCCGGGTTTGGGCAGGGTCAGGACGTGCTCGATCTCTCCCCCGAAGAGGTCTTTGATTCCGAGATTCACGGGAGTGGCCGGATCGGCCTCGGCAGACCACTCCAAGAGAACCCGGAGGTCGGCTCCGTGGCTCTGCACTCCGAGGATCCGCCCGTTCTGAGCCCGCGCGGCGGTGGCCACGAGAGCCAGGGCCAGGGCACAAGCCAGGGTCATGATTCCCAGGCTCTCGCAGACTCTCCCCGTCTGCTCCCGCTGCTGCATCACATTTTTTCTCTTCTGGACCAACACTTTGCACCGCTGCAGATCAAACATAGGACGCTCCTTCCTTGGATCCCCAACCGAAGAAATGAGTGGGCCGGGAACGAAGGTCGAGCCCCGATCGCTCACGACTCTTGGGAACCGAGAGCCCCCTGGCCGAATCTTCCCGTCCCTGTGGACACGCATCGACGGCCGGTGGTCGGATCCCCCCCCGGGAATCTGCGTCTCGGCTTCTTGATCTCTGCAAAGGAGAGTCTGCCGAGCTCGACCGTCATGTCCTAGAGGCGTAATTGTGTGGCTTCTTCCCTCACAAGAATAGATAAACGCAAATTTGTGCAGAGGTTCGGCTAATCATGCCGGCAAAATCGGCATGACTTCCGGATTTGCACGAAACAGAGACTCTCTAATCCGCTCGACGACGACGGATCCACAGGAGCAGAACGGTGGCGAGGCTCGGGGTTCCGAGCACGACGACCCACATGGGCCCCCAGGAGCCGGCCACCAGCCGGCCGGGGCTCCAGCTGGCCTCGGCGACCATCCGGGGCTCGGGGGTGCGGTACCGCTCGGGGAGGTCGGGAATGCCGTCGCCATCGAGATCGGGCAGCTGCTGGACGTACGCGAGGAAGGACGCCCAGACCTTGTTTTCCTGGATGCCGGGCCTTTCCGGATCGAGATCGACCAGGGCGTCCTCGAGAGATTCGAGAGGCTCTCCTCGGGCGTTCTTGGGCTCGATCGCCACCAGGCCGCCACTGATCTCCGACGCAATCTCCATGTTGCCGTAGACGAAGGCGTTGAAGGCGACCCCGATCAGGGGCTCCTCGGCTCTCGGATCGAGCGGCCGAAACGTGCCGTCGGCGTTTTCGAGCTCGATCGAGAAGACCCGATCGAAGGGTAATCGGTTGGGGTTGTAGCGAAAGCGGACGCCCGACAGGTACGGGTAGTAGCGAGACCCCTTCAAGCGCCAGGCGACGGAGAGAACCTCGAGCACTCCCCGCAGCTCCTTCGGCGTCACGTAGACCCGGACCAGGGGATAACCGGAGCGGTCGTCGACGGTGCCGATGCCGATCGGCACGATCCGAAAGAGGTCGGAGGCTCCCTGGACGCCGGTCTCCCCTCGCAGGATGGAGTCGCGGAGGAACCCCGCGGTGGTCAAACCGATCTGCACCGGCGCCTCTCCCTCGGCTCGCCCACCCCGGCCGACGCCCCAGCGGATGGAATCGGCCACGAGCGGCCCGAGAGGGCTGTCCGCCACGAGGCCACGGCCGAAGGGCAGATCGAAGGCCGTCGCCGCCAGGGGTTGGTCGAAGGTGAGACCGAAGGGGGCCAGCACCTCTTCGTCGATCCGTCGCTTCAGGCGTTCGACTTCCCGGTGGATGTCCTCGGCTCCCAGAGTCTGGTCGTCGACGGCTACGAGGCGATACTCGGACGTCGTGACGATGCCTTCGGCATCGACCTCCAGCCGGAACGTTCCGACATAGCGCCCATCGGAGCCCGCCTGCACGATCGAGGTCTCGCCGATCCGGATCGGCTCGAAGAGGGGCGTGTGGGAATGACCGCCGATCACCACGTCGATCTCCGGTACGGCGCGAGCCAGCTCCACGTCGTCACCGCCCCAGGTGCCGTCGTCCTCGCGAAACACCCCGCCGTGTGACAGGCAGACGACGAGGTCGACCTTCTGCTCCTCGAGCAGAAGCCGCGTCATCGCCCGCGCCGTTTCCACCGGATCGGCAAAAAAGGCGGGGGCGGCGTAGTCGGCAACACTCACCGCGTCGGGCCCCATGAGGCCGAAGAGGCCGACGCGCAGGCCCTTGCGTTCGAGCACCGTCCAGGGCTCGATCCAGCCCTGCGCCACCAGGGACTCGAGCTCGTCGTCGCCTTTCTGGTCGGGGTCGAAACGGAGATTGGCGAGCAGCAGCCGGGGCACCGGACCGGCGCGCCGGGCGGCGCGGAGGATGTTGGCCAGCCCGGTCGAGCGAAAGTCGAACTCGTGGTTGCCGATCGCCACGGCGTCGTAGCCGATGCTCTGCATCAGGCGGAGCTCGGCTCCTTCCTGCTCGCCCAGGGTCTGGAACAGGGTGCCCATCATGAAGTCGCCACCGTCGAGCACCAGAGTGCCCTCGGGGTCTTCGGCGTGCAGCTGCCGCACGATCGTGGCCAGGCGGGCGATGCCGCCGAGGGTCCGGTCGTCGCCGGTGCTCAGCGGGGTGTACTCGAGGTTGGGTGCGAACCCGAGGAGACGAGACTGCAGGTCGTTGGTATGGACGAAGGTCAGGTGTCGGCTGTCCGTGGCCCGGGTCGGGCTGGCGCCCGGCCACAGGCAGCAGGCCAGCAGCAGGCAGACGAGAGCTCGTAGACCACGCGGGCCGCGCTCCCGCACGTCTGCACCGTTCCCGGTCCCACCGGGCTCAGTAGCTCTCGTTGTGCACACCTTTCACCGCCCGTCCGGAGGGATCGGCGCTCTCGGCGAAGCTCGCCTCCCAGGCCAGCGCGGCCGGGGTGCTGCAGGCGATGCTCTTGCCTTCCGGCACACAGGCCGCCGCGGCGTCTCCGGGGAAATGACGTTCGAAGAGAGTGCGGTAGACATACGCTTCCTTGGTGACCGGCGTGTTGCGCGGAAAGCGGAAACGAGCCCGGGCGAGCTCGTCGGCACCGACCTTCTGCTCCGCCGCCTCCTTGAGGGAATCGATCCAGGAATAACCGACCCCGTCGGAAAACTGCTCTTTCTGCCGCCAGAGGATCTCCTCGGGCAGGTAACCCTCGAAGGCCTGGCGCAGGGCATGTTTTTCCATCCGGCCGTCGCGGATCATCTTGACCTCGGGGTCGAAACCCATGGCGACGTCGAGAAACTCGCGGTCGAGAAAGGGCACGCGCGCCTCGATACCCCAGGCGGCCATGGCTTTGTTGGCTCGCAGGCAGTCGAATTTGTGCAACTGGTCGAGCTTGCGCACCGTCTCGGCGTGCAGCTCCCGAGCGTTCGGCGCCTTGTGAAAGTAGAGATAGCCGCCGAAGATCTCGTCGGACCCCTCGCCGCTCAACACCATCTTGATGCCCATCGCCTTGATCCGCCGAGCCATCAGGTACATCGGGGTGGCGGCCCGCACCGTGGTGACGTCGAAGGTCTCGAGGTGGTAGATCACGTCGCTGAGGGCGTCGAGCCCCTGCTGCACGGTGAAGTGGATCTCGTGGTGGATGGTGCCGATCGCCTCGGCCGCCTTGCGCGCCGCCGCCAGGTCCGGCGATTCCGGCAGGCCGATGGCGAAGGAGTGCAGCTGCGGCCACCAGGCGGGGCTCTGGCCCCCGGTCTCGACCCGGCGCTCGGAGAACCGCCGGGCGACGGCCGAGACCAGGGAGGAGTCGAGCCCGCCCGAGAGAAGCACGGCGTAGGGTACGTCACACATCAGCTGCCGTTCGACGGCGTCTTCCAGCGACCGGCGCAGCCGCTCGGCGTCGTACGGGGTCTCGGCCACGGCCTCGTATCGCCGCCACGGCGGCTGGTAGTAGGGCCGGATCTCGCCGATCTCACTGTCGAAGAAATGCCCGGGCGGGAACTCTTCGAGACTGCGGCAGGTACCGATCAGGGCTTTCATCTCGGAAGCCACGAAGAGATTGCCATGCTCGTCGTGCCCCCAGTAGAGAGGCATCACGCCGATCGGATCGCGGGCGATCAGGTACCGATCGTGCTCCTGGTCGAAGAGGACGAAGGCGAAGATCCCGTTGAGATCCGACAGCAGCTCGGCGCCTTTCTCCTGGTACAGCGGGAGGATCACCTCGCAGTCGGATCGGGTCTGGAGCTCGTAGGGCCGGCGGAGAGATTCTTCCAGGGCCCGGTGGTTGTAGATCTCCCCGTTGACCGCCAGCACCCGCTGTCCGGTGGGATCGAGCAGGGGCTGGGCGCCGTTTTCCACGTCGACGATGGCCAGCCGCTCGTGGGCGAGGATCGCCCGCTCGGAGGCGAAGACCCCGCTCCAGTCGGGCCCGCGGTGGCGTTGGCGCTTGGAGAGCTCCAACGCCAGCTGCCGCAGGGCTCCAGGGTCGGTCTTGCAGTCGAGAATACCGAGGATCGAGCACATGGTCGGTGGACTCAGGCCGTGACGGCGTTGAGCTCGAGGATCCGGCGCAGGATGGCGATGTTGTCGCGGTGGCCGGTGAGCCGAGCCTCGACCTTGCCGCGGATCGGGAAACCGAGGAGGTAGAGGTCGCCGATGATGTCGAGGATCTTGTGGCGCACGAACTCATCGGTGAAACGCAGCTCGGTGTTGACCACGTTGTCCTCGCCTACCAAGATGAAATTGTCGAGCCGCCCGCCGGAGCCCAGACCGAGCTCGCTCATCATCTTGATGTCGCGGGTGAAGCCGAAGGTCCGGGCGGGTGCGATCTCTTCCTTGTACGCCTCGAAGGAGTCGAGAGAAAACTCGTAGTACTGCTCGCCGATGGGAGGCGGGTAACGCAAGAGGTAGGAAATGTTGAAGCCGTCGTGGGGCTCGAGGGTGAGGCGTTTGTCGCCTTCGCCGACCTCGTAGAGGCGGTCGATCACCAGCTCTTTGCGCGCCTGGCGCTGGCCGTCGATGCCCGCTTCGTCGATCACCTTGCAGAACTCGAGGGCCGAGCCGTCGAGCACCGGGATCTCGCCGTGGACCTTGATCAGCAGGTTGGTGATACCCCGGGCGTGCAGGGCCGAGAGCAGATGCTCCACGGTGCGGATGTTCTCGCCGTCCCGCGACAGGGTGGTGGCGAAGTCGGTCTCTCGCACCTCGGAGACGTGGGCCGCGATCACCTTCTCCGCCGGCAGGGTCAGAAAGTGGATACCGCTGTTCGGCGGCAGAGGTTGGAGGACCATACCGGTGCGCTTGCCCGAATGCAGGCCGAGGCCGTAGATCACCGTGCTGCGTTTGATGGTCTTCTGGTGCTTGCGTCCGTTGCGCACGATCGGCAATACGGGCGGCGGCTGGATCTCGCTCTCGATCTCGGCCCGCGCCCGGCGTCCTTCGGTCGCCGTGGGAGGCTGGCGCGCCTGGCGCATGGCCCGACGATGCTCGAGGGCTCCTTCGACCGATTCCACCAGCTGGTTGTAGGAAAGAGGTTTCTCGAGGTAGTCGTAGGCCCCCATGCGGATCGCCTTGACCGCGGTCGAGACCGTGCCATGGCCCGAGATCATGATCACCGCCGCGTTCGGCTCGAGCTCGCGCAGGGCGTCGAGCACCTCGAGGCCATCGCGATCCGCGAGCCAGATGTCGAGGAACACCACATCCGGCCGCTGTTTCTCGAAGAGGTCGAGCCCCTCCAGGCCGGTGCTCGCCACCAGGGTTTCGTATCCTTCGTCCGCCAGGATGCCCGAGACCGTCCCGAGAATTCCGGGCTCGTCGTCGATGATCAGCACGGTGTTGGACATCAGCGCTCCCATTCCCATGTCGATGTCGACGATCCGCGGGGGGCTCTCTGGAACCGATCGGTGCTCTCGCTCTTTCGACCCATGATCGGGATAATATCCCATCATGCGTGTAGCCTTCGAAGAGTTCGAATCCCTGGTCGAGAGAGCGATCGATCAGCTCCCCGAGGAATATGCCGCTTTGCTGGAGAACGTGGTGGTCCTGGTGGAGGACGAGCCCGATCCGGAGGATCTCGAAGCCCTGGGAATGGCTTCCGAGGACGAGCTCCTCGGTCTCTACCGCGGCATCCCACGGATCGATCGCGACTCCGCGTACTCGGCCCTTCCCGACCAGGTCTATCTCTACCGGGGGCCTCTGCTGCGGGTCTGCCGAGACCGCAGGGAGCTGATTCGCGAGGTCCGCGACACTCTCGTGCACGAGCTGGGGCACCATTTCGGGCTCACCGACGAGGAGATGCCCTATTGAGGAAGCCTTCTCGAGAACGGCTCGCCCAGAGACACCGCGCCGGGCGGTGATATGCTCGCTGCGAACCCGAGGAAGGCTCTCGCACGAGCGAGGAAGATCAGAGCCCGATGGATCCGCCGGGCTCCGGACGGACACGATCGTGAACGCTGTTCGAGACGCTATTCATTTCGTGAGCACTATGCATCGTGAGTGACAATCTCAGCACCCCCAGACAGTATCCGAGGACCCTGGAGATCGGCGACCTGAAAGTCGAGCTCTGCCGCATGGAAGCCCGGCACCTCGAACCGATGCTCGCCTTTACTCGTTCCCTTCCCGAGCGGGATCTCCTCTTCCTCCGCCTCGACATCACCCAACGAGAGGTGGTGCAAGACTGGATCCGGAATATCGAGAACGACCGCACCATCTCGATCCTCGCCGAGGAGCGGGGAGAGGTCATTGGCTACTGCAGCCTGCACCACAACGAGATTCTCTGGACTCGTCACCTGGGGGAGATCCGGCTGCTGGTGGGCAGCAACTATCGCGGCAAGGGAATCGGCCGGCACCTTCTCGAGCAGGTCGTGCCCGTAGCCAAGGAGCAGGGTCTGCAGAAGCTCGCGGTGCAGATGATGAGCACCCAACGCGACGCCCAGACCCTTTTTCACAGCCTCGGGTTCATTCCCGAGGCTCTGCTCAGCGATTGGGCGATCGACCGCCAGGGCCGCACCCACGATCTGATCGTGATGTCGCGAGAGGTCGAAGAAGAAAATCTCCCCGAGGAATCGGCCGACGCCCTGCCCATGAACCGGTGAGAGGTGCCATTCAGACACCCCTTCGCCGTCCCGTGCCGTTTTAGCACTCGACACCCACCCCACCTTCTGTCCCCATCCGTGGCGAAGGGCGGAGCGTCCCTTGCTCCCGGGCCGCCGAAGACCCGGAAACTCTCTACACAAGAGACTTGGATGATCCGTCGCCGGACCTCCGTCCCCCTGCCAATACCTGGCACCTGAGTTGCATTCGAGAACGGCATCACCGGGTGGCCGAAAGGTCACCTTCCCTCGATAGAAGGGTAAAAAACCTACCAAAAAGACAACGACAAACGTCGTTGCCTATCACATAACCTCCCTGCTTCCCTACCAGAACTTCTTACCGAATCGGCCACCCCACAACCCACGGGGTGGCCCTGCCATGCCCGGACGAAGGGTTTCGAGGCGGCGGCTCAGCCCCGGCGGAAGAGCCGGACCAGCTGATCTCGCGACTGGTTGGCCGCGGTGCGCTGCATGCTCTCGATCGATTTCGGCCGATCGGCCTGGTGCCCGGCCACCTCTTCGAAAGCGGAGCGCCGCTCGTTGAGCCGGTCGCGGAAGGCGCGGACGCCGCGCAGCAGGTCGCGACGGCTGATCACGCCGCAGAGCTTACCCTCCTCGACTACCGGCAGCAGGGGAAAGTTGGTCGAGAGGAAGAGATTCGCCACCCGGAAGAGATCCATATCGGGGCCGCAGATGGCGCGGATCGTCGATTGGTATTCGGCGACCTTGCCGCCGTCGTGTAGATCGTCTTCGTAAGCGACGTTCGAGAGCACTCGCAGGCAGTCTTTTTCGGTCAACATGCCGAGAAGGCAGCGGTCTTCGTCGATCACCGGGGCTGCGGCGAAGCTGTTGGCCAGGAGCTGGTCGATGGCGTGAAAGAGATCGTCGTCGGGAGACAGGGTCAGCACCTCCTTGGTCATCCAATCGTGCGCTGTTGGCAGGGCCATTTCGGTCATGGCTCGGCTCCTTTCCCGGTCTTCACCGATCGTTGATCTACGGTATCCACTCGTATCGACTCGCCCTTTCTCTCATCGTCGAGCTGCCTCCATGGATCGAATTCCGGGCCTTCGAGCCGGGAGCTCGATCCGAGGATCCACCTTGGGCGTCGCGAATGCAACGAGCGGCCCACTAGAAAGTCTTTCCATCGTAACCCGTCCACGGGTACCGACGCAATCCAGGGCGGCTCCTCAGAGGACCGGCAGCTGCCGCGAGCTTTCCGGTTCCGCAGCCCCGCGAGCCGAGGTGCCTCCCGCATTTTTCTTGCGATTCGGGCAGGTGGCACAGGAGAGAGACTCGCCGTTGCCGTCGAGCACCTCCGGGCCGCCACAGGATCCCCGCAGGCAGGGGCGTCGGAAGATCACCCCGACGGCCATGATCGACACGGCGAGGCCGAAGACCGAAAGCGTGAGAAAAAAGATCGTCATCTCAGACTCCTGAATGAAACCGAACGGGAACCATCTCCAGGCTCGAGCTCAGCGCCGCTTCGCGAGCTCCTCGAAGGCGGGAGTGGCCCGCTCCTCGAATCCCTGCCCTTTCCGAGCGACGAAGAAAGCGGCGAGATCGTTCTGTAACGCGAGCTCGAAACCTTCTTCCGGACCCATGACCAGCAGGGCAGTGGCCAGTCCGTCGGCGATCATACAGCTCGGGTGCACTACACTGACCGAAGCCAGCCGATGGCGGATCGGCCAGCCGGTTCGTGGGTCGAGGATGTGGGAATACCGCTCACCGTCGACCTCGCGGTAGTTCCGGTAATCACCGGACGTCGCTACCGCATGCCCGTCGAGGTGCAGGATTCGCTGGACCGAGCCCGGGGCGAGCTGAGGCCGCTCGATCCCCAGTCGCCACGGAATTCCCTCGCGATTGTGACCGGCCACCCGGACTTCCCCACCGACCTCGACCCAGTAGCTCGCAACCCCTTCACCCTCCAGGGCCCTCGCCACGCGATCGACCGCGTATCCCTTGGCGATGCTCGAGAGATCGAGATAGAGGTCCGGCTGCTCCTTGCGCACCTGGTGCTGTTCGGCGTCGAGCCGGAGCTTCCGGTAGCCGACCCGCTTCAGCAATTCCGAGATGTCCTCGGGGCTCACTCCTTCGGGCTCGAGACCTCCCGGTCCGAATCCCCAGGCATTGACCACGGGGCCGATGGTGATGTCGTAGGCGCCACCGGTCTGCTCGCTGATGTTCAGGGCCGCCGAGAGCACCTCGTAGAGCGGCTCGGACACGTCGAAGGGCTCGGTGGAGACGGCAGCGTTCAAGACACTGAGCTCCGAGTCGTCGCGGTAGGTCGACATCCGGGCGTCGACCGCCGAGAGCTCGTCGTGGATCAGCTTGCGGAAGCGCTGCTGCTCCTCGGACCCGAGCTCTCCGGGAATCCGCACCGAGAAGAACGTGCCCATGGTCGGACCGGTGAGCACCGTCTCCGAGTCCAGAGGCACTGGCTCCCGAGTGCAGGCCAGCCCGAGGAAGGCGACGAGACCCACCAGCAACCGGCCCCTCCTGCAAAGGTGCCGTGAAGTCTCGAGGCGGTCCATGGATCAGGAGCCGAAGTCGTCGAAGAGGATGTTCTCCTTCTCCACCCCCAGGCTGTCCAACATCTGCATACACGCCTGCAGCATCATCGGTGGGCCGCAGAGGTAATACTCGATGTCCTCGGGGGCCGGATGGTCCTTCAAGTAGTGATCGTGTACCACCTGGTGAATGAAGCCGGTGTAACCTTCCCAGTTGTCCTCGGGCAGCGGCTCGGACAGAGCCAGGTGCCACTCGAAGTTCTCGTTCTCGGCCTGGATCGTGTTGAAGTCTTCGTTGTAGAAGGCTTCGCGAAGGCTTCGGGCTCCGTACCAGAAACTGATCTTGCGATCGGTGCTCAAACGCCGGAACTGATCGAAGATGTGGGACCGCATGGGGGCCATGCCCGCCCCACCACCGATAAACACCATCTCGTTCTGGGTTTCCCGGGCGAAGAACTCACCATAGGGACCGGAGATGGTCACCTCGTCGCCGGGTTTGAGATCGAAGATATAAGACGACATCTTGCCCGGGGGTGTGCCCTCGGGAGCTCGCGGCGGCGGCGAGGCGATCCGCACGTTGAGCATGATGATGTCGGCCTCGTCCGGGTAGTTCGCCATCGAGTAGGCACGCGACACCTTCTCGTCGACTTTCGAGACGTAGCGCCACATGTTGAACTTGTCCCAGTCCTCGCGGTACTCGTCCTCGATCTCGAAATTCTTGTACTCGGCCACGTGAGGCGGACATTCGATCTGGATATAGCCGCCGGCACGGAAGGGCACGGCCTCCCCCTCCGGCAGCTCCAGCACCAGCTCTTTGATGAAAGTCGCCACGTTGTGATTGGAGCGAACCTTGCACTTCCACTGGCGTACCTCGAAGATCTCGGGATCTACCTCGATCTTCATGTCGCCCTTGACCTTCACCTGGCAGGAGAGGCGGCAGCCCTCGCGGGCCTCACCGCGGCTGATCCAGCCGGTCTCCGTCGGCAGCATGGCGCCGCCACCCTCGGTGACGTTGACCTTGCAGACGCCGCAGCTACCCTTGCCGCCACAGGCGGAGGGCACGAAGATCTTGGCCGCCGCGAGGGTTCCCAGGAGTGTGCCTCCCGACTGCGCCTGCAGCGCCTTGTCGGGATCGTCGTTGATGGTAATGGTCACGTCGCCGGTGGCGACGAGCTTGCTGCGGGCCACCATCAGGAAGCTGACCAGCGACAAGATGATGAAGGTGAACATGATCACCCCGAGAAGGATCGTTCCCATGATCTCTTTTCCTCTTCTGGATTCGCCGGATCAGAGCTGGATGCCGGAGAAGGCCAGGAAACCGATGGCCATCAGTCCGGTCAGCAAGAAGGTGATTCCGAGCCCGCGCAGGCCGGGCGGTACGTTGCTGTAGCGCATGCGCTCGCGGATCGCGGCCAGGGCCACCACCGCCATCATCCAGCCGATGCCCGAGCCGATGCCGAAGACGATGCTCTGGTCGAGGGTGTATTCCCGCTCCACCATCCACAGGGAAGCCCCGAGAATGGCGCAGTTCACCGCGATGAGGGGCAGGAACACGCCCAGGGCCGCATACAGCGCCGGCGCGAAGCGGTCGAGGGTCATCTCCACGATCTGCACCATGGCGGCAATGGTGCCGATGTAGGTCAAGAAGCCCAGGAACGACAGGTCGACCGATGCCCACTCCGGATTGAGCCAGACCAGCGCCCCCGGCTTGAGCAGAAAGTTGTAGATCAAATTGTTCGCCGGCACGGTCACGGTGAGCACGAAGACCACCGCCGCACCGAGACCGACGGCGGTCTCCACTTTTTTCGAGCAGGCGAGGAAGGAGCACATGCCCAGGAAAAAGGCCAGGGCCATGTTCTCGACGAAGATCGCCTTGACCATCAAGCTCAGATACTCTTCGACCATTGCTCTACTCCGCCTCGATCTGTTCGGGTTTCATCGTCCGGATGATCCAGATGAAGATTCCGATGATGAAGAATGCGCCGGGGGACAACCCCATCATGCCGTTGGGGATATACCAGCCACCCTCGGTGGCCAGGGCGAAGATCTCGTAGCCGAAGAGCTGACCCGAGGCGAGCAGCTCACGAATCGCCGCCGTGCCGATGAGGATCATGCTGTATCCCAGCCCGTTGCCGATCCCGTCGATCAGGCTCATGAACGGGTTGTTCTGCATGGCATAGGCCTCGGCGCGGCCCATCACGATACAGTTGGTGATGATCAGGCCGACGAAAACCGTCAGCTGCTTGGATATTTCGTACAGATACGCTTTTAGGATCTGATCGGTGATGATCACCAGAGAAGCGATGATGGTCAGCTGTACGATGATCCGGATCGACGGCGGAATGTGATTCCGCAGCAGGCTCACCGAGAAGTTCGACACACCCATCACTCCGATGACCGCCAGGCACATGACCATGGTCACTTCCAGCTTGGTGGTCACGGCCAGGGCCGAGCAGATCCCCAACACCTGCAGAGCGATGGGGTTGTTGTTGAACAGGGGGTCCAGAAGGACCTGGGATTTACTCTCGGCCATCAGGTAGTCCTCCCGGACTCGCGCCATTTCTCGAGGTATGGGCCGAACCCGTTCGGTCCGAGCCAGAAGTCCAACATGTTGGTGACACCCCGCGCGGTGATGGTGGCTCCGGAGATCCCGTCCACTTTGTGCGGGGCCTCAGAGGGTGGCCCCGCGTTTCCCTTGATCACCTCGATCACCGGATTCCACTGCTCGTCGAAAGCCTTGCGGCCCGGCCAGAGGGACTTCCAACGCGGATTGTCCACCTCGCCACCGAGACCCGCGGTCTCGCCGTGCTGGTAGTAGCTCAGCCCCTGGATGGTGTTGGTGTCCTCGGCAGAGAGAGCGATGAAGCCGTAGAGAGTCGACCACAGTCCATAACCCTCGATCGGCAGGATCAGCATCTCCACCTCTCCACTGGTCTCGGACTCGACCTTGAAGACCTGCGCTCGGTTGGGAATCCGTGAGATTCCGGCGGAGTTCTTCGGCGCCTTCTCGCTCGTGGAGGGGTCTTTCTTCTCCGCCTGCTGATCGAAGGCCACGGGATCGACTCCCTCGGTCACTTCCTCTCCGGTCTCGAGGTCGATCACCACCGGCTCGACCCGCTCGAAGAGCTCACCGATCCGTTCGGCAGAGGCCTCGTCGCCGCTCTGGAAGAGGCCCGCGGCCTCGAGCACGTTGCGCTGCTTGAAGAGCTTCTCGTTGACCTCTTGCCGCTCCTTGAGGCCCACGGCCAGGGAGGACACGATGATCGCGCAGACACCACACATGGCGGCGGAGAAAAGAAGGATGTAGCGGACACTAAATTGCATAGCGAACCTTCCTTCGTTTGATGTTCGACTGGACCACGAAGTGATCGATGGTCGCAGCAAAGACGTTCATGAACAGGATGGCCAGCATCATGCCCTCGGGGAACGCCGGGTTCAGCACCCGGATGAAGATCGCCAACACACCGATCAGGAATCCGTAGATGAATTTTCCGGTGTTGGAATGAGTGGCCGAGACCGGGTCGGTGGACATGAAGACGGCGCCGAAAGCCCAGCCGCCGAGCACGATGTGCCAGGTAAAGGGCACATTGATCAGCGGGTTGGTTTCCGAGCCGATGGCATTGAGAAATGTAGAAGCGACGAAGCTGCCGGCCACCAGGCTGGTCATGATCTGCCAGGAGCCGACCTTCGTGACGATCAGGATCACCGCGCCGATCAGGCAGGCCAGGGCGGAGGTTTCTCCCATGGAGCCCGGCACCAGGCCGACGAAGGCGTCCCACCAGGTGAGTCCGGCAGCGATGGCCTCGGTTCCCCTCTCCGCACCGATCGCGAGATACGTCGCGCCGCTATAACCGTCGGCGCTGGTCTGGGCCGCGGTCCACACCTTGTCGCCGGAGATCTGCGCCGGGTAGGCGAAGAAGAGAAAGGCGCGGGCGGTGAGAGCGGGGTTGAGGATGTTCATTCCCGTGCCGCCGAAGATCTCCTTGCCGATCACCACTCCGAAGGAGATGCCGATCGCCACCTGCCAGAGAGGGATGGTGGGCGGCAACGTGAGCGGGAAGAGCATACCCGTGACCAGGAAACCCTCGTTGATGTCGTGCTTCCGGACCACCGCGAACAACGCTTCGAGGTTGCCGCCGACGAGGAACGTCACCAGCAGAACCGGTAGATAGTAGAGGGCGCCGTGGGCGACACAGGCCAGCCAGTTGCTCGGGTCGAAGGCCAGACCCATGGATTGCATTGCCTGGGTCTGCCAGGTGGCGAGGGGCTCGGCCCCGGCCTGGATCGCCCTGTGGGCCTGCAGGCCGGTGTTGTACATCGCCATGTAGACGGCCGGGATCAGCGCCACGACCACGGTGATCATGATCCGTTTGAGATCCGAGGCGTCCCGGACATGGGATGCGCCGCGGGTCACCGACCCCGGGGTGTACAGGAACGTGTCCTGGGCCTCGTAGAGGGGATAGAGCTTTTCCAGCTTGCCCCCGTTCTGGAAGAGCTTTTCCTGTTTGTCCAGGAGATTTCTCAGGGCTTTCATCAGCCTTCCTTCTCGATCATCGTAAGAATGTCCCGTAGATGGGCGCCGTAGTCGAACTTCCCGGGGCAGACGTAGGAACAGAGACCGAGGTCTTCTTCCTCGAGCTCGAGCACCCCGAGAGCCTCCGCACGCTCCAGGTCCCGTACCAGGATCGAGCGCAGGATGAAGGTCGGCAGGATGTCGAGGGGAAAGACCCGCTCATAGGCACCGAGAGGAACCATCGCCCGGTCGGAGCCGTGGGTCGTGGAGGTCATGGCGAACTTGCGTCCGGGAAAGAGCTTGGAGACGAACGTGTTGAGGTTCGAGTGTTTGTCGCTGCCCGGCCCCAGCCAGCCCAGGAAGGCCCGCTCGCGGTCTTCCTTCACCACCGAGATCTGCTGGTGGTAACGACCGAGGTACCCGTGCACGTCGCCTTTGGCGGAGCGTCCGGAGAGAACGGAACCGGAGATCCAGCGCATCTCCCCATCCTCGACCTCACCGCCCACCAGGTCGGCGATGGCGGCACCCACCCGGGTGCGCAGGAGCCGCGGGCGCTGCACCGGCGGGCCGGCCAGGGAGACCACCCGCTCCATGTCGAGCTCGCCGCCGCTGAACAGCTTGCCGATGGCCAGTACGTCCTGGGCCCCCACGTACCAGACCCGTTTGTTGCGGTCGACGGGGTCGAGGCGGTGGATGTGGTACCCCACCGTGCCCGACGGATGAGGGCCCGAGAACTCTTCGACCTGGAACTTCCCGTCTCTGGGAACCTGCAGGTCGGTTCCAGGCGCCTTGCAGACATAGACAGTGCCCGGGGTGAGCTTGCCGAGGGCGGTCAGGCCGCGCTCGAAGTCGTCGCCGCGGCCGGCCAGGACCACACCGAGGTCCGGAGCCAGGGGCTGAGAGTCGACGGCGGTGACGAAGATCGAGCGGGGGCGCTCCTCGGGATTGGCGACCCGGCCGAAAGGACGCCCGCGCAGAGCGGTCCAGAGGCCGGACTCGAGCAACAACGCACGAACCTGGTCGCCGCCGAGCTCCGAGGGGTGTTTCCCCGTGTCTTCGGAGAAGCGAACGGTTTCCGCCTTGCCGGCTCGCTCGTCGGAGTCGAGCTCGATCACCACGCTCTGGAGGGCGCGACGGTCACCGCGATGGATGGCGACGACCTTGCCACCGGCGATTGCGGTGAAACGGACCCCGGGAGTCTTCTTGTCCTCGAAGAGGAGCTGCCCTCGGCGGACCTGGTCGCCGACCTGGACGTGCATCGTCGGCTTCATGCCGTGGTAGTCGGCAGCGACGATGGCCACTCGATGGGGCGAGGGTGCCGAATCGATGGTCTGCTGCGGCTCGCCCGCAATCGGCAAGTCGAGCCCCTTCTTGTTTCTGTGGAGAGCCATTCTAGCCTGATCCTTCCATTGGGTCGCAGGATGTCGGAGAAAATGAACCCGCGTTGGCGGCAGACGGAGGCCATCATCGAGCCCGGCCAGCCCGCGGAGATCTGCCGAAGAGACTGATGGATCTGATCGTGACCGCCGAATCTTACTGCGATCTCGCGCACGGCGCCACATCGTGTCGCGCAGCGACCTCGCTCGCCCGCGACTTCTTCGGCCATGGGATGCTGCCAAGGTGCCAAACCACCCGGCTACCCGCTTGTGAAAAATTTCACAAGCTTCGCTATTGTACTCGAAGTCTTCCTCTTTGGAAATGCCTTCGAGACCCTTCTCTAGTAGGATCCGCCGTCATGACACCTCGTCGCTACGCCCGACTGCGGGCCATTCTCGATCGCCGCCAGCTCGGCCTGACCGTGCTGATGGACAATGTGCACAAACCGCACAACCTCTCGGCCATCATGCGCACCAGCGATGCCGTGGGGATTCCCACGATCCACGCCGTCTCCGACGGCCTGCGCTTCCGGCCCAGCCCATCGAGCTCCGGGGGCACCCGGCGCTACGTCGAGGTCCGAACCCACCCCGACTACCCCACCGCCCTTGCGCATCTGCGCGAGCAGGGGCACCGGATCTACGCCGCGGATCTCGACGATCGGGCGGTCGACTTTCGCAGCCTCGACTACACCCGGCCCACGGCCATCGTGCTGGGAGCGGAGAAACAAGGAGTGCGGGAACAGCTCCGCACCGACTGCGACGGGACGATCACCATACCCATCCTCGGGGCGGTGGAATCCCTGAACGTGTCGGTGGCGGCGGCGGTGATCCTCTACGAGGCCCAGCGCCAGCGGGAGGAAGCCGGAATGTACGAGCAGATCCAGCTCGACGAGGAGACCCGCCAGCGCCTGCTCTTCGAGTGGGGCTACCGCCGCCTCGCCGAGACCTACCGCCGCCGGGGCATACCCTACCCTCGGGTCGGTCCCGAGGGCGAGCTGCTGGATCCGGTCCCGGGGCGCGTGGGCGGCCCGGGACCGGGGAAGCTCAGCGGGGATACCCCTCCGAAGCCTTGATCTCGGCGATCTGGTCGACGTGGCGATCGGTGTGGCTGGAGAGCAGGTAGAGCCAGGCGGTGAGATCGATGCTGCCGAAGGCCGGATGCTCGGCCGCATGGGCTCGCAGGTCGCTCGTGCCCCCGGCGATCTCCAGGGCCCGGGAGCGCTCTTCCTCGAAGACCGCCATCATCTCGGCCGGCGAGGACCAGCGGTTCGTCGGCGCCACGACTTCCGGGGCGCTGAACTTCTGGCTACGATCTTTCATGAAGGCCACGACCTCGGCCTCGCGCCCTCCCGCTCCTTCCAGGGCTTCGGCGCTCGTCGGCGTTTCGAGCGCCCCCTCGATCCGGCCGACGATCATTTCCTCGGCGGCCGCCAGATGCTCGGCGCACTCCGCGACCGACCAACGGTCGGCGGCAGGTTTGTAGGCCCACTGCTCGGCCGAGAGCCCGGCCACGGCGTCGCGAAAGTGTTGTCTCGAAGCCTCCAGGTGGGCCTCGAGCTGCTGGCGTTCATCGTTGGTCAGAGGCTCGGTGGCCAGAGCGGGTGTGGTGAGCAATCCGGCCAGGAGCACCGCTTCCAGATTTCTTCTCCAAGACATGGAATACCTCCGTGGTTCGTTTTCCCAATAGACGGACGAGCGAGCTCGATCCCGACACCTCACCCATCGATTTCTTGCGGATGCCCCCGCCGCGGCTCATGGCTTCGCCACGAGATCCGTACGATCCCGCCACTCCGAGGCGATCCGGCGGCCGATCGCCTCGGCGAGCACGGCCTGCCCGGCGTCGGTGAAGTGGCAGCAGTCGTCGACATACACGGCCTCCGGAACCCCGTCGAGCTGCCGAAAGAGCCCTTCGGCGGCGACTCCGCGCCTCCGCAGAGCCTCGACCTCCTGCTCGAGCCTCCGGTACCCCGGCGGTATCAGCTCGGAATCGGGCGAGTCTTCGTGGAATGCGACGGCCCGCTCGGCCTCGGTGAAGGCCCTCTCTGTCGGGAAGTATTGATTCGGCTGCACGAAGAGAAAGTAGAAGCCACCGTCGGCCTCGACCAGGCGAGACATCAGCTCCGAGGCTCGCGACCACAATCGAACACTCTCCGCTATTGCCGCTTCCGGGTCTCCCGGCGGAAGAGTCGACGGGTTGAGATAGAACCAGGTGCCGGGCACCGCGGCGGCGGCCGGATGGTCGGTACCCGCGATCTCCAGACGTGCTTCCAGGTACCGCCGGTGGTGCCAGCGGTAGCGCAACCAGTCGACCAGGAATCCCGAGGCGAAACGCAGCTCCCAGGCCTCACCTCCCCACCCACGGTTGAAGATCCGGCGGTAGAGAGCCCACTCCCGCCGCATCCGCAGCATCTTCTCCAGGCCCTCCGAGCCGGGAGCGATGGCCGTGACCTCCTGCAATGCCCGCACGTGCTCGATGCTCGGCATGTCGACCGCGATTCCGGCGGCCCCGTTGCGTGCGGCCAGGGCCACGTCGTCGAAGCCGTCGAAGCTCACCACCACGTCGAGCTCCTGCCCCAGAGATCGCAGGTAGGTGTAGATCAGAAGCTGCTGCGGCTGTTTGAAGCCTCTCTGGGCAAAATTGAGCACCCGGATCTCTTCGACCTCACGCCCCGATCCCCCGGCCAGGTGGTGAGTGATGATCTTCTCCCGGAGCTCGAGCTCCGCCAGGCAGGAAGCGGCCGAGCCACCGAAGATCCCCACCAGGAGCTCTCGCTCGTGCTGGCGGAGGTAGGGATAGTCGAATGGAGTGACGAATCCGAAGGCGTTGTTGTCGCCCACCTCGTCGGGTCCGGAACCGGGCTCCCGGGTCGGCCGCAGGATGAAGCCGAGATACGGGTGGATCCGGTAGCCCTCCACCTGCCCCTCCACCTTCTCGGGAACCGACTTTCCGGTGGGCGGTGAGAGGTAGTAGAGGGTTCCGGTTCGGGCGAAGTATCCGGCCACCGCCACCCCTTCGACCAGTACGAAGAGCAGGAGAAAACCGAAGAGAAGAACCTTCGCCAGCCGCACGCCGTTCCTCGCGGCCCTGCCGGGCTCAGGCCTTGCGGCCCGGCCTGGCGCGGCCCGGCCTGGCGCGGCCCGGCCTGACGCGGCCCGGCCGCTCGCCGACCATGGCGAAATCCCGGGCGCCGAAGAGGAGATCGTCGAGAACGTCGCGCATGCGGTTGACCTGGTCGGCCAGGGGACGAGTGTCTTCGGGCACGGTTTGCAGATCGATCTCCGGCAGGCGGTCTTCCGGAGCGAAGGGGTGCAGATCGAGGCGATGGACCGGCTCGAAACCGGCCTCGCGGAAGGTCACCTCGAGGCTCGCCGGATGTACCGGGCGCAAATGGGTCGGGTCGATCCAGAAATTTCGCGACGCCATCACCAGCGACAGCGGGCTCGGAGTTTCGAGAATCAACACTCCGCCGGGCGTCAGGGCGCGCCAGGCCAGGCGCACCAGCCGGTCGAGGGCGAGAGCCGGCAGGTGCTCGATCACGTGGAACGAAACCACCGCGCCGATCGAGCCCTCGGGGATGGCCGTGAGTTGCTCGAAGAGCTCGCCTTGATCGGCCAGCAGCCCTTTTTCGCGGCAACGAGCGACCATCTCGGCACTCGAATCGATCCCGCGGGCTCGGAAACCGTGTTCTCCGAACAGGGCCAGGGCCTCCCCTCGGCCACAACCCAGGTCGAGGATCTCCTTCTCCACTCCGCCCAGATAGGGAAGATAGGCCTCGATCCGGCTCGCGATCTCGTCCTCGGAGCCTCGCTGACGTTCTTCGAGCGATAGGTATGTCTGCTCCAGCTGAGCCTGGCGCAGGGTCTCTCCACCTTCGGGTCGGGTGGCGATGAAGGCGCCGAGACGGTCCCAGAGCTCGCGGCTCTCCCGGCGGTATCGATCGAGCTTCTGATCGACTCGGGAGAAAAGAGCGTCGTTGTGACGCATCACCTCACCCATGCCGTCGGTGATTCGGCGGTCGAAACGCTCCAGCAGGCTGGCGTGCGCCTCGATGGCGTGCTGATGCTCGGCCGTCCGCCGCTCGAAGGATTCGAGGAAGATGAGATTGAAGACTCTCTGGCGGTCCCAGAGGTCGGCGGTGATCGCGCGGATCACCGGGCGCAGCAAACGCTTGAGGAAGGTGACGATCCGGCCGCTGAGCCCACCGCGATGACTCTGCAGCGGAAAGGTGCGGTCCGAGGTCCAGAGCCAGGCCCAGAGATTGAGGTCGCGGGTCGCCTCACCGAGGAAGGCCTCGATCGGCGGCTCTCCGCCGGGCGATGCCTCGCCGGGTGGTTCCTCGCGGGAAACCGGTGTACCGGCGGGAGTCTTGGATCCTGAGTCGATCCGCGCCTCTTCGTCTTGCAAGGGAGTGCTCACGGTGAGTCCCGTCGGCACCGCCGACGGGACTCACCTCGGGAAAGGCCTAGTCTTCCCGGGCGACGACCGAGACGGTCAGCTCGGCCATCACTTCCGGATGCAGGTCGACCGTACATTTGTGCTCGCCCAGGCTCTTGATCGCAGCGGTGTCACCATCGACGGTGATCTTCCGCTTGTCGACCTTGACCCCTTTTTCGGCCAGCAGATCGGCGATTTCGGCGGTGGTCACGGAACCGTAGAGGGTTTCGCTCTCGCCCACTCGCTTGGCGATCTTCAGGCTGAGCCCGGCGAGAACTCCCGCGATCTCGAGGGCCGCATCGCGCTCCTTGGCGTGCTGCGCGTCGATCCGATTCCTCTGTTGATCGAAGTAGGCCTTGTTGGCCTTGTTGGCCACCAGGGCAGTTCCCCGAGGGATCAGGTAGTTCCGGGCAAACCCGGGCTTGACCTTCACCACCTCGCCGCGGCGGCCCAGATTCCGGACGTCTTCCAGGAGGATGATATCCATGTCTCGTCTCTCCTCAGTCGGCGGTGTACGGAATCAGCGCCAGGTGGCGCGCCCGCTGAATCGCCTGGCGCAGCATGCGCTGGTGCCGGGCCGAGGTTCCAGAGATTCGCCGAGGCAGGATCTTCGCCCGCTCGAGGATGTAGGACTGCAGCAGCTTGACATCCTTGTAGTCGATGTACTCGATGCCTTCGGCAGTGAACTTGCAGACCTTGCGGCGGCGATAGAAAACCTTCTTACGCGGCATCATCAACCCCTTTCGCCGGCTTCGGCCTTGGCTTCGGCCTTCGCCGCCGCCTTTTCCCAAGGCATCACGGGCTTGATCTTGCCCCGCTCGGCCCGCTTGAGATCTTCGTCGGTACGCACTACCAGGTGGCGCAAGATCTTCTCGTCCTGCATCAACAGGCGCTCGATCTCGGTCCAGGACATGGCTTCTTCGGCCGAGACGTAGACGAAGAAATATCGCCCTTCGTTCAGCTTCCGAATCGGATAGGCGAGCTTGCGTTTGCCCCAGTGGTCGACGTACGTCACCGTGGCCCCGCTGTCTTTGATCAGCGAGGTGTACTTGTCGCAGATGGTTTGAGCGTCATCGTCGTTGGTTCTCGGCTCGACGATGAAACCCAGCTCATAGGTACGAGTCATTTTGTACCTCCCTCTGGCCTCGGTCGGTCCCGCTGCGAACGGAACAGAGAGGTGTTGGTGTGGAGCCGGCCGCGAAGGCCGACGGGTCGGCGGCAATCCGCCGACGAAGCCCTGTATTGTAAGGCTTCTGCTAGAGAAAGCAAGGGGAGCGGGCGTGGGCAATGGCCGCAACCCGCTCCTTCGCTCAGGATCACAGGAGCGGCGCGATCACCAGGGCGACGACCGACATCAGCTTGATCAAGATGTTCAAGCTGGGGCCGGAGGTGTCCTTGAAGGGATCGCCGACGGTATCACCGACCACCGCGGCCTTGTGGGCGTCGGAGCCCTTGCCGCCATGGTTGCCGGCTTCGATGTACTTCTTCGCATTGTCCCAGGCACCACCGGCGTTGGACTGGAAGATCGCCATCATGACGCCGGAAGCGGTGACACCGGCGAGCACACCGCCGAGAGCGGCGACATCGTAGAAACCCACGACCACCGGAACGGTGACCGCGAGCATACCGGGAAGCCGCATCTCCTTGAGGGCGGCAGCGGTCGAGATGTCGACACATTTGGTGTAGTCGGCCTTGGCCTTGCCTTCCATCAGGCCCGGGATGGTGCGGAACTGGCGACGGACCTCTTCGATCATGTCGAAGGCCGCGCGCCCTACCGCCTGCATCGCCATGGCGGAGAACAGGAAGGGCAACATGGAGCCGATGAAGATACCGCCCATCACCTTCGGGTCGGCGATGTCGATGGTCTCGAGCCCCACGGTGGTGCGGAAGGCCGCGAACAGGCCGAGAGCGGTGAGCGCCGCGGAACCGATGGCGAAACCCTTGCCGATGGCGGCGGTGGTGTTGCCCACGGCGTCGAGCTGATCGGTACGAGCTCGCACCTCCTTGCCCAGGTGGGCCATTTCGGCGATTCCGCCGGCGTTGTCGGCGATCGGCCCGTAGGCGTCGACCGCGAGCTGGATGCCGGTGGTCGATAGCATGCCGAGGGCGGCGATGGCGATGCCGTAGAGGCCGGCCTGGTCGTAGGCGACCAGGGTGGCGCTGACCAGCACGATCACCGGAGCGGCGGTGGATTTCATGCCCAGGGCCAGGCCGGAAATGATGTTGGTGGCCGCGCCGGTTTCGCTCTCCTTCGCGATCTGCTGGGCCGGCTTCTTCGATTCGGCGGTGTAGTACTCGGTGATCATTCCGATCAAGACACCACCGACGAGGCCGGCGAGAGTGGCGAGGAACACACCCGTGCCGGTGAACTCCACACCCTGGAGGGTGTAGGTGCCGGGAGCCAGGGTCCTGCAGGCGAAAAAGGTCGCCAGCAGCATCACGAAGGCCGAGGCGAACGTGCCGGTGTGCAGGGCGTGGCTGGGGTTGCCACCTTCTTTGGTCCGCACCAGGAAGGTGCCGCCGAGGGACACGACGATGCCGAGACCCGCCAGCACCATGGGTAGCAGCACGAGGGCCGGCAGGCCGTTGCCGGGAGAGGCCGCCTCGGCCGCCGCGCCGAGCACCAGGGAGCCGATGATCGCACCGACATAGGACTCGAAGAGATCGGCGCCCATGCCCGCCACGTCGCCGACGTTGTCGCCGACGTTGTCGGCGATCACCGCCGGGTTGCGGGGATCGTCCTCGGGAATGCCGGCTTCCACCTTGCCCACCAGATCGGCGCCGACGTCGGCCGCTTTGGTGTAGATGCCGCCGCCCACACGGGCGAAGAGGGCGATCGAGCTGGCGCCGAAGGAAAAGCCGGTGATCACGTTCATCACCTTGGCGAGGTTGCCGTCGAAGATCTGCAGGTAGATCAGCAGCAGGATCGAGAGGCCGAGAACACCGAGTCCCACCACGCAGAAACCCATCACCGCGCCGCCGGAGAAGGCGACCCGCAGGGCGTCGTTGAGGCTGGTCCGAGCCGCCGCGGCGGTCCGGACATTGGCGGCGGTGGCGACCCGCATACCGAAGAATCCGGCCAGGCCGGAGCAGATGGCACCGACGACGACCGACACACCGATGATCATCGAGCTGTCTTCCCGGCCCTGGTTGGCGAAGGCCAGAAGGGCGGCCACCACCACGACGAAGATGCCGAGCACCCGATACTCACGATTCAGGAAAGCCATGGCACCGTCGCGGATATAACCGGCGATGGTGACCATCTCCCCGCTGCCGGAATCCTGACCGTTGATCCAGTTGCTGCGCAAGAACGCAAAGATCAACGCCAGGGCGCCGGTCACGGGAACGGCGTACAAAAGAGTCTGACTGTCCACGATTGCTTCTCTCCTCACTTGCGGGGGATGAGCTCCGGCCGGCGAAGGGCCCGCCGGGCGCTGCCGACTCTCGCGCCGGCCGCGCTCCCCTCATGACTGGTTCCCGTCGAGACGAAGCGACGGGGAGATTCGATTCTTCTATTCCGTCTCGCTCGCCACCTTGCGGTTGAAGCGCTGCATCGCCGCTTCCGAGCCCACCCGAGCCCAGACGAGGCAGGCGTCCGCTGCCAGGGAGACCATCTCTTCCACCTCGCCGGCCTCCTCCGCCCGAAAGTCCTCGAGCACAAAGTCGACGAGGCCCGATCCCTCCGGCGGCCCGCTTGCCGCAGCCACACCGAGACGGAGCCGGGGCACGCGATCGGTACCGAAATTCTCGAGCACCGACTCCATGCCCCGATGACCGGCCGGGCTGCCCTTGGGCCGCAGGCGCAGGCTTCCCAGCGGAAGATGCACCTCGTCATAGACGACCAGGAAGTCCTCCGGTGCGAGGTCGTGCCGCTCCCGCAGGCACCGCGTCGCAAAACCGCTGCGGTTCATGAAGGTCTGCGGCATCACGAGGCCCAGGTCTTCACCCCGAGCGAGCACACAGTTGCATTCGCCGGCCGCCAGGGTCAGCTCCTCGCGACGGGCGAGCTCCTCGACGACCCGGAACCCGACATTGTGCCGGGTGTGGGTGTAGCGCTCCCCCGGATTGCCCAGGCCGACGATCCAACGGTGCGGCCCCGGGCCGTCCCCTGTGCCGCCCGACATCGCGACTTATTCGCCCACCAGCTTCGGCTCTTCCTCGCTGGCGGAGAGCAGATCCTCGCCTTCCTCCTCGACCTCTTCCTCCTCGACCTGCTTGCCCGCGACCGAGACGATCACACGCTCGGGCTCGTCGAGAAGGGTGACTCCTTCGGGAATCTCGAGATCCTTCGCTTCCACGTGCTGGCCGACATGCAGCTCGGTGACGTCGAGGTCGAGGTGCGCGGGAATCGAGCCGGGCAGGCAGCTGACCTCCAGCTCCCGGGTGATGAAGTCGAGCATGCCGCCATCGGTCTTCACCCCGTAGGGCACGCCGTGAATCTCGATCGGCACCGTAACCCGGACTTCTTCGTCCATCTTGACCCGCTGGAAGTCGATGTGGATCATCTGGCCGTTGGTGGCGTCGAGCTGCATTTCACGAATGATGGTGTGCCGGCTCTTGCCGGAGTCCGGGAGCTTCAGCAAGAAAACGGTGTTCTCACCCATTCCCTGCCGCAGGAGATCCTGGATCTTCCGCTCGGCCACGTGGATCGCGGTCGACTCGAGGCCAGCGCCATACACCACGGCCGGGATCCGGCCCTCGGCACGCAGGCGGCGGCTCGCGTTTTTTCCGTGTTCCTCGCGGGGTTGTACTTCGATGGTCGTTTCACTCATGAGAAATCCTCTTTGGGATACGAAGGACGGTCCGTCTCGTGTACGTAGGAGGCAGGCGCTACTCCCGCCTCAGACGAACAGCGAGCTGACCGAGCTGTTCTGATGAATTCGTTGAATCGCCTCGCCGAGCAACTGCGCAACCGAGTAGGGTTGCAACTTGTCGCTGCGCTTCAGCTTGTCGTCGAGAGGCGTGGTATTGGTGATCAGCACCTTCTCGATCGGCGCCTCGTTGATGCGGTCGAGCGCGGGGCCCGAAAGGACACCGTGCACTCCCGCCGCGAAGACCCGGGTCGCCCCCTTGGCCTTGAGGGCCTCGACGGTGTGGGTCAGGGTGCCCGCGGTGTCGATGATGTCGTCGAGGATCAGCACCGACTTGCCGGCCACGTCGCCGATCACGTTCATCACCAGGGCTTCGTTGGGGCCGGTCCGTCGCTTGTCGACGATCGCCAGGTCGGCTTCCAGCCGCTTGGCAATGGCGCGAGCCCGCTCCACACCCCCGGCGTCGGGCGACACGATGATCAGGTCGTCCAGGTCCAGCTCTTCGATCGCCTCGAGCAGCACCGGGGCCGCAAAGAGATGGTCGACGGGAATGTTGAAGAATCCCTGGATCTGGGCCGCGTGCAGATCCATGGTCAGGATGCGATCGGCGCCGGCCTGGGAGATGAGATCGGCCACGAGCTTCGCCGTGATCGGGACCCGCGGCGCGTCTTTCTTGTCCTGACGGGCATATCCGTAGTAGGGCAGGACCGCCGTGATCCTGGCCGCCGAGGCTCTCTTGATCGCGTCGAGCATGATCAGGAGCTCCATCAGGTTCTCGTTGACCGGCTCGCAGGTAGGCTGTACGACGTAGGCGTCACCTCCCCGGACGTTCTGCCGGATCTGGCAGAAGATCTCGCCATCGGAGAAGTTCAGGGTCTGCACCTTGCCCAGGGGCAGATGAAGGTAGGTAGCAATCTCGGCGGCCAGCTCCGGATGGGAGCGCCCGCTGAAGAGCATCAATTCACCGTACATGATCTCGCTTGTCGCCTGGTTCCCCCGCTGGTCCCGGAAGACCGATCCGAAAACCCACCGGAGAGTGGAAGAACCACCCCCTCCTGGCCAGAATTCGGCGGGAGAGGCCGCTTCTCCCCTGTCTCGTCAGGCATTCGGAATGTCTGCTCTGGCTCGGTATGTCTCGGCCAGGCACCTGGAACGTGATCCTTAGTCGTAGATCTACCCGAGGCTCGACCCCAAAACGGCACCGGGAGAGGACGCACCTCACCTCGGAGCCGAAGGAAGGTCGTCGACAGTTTCCTTCGGGCGGCCTATCTTCGTTCCAACGCGGGGTTCAGGTCAAGCCGTATCTGCTCAAGAAACGGACCAAAAGGAGTCTCTCAGGTGATAATCCTGGACTTCTTCCAGGGTCTTTTCCGATTTCGAGCGGTCCACCGGAGGCTTCTCACCCGGTGTCGGCGCCAGCTCGGTCCCGGCTTCCCCTTCGCGATCCGGACGCCGCGGCGTAGAGTCGTCCACGACCTCTCGATAGGCGCGCAGGACTCGCTCTTCCAGCACTCTGCGGGTTTCGTTGTTCAGCGGGTGCGCCACATCCTTGAACTCGCCACTCTTCTTGCGCCGGCTCGGCATGCTGAGAAACAGACCGTCCTTGCCCAGGATGACCTTGATGTCGTTCACCATGAAGCAGTGGTCGAAGACCACGGAAACAAAAGCCTTGAGCTTTTCTTCCTCGACCGGGAAGACCTTGACTGCTGTTATATCCATCGAGCCGTCTCCATTTCGCTGAACCGAAAAGCGGCGCGGCCGGGATTTCACTCCCGTCAGAGAGCTGCCGCCCCCTCCCCAAAAAACCTGGAATCTCTGACGTGAACGAGAGCTCGATCCGAGATTTTCGGAATCAGCGTCAAAGATACTCTCCTCGCAATGCTAGAGATCATCCGACTGCCTGTCAATCGGAAGCCGGGCGCCCGGCGAGGGGCGCCCGGCGAGGGGTGCCGGGGTTGTCGCCAGTGTCGAGAATCGGAAAGCGAGCCTCGTTCGGCCGGAGTCCTCAACCCAGGCGCTCGGCGATCCAGTCGCGGAGCACCTGCAGGGCCGGGGGACGAATTTCATGGGCCATCGCAAACTCGTGGTAACTCAGGTCCACCTGCAGGGCCTCGAGATCTGCACGGGTCTTGCGAGCGCGGTCGACTTCGATGAGCGGATCCGCGGTGCCATGGGTCATCAGGACGGGAACCCCCTCCCGACCGCCGGTATCCGGCCACTCGGCCGCGACCGGCTCCGGCAACCAGGTGGAAAGAGCCGCCAGACCGGCGAAGCGGGCCGGAAATCGCAGGGTCAGGTCGAAACCCATCACCCCTCCCTGGCTGAAGCCGAGCACCACGATCTTGCTCGGATCGATCGGGTAGACCTCGACCGCCTGGTCGACGAATTCCCGCAGGCTCACGGCAGCCTCGAGAAACTCTCGGGGCTCGGGGGGCTGACCGGGGACCAGGGGAAACCAGCCATGTCCTTTGGCCCCGGGACCGATCGGCAGCTCGACCCGACCTTGGGGACACAGGGTCAGGACGCCGTCGGGAAAAAGGGGAGCCAGACCCAGCAGATCGTGGGCGCTGGCCCCCCAGCCGTGCAGCGCGATCACGGTAGGAAACGGGCCGGAGCCCGAGGGTACGTGTAGGGTGTGCAGTAGATTCATGGCCCTAGTGTAATGCGTCCAACCGACGGTGCCTTGGATTCGAGGTCATCTCGCGTCCTGTCCAGGCGCTCCGACACCGGAAGATCGGGGATCTTTCGAGGAGGAGCAACGCCGACCGGGCGCGAGAGAGCCCGAAGACAGGGGTGCCGATGGTCGATGGGTCGCGAGTAGGAGATGAATTCCCTCACCGGTCGGCGTATCATGGCACCATGAGCGACCCAGAAGACTCGGAGAGAGAACAGGCTACGAAGCCGACCGACGACGCGAAGACGGACGAAGCCACGGAGTTCGAAGAAACCGGGGAAACCGGCGGCGAAGAGCACGAGGACGAAGAACCGGGGTCGGAGGACGCCGACCCGGCGCCTTCGGCAATTCCTCTCGCCGAGCCGGCACCCGCGGCACCCCCGGAGATCCACGCCGTGCCCGACCCCGACCAGGAACGGCAGGATCGGGTGCGCGAGAAGCTACGAGAGATGTACGGCGACGACTCGGCGGAGACCGTTCGTCGTTTCCTCTACGAGCTCACGACGGACGAAGAGGACGAGCCCTCGAACTGATCGCTCGGGCTCGTCCTTCCTCCGCTTCCTCAGGGCTGCGGTACCCATTCCTCGGGCAGGGCGAGGACCCGATCGGCCTCTCCATCCAACATCCCCATCTGTTCGGCGAGCCTCACCACCGGGCGAACCTCGGCCAGCACTCCGGCGAGCACCGCCGCCCACCGCCCCCGGTCGGGCCCTTCCGAGAAGAGATCCTCGAACGGCGAGCGAGGTCGTGGGAAGACCTTCAGATCGAGGCCGGCGTCGGGCGCGGCCCCGAGAGACTCCCGGACCAGGCCCAGGGCCACGTCATACCCCCCCAGAGCATCGACCAGCCCCAGATCCAGGGCATCCTCCCCCATCCACACGCGTCCCCTGGCGATCTCCTGCACTCTTTCGAGGGGAAGGCCGCGCCCGTCCGCGACCTTGGAGGTGAAGTCCTCGTAGATCCGGTCGAGCCAGCCCTCGTACCGCTCCCAGCTCTCCTCGGTGTAGTGCTGCACTCCCGACCACATGCGGGCGTTGTCGCTGGACTGCACCGATTCGAAGTGGACTCCGATCTTCTTCCACATCTCCTCGGTGACCATCTTGCCGCCGAAGACGCCGATCGACCCGGTGATGGTGGCGGGCTGGGCCACGATCTTGTCGGCGTTCATGACCACGAAGAAACCGCCGGAAGCGGCGACGTTGCTCAGCGAGGCGATCACCGGCTTGCCCGCCTCCTTCGCCCGCACGACCTCTCTCCAGACCGTGTCGGACGCTACGTAGGAGCCGCCGTTGCAGTCGATGCGGAAGAGGATCGCCTCGATGTCGTCGTCCTCGATGGCCTCGCGAAACGCCGCCGAGACGGTCTCGGATCCCATGACCATGCTCCCGGTGAGCGGGCTGAACTGGCTCGGGCCGCGGGAGATGCCACCCACCCCGTAGATCAGGGCCACCCCCTTGCCACTGTCGTTCGGCCGCCCCGCCTTGTCGAGGTATTTGTGCAGGTAGAGCAGGTCCGGCTCCCCTTCGACCTTCTCCAGCACTCGGGCATAGACCTGGTCTCGGTACAGAAGGTCGTCGACCAGGCCCTGCTCGAGGGCCTCCTGGGCGACGAACGGCCCGTCGGCGAGCAGAGCCTGCATCTCCTCCTCACTCTTGCCCCGGGAAGCGGCCATGTCCGTGGCCATCTGCCCGACCAGGACGTCCACCATCCGCTGCATCGCCTCTCGATGGGGGGGAGTGAAGCCATTCTCGATGAAGGTGTTCGCGGCGTTCTTGTATTCGTAACGCTGGCCGAATCGCGGCTCGACACCGAGCTTCTCCAGGCCTTCTCGTACGAAGAAGGGCTCCAGCATCACTCCGGTGAGATTCACGTCTCCCGAAGGCTGCAGATAGATCTCCTGGAAGGCGCTGGCGAGGTAATAGCCGAAGCTGCCGTTGGTCGCTTCTCCGAAGGTCTCGGAGAAGGCCACGGTCGGCTTGCCGGACGCCCCGAAACGCTCCACGGCGGCACGGATCTCCTGGATCTGCGCCAACCCCAGGCCGCCGGAGCCGATGGTGGCCACCAGGCCGACCACGCGATCGTCGCTGGCGCCGACTTCCAGGGCTTCCACGAGATCGAGGATCTGCGGTACCTCCTGCAAGAACATCTGCCCGAACGGGTCCGCCGGCCGGTATTCGACGATCCCTTTCTCGAAGTCGACCTCCAGCAGCGTCTTGGACGCCACTCGCCCCTCGCTGGCGATGCCCCAGAGCATGCTCAGGCCGACGACCGCCAGAACGGCCATGGCCAGAAGGACCACGGCGACGACGATGATGATTCCTTTTTTCATATCGAGACTTCTTTCATGATCGAAACTTCCATGATCGAGACTTCCTGTGGATCTTTGGCCTGCTCGTTGGCCTTGGGTGGCAGACTCTTCGCCCAAAGGGGGTCCGCGGATCCCCAGACCTGACTACGAGGGAATACCCGGGGAGATTACAATCCTATTCACGTGGCTCGCGTTCTTCGTATGCTTCCGGCACGCGGGAGATCGCCCTCGGTATGCTGCCGGAGCCTCGCCGAGCTCGGACCCGGAACCCGCAGGTGCCTCCCGAGCAGAACCTACCAGGGTTTGGCCGCGGAGACGAACCGGTTCGAGCCGGAGCTCGCCCGGGCATCCCCATCGCCCATTCGATCCAGGAGAGAATGTCATGCACCCTTGGTCCCCTTCGAGCCGCCGGATCTGGCTCTTCTTCCTTTTCTCGGCTCTCATGGGCTCCGTGGCGGCCGAGCAGAGCCCGGCAGACAAGAGCCTCTTCTTCATCGGCAACAGCTATACCTACTACAA
>CAZMEL010000029.1:0-42258 GCA_964565225.1 uncultured Thermoanaerobaculia bacterium | reverse complement strand
AGGAACGCCGACTCTTACGAAACCGAATATCCAATCTGACAAAGTAGAACTAACAACCCGTTGAAAATAGAGCAGGTTGCTCGGGGTGTCCAGCGGCGGCACCGTTGCGACTCCGCGAGGCGTCCCCGGGTAGGGAGTCCGAGGTAAGCTGGGGCGATGAACCCGCTCTGCAGGAGATCTCGATGAACGCTCGTCCCCTCCGCCTGTGGCCCGGCGCGGCCGCGCTCGGCCTCCAGGCTCTGGCTCTGCTCCTCTCCGTGACCCCGGCGATCGACGCCTTCACCCGATTTTTCTTCATGGCCGGCGGGCCAGGGGTCTCTCTGCTGCTCTTCCTCGTCTGGTTGCTCTTCTTCAGCCGGCTTCCCCGGCTGGAGAGCCTGCAGCTGCTGGGTCTGGCCCTGGTGCTGGCCCTGGCCGCGGCGGTCGGGGTCGATGCCAGTGTCCGGGGTGGTCTGTGGTTCTACGGTGTGCCGGTATCGATGCTGGTGCTCTTCCTGGCGGTGGCTCTCGGTGCCGAACGGCCGGCCGGCTGGCGGCGTCTGGTGCTCGCCTCCGGTTTCGGCGGATTCCTTCTGCTCCTGGCCCTGGTACGGATCGAAGGGTACACCGGTGCCTATCTCCCCGAGCTCGCCTGGCGCTGGGCCGAAACCCATGAAGAGTCTCTCGAGGGTCGGGTCGCCACCGGTTCGGAGATCCCCGCCACCGGAGAAGCCGCCGCGGAATCCATCGCGGAAGGTGCCTGGGCTTCCTATCGTGGCCCCGAGCGCAACGGACGGGTTTCTGGATTCTCGAGGACTCTCGACTGGGCATCGGCCCCGCCGCAGGAGGTATGGCGGGTGGAGATGGGGCCCGCATGGTCGTCGTTCGTTGCGTCGGGCGGCCGGCTCTTCACCCAGGAGCAGCGCGGCGATCGCGAGGTGGTCGCCTGTTACCGGTCGGGCGACGGAGCCCTGCTCTGGGAGCACGGGGTCGAAGCGCGTTTCTCGGAGGTCATCTCAGGCGCCGGCCCCCGCGCCACGCCGACCCTTGCCGGGGGTCGGCTCTTCACCCTCGGGGCCACCGGCATCCTGCTCGCTCTCGACGCCGCCGGTGGCGATCTCCTGTGGCGCCACGATCTCATGGAAGAGACCGGTGCGCCCCTTCCGCAATGGGGATTCTCCAGCTCACCGCTGGTCGCCGATGGGCGGGTGATCGTCTACGCCGGTGGAGAAGGAGAGCAGGGCCTGCTCGCCTACGAAGCCGAGACCGGGGCCCTGGCCTGGCAGCTGGAGTCGCGAGGGATGAATTTCAGCTCGGCCCAGCCGGCGCGGCTCGATGGGGTCGATCTCGTGCTCTTCGCCGACACTTCCGGAGTGATGGCGGTCGAGCCCGAGAGCGGATCGGTGCTCTGGCGTTTTCGCCCCGAGGACTGGCAAACGGCACCCATGGTGCAGATCCAGCAGATCGGCCCGGTCGACCTGGTGGTGCCCCTGGGAGACGGCGTGGGCCTCGCTCGCCTCGAAGGGACCCGAACGGCCGGGGAGTGGCAGGTGCGGGAGGTGTGGTCGTCCCGGGCTCTGAAACCGTCGTTCAACGATTTCGTCTTCCACGAGGGAAACCTGTACGGCTTCGACCAGAACATCTTCGTGGCGGCCGACGCCGCCAGCGGGGAACGCCTGTGGAAACGGGGCCGCTACGGCTTCGGCCAGGTGTTGCTCCTGCCTGCGGCGGGGCAGCTGATCGTGATCAGCGAGAAGGGGGAGCTGATCTTGCTGGCGGCGGATCCCACAGAGCACCGAGAGCTCGGGCGCTTCCAGGCTCTCGACGGCAAGACCTGGAATCATCCGATCGTCGCGGGGGAGCGCTTGATCGTCCGCAACGGGACCGAGGCCGCCGCCTATCGGCTGTAGGCGCCTCCCGCCTCCCATCCTCGAGAGATGGAACTCTTTTGCCGCTGCTTTGCGCGAAAGATCTACAAGGGGTACACCCTAGCCAGATCGACGCAGCGGTGAACTGTGAGCCATGCCGGCAACGGCCAAGGAGGATGTGTGATGTCGGGATTCTGTCCGATTTGTGGTGAGAGCTTTCTCGACCATCAGGGATGCCAGCGCTGTGACGGTCTGCTGGCCGCGGGTGCCCGGCGCGCTGGAGAGCTCGTGTCGCCCGCGGGGGCAGGAGCTGCCGGCGGGGCGGCGACCGTGCTCGAGGTCGCTCCTCCGGAGCTGCCGCGGAAGGCTACGGTCGGTGCACCGAAGGCCCGGCAGGTGTCTCTTCCCAAGGCCAGCACCGCACGGCGCCTGCTGGGGTCTGGAATCGAATACCTGGCCTACTCCATGACCATCACCATCTTTTCGATCTTCGGTCTCTTGACCGGCGGCCTGCTCGGGCTCCTGTGGGTACCCCTGGTGTTCGTCCTGATCGCCCTGCGCGACATCAACGGCGGCACCTTCAGCCCCGGCAAGCGGGTGGGCAATCTGCGGGTCGTGGATCTACGCTCGGCCCGGCAGGCCAGCAACTTCCAGGCCCTGGTGCGCAACGGGTATTACCTGGGGCTCGTTCTGGTGATGTTCGTGCCGCTGCTCAAATTCGTGGCCGAGGTCTTTTTCTTTCTCTTCCTGGTGATCGACGTGATGATGATCGTGGCCAGCCCGGGCGGGCGGCGGCTCGGTGACTACCTCGCCGGCACCCAGGTCGTGCCGGTGGCGGAATCGGTGTAGGGAACATCGATCATGCCGGTCATCGATCTCAAACAAATTCATCCCCGGGCCTTCGCCCACCCCCTCGACAGCGCCGCCATCGACGTGTTGGGCGGGTTGCCCGTCTTGCCCGGTCTGGTCAAGAAGCTGCGCCACTTCAAGTTCGAGAAGAAGTTCCGCGCCGTGCAGATGCATCGCAGCATCGAGATCGGTGCGCACCAGCTCCCGACCCTCTGGCGGATGGTGAACGGCGCCGCGGAGCGGCTCGGCATGCCGTCACCCCGGGCCTACGTGACCGCCCAGGGAGGGATCAATGCCTTCGCCTTCGGGGTCCAGGACTTCTCGATCCTCCTCACCAGCGAGCTGATCGACCTGATGAACGACCGGGAGCTCGAGGCGATCATCGCCCACGAGCTGGCCCATGTCCTCTGCGAGCACATGCTCTACCGGCAGGTAGGGCTCGCGCTGTGCAACGAGGCCTTCCTGCCCCTGACCAAGGTGGCGCCGGCCGCTCTGCTGCAGATGGGGGCGGCCCACGCGCTCCTCTCCTGGTACCGGGCGTCGGAGTACACCGCGGACCGGGCGGCGCTCCTGGCCCTCGGGGATCCGGAGGTCATCGCCTCGGTGATGGCGCGGCTGGCCGGGATCCCCCGCCGCTTCCAGGCCGAGTTCGATCCGATGCAATTCCTGGCCCAGGCACGACGGTTCGACGAGGAAGAGGAAGACTCCTTCTGGTCGAAGCTCGTCAAGTGGGACATCGAAGCGTTCATGACCCACCCCGAGCCGGTCAAACGGGCCGCCGCCATCCTCGACTGGGCGGAGTCCGACGACTACCGGAACATCGTGGCCGGCAACTACTGGACCTGGTTCGACGAGAAGGCCCACCAGGAGATCCAGATCCAGGGGGTGCAGAGCTGTGCCCTCTGCCGCTCGGCGATCGGCGAGCAGGAGATCTGCCCGCAATGCCATCTCGATCAGAATCCCGAGCACCAGCAGCTCTGTGCCAAGGGGCATCTCAACGGTATCTCCTGGAAGTTCTGCCGCACCTGTGGCCAGCCCCTCGGGGTCGAGGCCACGGCGTAGAGGTGCAGATGGCGGCCTTCGGAACAAGGAGGCCCGCCTCGCGAGGTGGGCCGTGATCTCTGCCGAGCGCAGCGCCCCGGCCACACCATCCGGCGTGGCGGGGCACGACCTCGAGATCCTGGTACGTCAGACTCCGGCTCGCGATGCCCTGACCTTCGAGCTCAAGGCCGAGGAGCTGGGCATCAACTACCAGGAGTTCGGTCCGGTGCGGCTGCACCGTTCGCCCGGGCAATACTTCACCGAGCTCTTCCGGCGGCTCGACCCTCCGCGGCCCCGGGGCCGCAAGACGCGATCGACCGGTTCGAGCGGGATTCGCCGGGTCGAGCGAAACCTTCGGATTGCCGGCTCGTTCCTGATCCGGGAGCTTCTGCCCCCGGATCTTCGCGACGTGCTCTGGCACCTGCAGAGCCGGGTCGGCAGAGCGCAGATCCAGTCCGACGAGCCGTGGGTCCCGTGGGAGCTGCTCCGCCTCGAGCGTCGTGAGGACGGCCGGGTGGAAGAGCTCGGCCCGTTTCTCTGCGAGGCCTTCCAGCTCACCCAGTGGCGGCGCGGGTGCGACGTCCCCTCGCGTCTCGGTAGGCCTCCGTGTCTCCGGATTCGTTCCATCGCGGTCGTCGCGCCGCGCCATCCCCGGGTAGAGACCGCCGCCGCCGAGCTCGCCTTCCTCTTCGGCCTGCGCAAGCTGGGCTGCCGGGTCGAACGGATCGAAGCGCGGGTCGAGCCGATTCTCGAAGCCTTCGCCTCGGGCCGCCACGACCTCTTCCACTTCGCGGGCCATGGCGAGGAGTTCCTCGACAATGATCCCGACAGCGCGGCCATTTTTCTCGAAGGCCAGGAGACTCTGCGCCCCTTCCATCTCGCGGCCGAGGCCGGGCGTCTCGGCGTGTGTTCTCCCCTGATCTTTCTCAACGCCTGCCACACCGGGAAACAAGGCCTCTCGCTCACCGGCCAGGGCGGCTGGGCAACCCGCTTTCTGCAGGCCGGAGCCGGCGCGTTTGTCGGCAGCCACTGGGCGATCAGCGACCAGCGTGCCCTGGCGTTCTGCAAGGCCTTCTACCGCGCCCTGATCGCCGGAGAGGGATTGGCACAGGCCACGCATTCCGCACGTTTCGCCATTCGCCAGCCCGGCGAGCCCACCTGGCTGGCCTACACGGCGTTCGGCCATCCTCACCTCTCGTGTCGCTGGCCCAACGGACCGGGCGAGGCCTCGCGGAAGAATCCGGCGACGCTGTCTCGTACCGAGACCCGCGAGAGTCCGTGCTCCGCCACGGCCACGCCTTCGGCACCGAGGCCTGCCGCGGTGCCGAAACCGGCTCCGGTCTCCGAGATCGTTCCGGCACCCTCCTCGACCCGCAGCGAGCCACCGCGCGGAGAAGAACCGAGCCAGGAGGAAGAGGAGAGGTCCAGTGCGCCCTCCCGGCCGATCGAAGAGATCCCGGTCGAGCCCGTTCACCCGCCGGTCGGGTCGGCGGTGGAGTCGCGGATCCACGAGAGAACTGGTCTCGAGCTCGTACGGGTTCCGGCGGGCAAATACCCGCTGGGCAGCGACGAGGCGGACACCGAGGCGCGACCGGAGCACCTGGTGTTCCTCAGCGAGCTCTGGATCTCCCGGCGGCCGGTGAGCAACGAGGGCTACCGGCGTTTTCTCGCGGCGAGCGACTACGGCGTCGAGCCGAGGTTCTGGGGCGACGCCCGATTCGACGCACCGGAGCTCCCGGTAGTAGGCGTCAGCTGGTGGGATGCTCTGGCCTACTGCGAATGGGCCCGGCTGCAGCTGCCGAGCGAAGCACAGTGGGAAGCCGCCGCCCGGGGCACCGATCGGCGGAAATACCCCTGGGGCGACTCGTCACCGAGCCCGAGCCTCTGCTGCTTCGGCTCCCGGAAAGACGGGCCGATTCCGGTGGATCGAAACCCCGGGGGGGCCGGCCCGTTCGGCACTCTCGGCCAGGCGGGAACAGTATGGGAATGGTGCTTGGATACCTGGCGAGCTCGCGCCTATCGCGGGCGCCACCTCGCCCGGGACCCGGTGGTGCGGGACAAGGGTTTGCTGAAGGTGGTCCGTGGCGGCTCGTGGATGAGTCCGGCGAACGAGCTGCTGGCCAGCTATCGCCTCCCGGTGCCCCAGGGAATGCGCTTCAACAACCAGGGCTTCCGCTGCGTGTGGATGCCGGGGGATTGAGCCGGGAGCCGGCCTTTCGCCTCGTTCGAACCTTTCGGCCAGGGCCGCGGATCATGGGGCGAATCCGTCGACCCAGGAGAGGTTCGTCATGTCTACGAAGCACCTGCTCTCGCTCTGCGCCGTTTGTTTTCTCGTCCTGCCGGTCCTGGCGAAGGAGCCGGCGGCCAGACCCACGGTTTCCACCGAAGACTACGACCGCTGGGAGATGTTGTGGGGCCCGGTCCTGGCTGCCGACGGCAAGGCCTTTGCCCATCTGGTGCGGCGGACCGACGGCGAACGCCGGCTCGAGATCCGGCGTCTGGAGCCCGACGAGAGCTGGACCGTGCCCTGGGGCACCGATCCCGTCTTCGCCCCATCCGGGGATCGCCTGGCCTGGCAGGTGACGCCGTCGAAGGAGGAAGCCGAAGCCCTGGCCGAGGAGAGCCAGCCCGTGCACAATCGCGGTGAGCTCCTTGATCTCGAGAGCGGCGAGCGCCGGGATCTCGGGGAGGTGAAAGAGCTGGCCTTCGGCCCGGAGGGGCGGTTCCTGGCCGTGCTGGGGACCTACAGCGGCGACGAAAGTCTCGACGAAACGCCCGACGAAACGCCCGACGGATAGAATGTCCGCATGGCACGGGAGCAGTGGAGCAGTCGGCTCGGTTTCATTCTGGCGACGGCGGGATTCGCCATCGGCCTCGGGAACATCTGGCGGTTCCCCTACATGGTCGGTACCTACGGCGGCGGAGCCTTTCTGCTGGTCTACCTCGCCTTCGCGCTGTTCATCGGAATTCCACTGCTGACCGCCGAGGTCAGCCTGGGCCGACAGGCGGGCGCCTCGCCGATCGTCGGCATGCGGCGGCTCAGCGGCTCGGCACGCAGTCCCTGGAACCTGGTTGCCTGGTGTGGGGTCGCCGCCGGGACGCTCATCCAGTCGTATTACGTGATGGTGATCGGCTGGATCCTCGGCTACACCGTGATGATCTGTACCGGGCGCCTCGACGGTAACGATCCCGCCGCCCTCGCCGGAACCTTTGCCGAATTCGTCGCCACGCCGGGGCCGGTACTTCTCTGCACCGCCGTGGTGCTCTTCGCCGTGGCGTCGATCGTCGGTCGCGGGTTGCATCGCGGTCTCGAGCGGGCCTCGAAGGTCGCCATGCCCCTCCTGTTGCTGCTCCTGGTGCTGCTGGCCGCTCGCTCCCTGAGCTTCGAAGGCGCCCGGGAAGGCCTGGCCTGGTACCTGACCCCGGATTTCTCTCGGCTCGACAGTCAGGCTCTGCTCGCGGCCCTCGGCCAGGCCTTCTACTCCATCGGTATCGGCTCCGTCGCCGCCTTCGGCTTCGGCAGCTACCTGCACCGCGAGCGTAGCGATATCCCCGGCAACACCGCCATCGTCGTCGCCTGCGACACCGGCGTGGCTCTGCTCGCCGGTCTGGTGATCTTTCCCGCTCTCTTCGCTTTCGGCCTCGAGCCCGACGCCGGCCCCGGTCTGCTCTTCCTCACCATGCCCCAGCTCTTCGCCCAGATGCCCGCCGGCCAGATCTTCGGAGGCGTCTTCTTCGTCCTCCTGCTGCTCGCGGCCCTCACCTCCTCGGCCGGCTTGCACGAGGCCCTCACCTCCACCTGGACCGACCTCCGCCCCATCTCGCGAAGCCGTGCCTCCTGGTGGCTGGCAGCCCTCTTCCTGGTGCTCTCGATCCCCGTCATCCTCTCCCAGGGCCCCTGGTCCCACCTGCGCATTCGAGGCCTCGACCTCTTCCAGCTCGCCGACACCCTCTCCGCCAACGTTCTCCTGCCCATCGGTGCCCTCGTCCTGCTGCTCTACATCTCGCGAGGCTGGACCTTCGCGGCCTTCCGCCGCGACACCAACCGCGGCGCCGGTCGAGTGCGGGTCACTGCGGCCTGGCAACCATTGCTGTCCGTGGGGATTCCGGTGGCGGTCCTGGTGGTGTTGTTGTCGGGGTTGGGTCTGTTCGGAGCGTGAGCCCTCGAAAGATCCTGTCGCAGGATGAGCTTCGTTTCGAGCCTGTTTACGCGATAGGTTTCTCGAGCAGACGATTCGTGTCTGAACAACAAACCCAATCGGAGAAAGAGCTCAACGCATGAAAGCTTCAAAATGGATGATTGGCCTTCTTTTCGCGGTCGCGTTCCCCGTCGCGGCGGCCGTCCAGCAGTCGGCCAGCGACATCGGAATCGGATATGTATCGGGTGGGCTCGGTAGCGGGCCGGGAAGCGGAATCTACGACGTGGAGATCTTCATCGAGACCCACAAGAGATATGGACGAACACTGCACGAGAACGGCCACGACGAGTCTTTCTGCACGGTCGCCAATCTGCCCGCCGATCGTTGCGGCCCTCAGTTCAGCGATATCGACGGTCTGAAGCTGAAGAAGAAGAGTGTGCAGAGCTACAGCGGCAAACATCCCGCGGGATCGACGGCCTACAAGATCCAGGGATCCTTGAACAGTGAGACGGGTACCAAGTGGGAGTGGCCGAGAGAGGCCGACCTCGTCTCCCCCTCGCAGCGTTGGGCCTATCGCGATACCAAGCTCCTGACCCTGTACTTCGACGATGTGCAGTGGAACGGATCGAAGATCGCGTCGAAGGTCCGGGTGAAGTGGACGGAGAGTGATCCTGGCCGGGTCGACGACGACTCGGAATGGGCCTATTTCAACGCGGGCGACATGTTGACGAAGTGTTTGCAGGGGCCGGTTGGCCATCGGGAGATCCTGCCGGCATCCAATGACTACTTCTGGCGATTGGATTCGGACGGCGGCGTCTTCGGTCAGTACACCATCGATGTGTACTACCACGTCTCTTGCAGTCTCTACGGAGCGGGGACGCCGCCACCTCCTTCGTGCAACCCTCAGCAGTGCAATCTCCAGTGTGGAGGTGGGCAGTGCTCTTCGGGCCAGTGTGTCTGTTTCTGATCTGAGCATACTGAATGGAGTCCTCGGCCCGGCAGCCCTCTGCAAAAGGGGGCGTCGGGCCGATTCTCTTGGGGGGTTCGAGTCGCATCATCGAGTCGGCTGGCACCGAGAGAGCGCCGAGAGTCGTTCGGTCGTCTCGGGCCTCCAGTGATAGGGTTCCTCACCAGCAGATGGCTAAAAATCCCGAACCCGAGCGGTCTCTCCGCTTTTCGCCCGACATGATTGCGGCTCTCTCGGCCGTGCTCATCGGTGTCTGCGCTCTCGGAATCTCGCTCTATCAGGCCTCGATCATGCGTGAGCAGAGCCGGATGATGCGCGAGCAGCAACGGGCGGCGGTGTGGCCCAACCTGGCGGTCGAGAATTCCCATGCGCAAGGGAGCTTTCGACTCCGGATCGAGAACACTGGAATCGGCCCGGCCAAGATCGGGCCCGTCCGCGTGCTGTTCGACCGCGAGCCGATCCGGACCTGGACGGAATTGATTCTCGAGGTCTACTCCGGGAAAGCGGTTCGATACATGCAATCGCAAGTCGGAAACCGAGTGCTCCCCGCCGGCCGCTTCGAGACGGTTTTCTCCGTTTCAGAGGATGAAATTGCCGGCTCGATGCAGGCTCATATCGAGCGCTTGACGATCGAGATCTGCTACTGCTCCATCTACGACGAGTGCTGGCTGTACACCCATGGCTTCGACGGCGAAGTCCTCCTCGAAGAGGTTCTCGAGTGTCGGGCTACCGAAGCAGACTTTCTCCAGTAACTCTTGAGTCTTCGAGAAACTACCCCGATGCGGGGCCCGGCGCAACATCGAAGGGTAGGCGGTGCCACCTTTCGAGGAAAGTGGCACAACACCTCTTCGGGCTGCGCTTCTCGGGCAGGAATCCGGGACAATAGAAGGCAGGAGGCGGGAGCTGTCTCCTGAGCACTCTTCGGTTACAGGCCACTAGTGGCCTGTAACACTTGAATGTTTAGCGTCTGAGCGGCTCCCACCGCGCCTGGCGGCGTTGCGCCTCCGCGAGAGAGTCCCACTATCCCTATGTCGGCGCGCCTGGCCAGACACGACGGGCTCTCTCTCAGCCACTAAACATTCTTCGGTTACAGGCCACTAGGAATCGAGCTGTTTGTTGTGCATACCCTGTTGGGTGCGGGCGAGCTGGCAAGTGGGTGCATCATGAAACATGGAAGTGAGATCAGCGTGCGGAAGGAATCTCGGATGCGAGTCTGCGGCGTGCCGCTGGTCTCTGTCGCCTTCGGGCCCGATCCGAGCTCCGGTGAGGAGCTGGGCCATGCCCATGGAGTGATAGCCCTCGGTGACCGTGCCAGGGGTTTTCTCGCGTTGGGTACTCGGGCGTCCGGTGTGGTGGCGCTCGGAGCTCGGGCTCGGGGGGTTCTGGCAATGGGAGGCCGCGCCCAGGGTCTTTTCGCCATGGGGGGCATGGCGGCGGGTTTGGTTGCGGTGGGTGGTCTCGCCGTGGGTGTGGCCGCCCTCGGGGGCGCGGCCTTTGGTGTCGTCTCGCTCGGAGGAGCATCGGCAGGCTACCTGGCGGCTGGTGGCTCGGCATGGGGAAAACACAGCTACTCGGCAGACGCTCGTTCGGGCCGAGAGTAGCTCTGCCCGGCGCGGTCCATCCTTCCTCGAGAACGACTGCAAGAGCGAGGTGTCTATGAGTACCTATTGGGACGGTGTCAAGCGCCGTTGGCGCGCAATGGTCGATGGCCCGGTTCCGCCACAACAAGGCACCGGGACCGGCTCGGGCAGTTCCGGCACCGGTAGCGTTCCTGGAAAAGAGTGGGAGCTGATCTATCAGAAGTTCAGGCAGATCAAGGGTCGTGATCCCTACAGTTTTCAAGAATTGATCGATTGGTGGGGTTGACTTGGTTTCCGCAGCAGCACCACATCCTTGCCGGCGATCAGGAGCTCGGCATTCCACAGGTCGGCGAGCCAGGAAAACGTCTCCAGCGAAAAGAAGCAGACGTGCGTGGGGTCGCTCTTGTAGTGCCAGCGGGCGAAAGCCTGCCGATCGAGGACCCGTTTGGTCATGAGGCCCAGCCAGCCGCCGGGGAGCAGAAGCGACCACAGGTGATCGAGCTCCCGGCGGGGATGGTGGAGGTGCTCGACCACTTCCGAGGCGGTGATGAAGCCGTAGCGGCCGGAGAGGGGAGCGGGGTCGGGTGCGTAGAAGGGGTCGTAGATCGCCTGGTGATGGCCGGCTTCCTCGAACATCAGCGACAGGGTGGGCCCGGGCCCGGCGCCGAAGTCGAGCCCCCGGCTGCCGGGAGGCAGGCGCTCGGTCAGGGGTTCGAAGAGGCGGCTCAGGAATCGGCGATAGCCGAGATCCTCGGGAGAGTTCCGGTGTTTGTCGTATTCGGCTCTTTCTTCCTGACGGGAGGGGAAAGCGCTCGGCGGTACGAAGACCAGGAGGCAGTCGGGGCAGCGGTAGAACTCCCGCACGTCCTGGTAGAAAAAGCTCCCTTGCGAGTGGAAACAGAGGGGGCAGTGGGAGCTTGGGGACTCGGTGAGCACGGCAGATTTCGGCGATGGGTGCTGAGACGTGGCGATGTGGAAGAGAATACCGGAAATCCTCGAAGAATCGTATCGCTGGATCTGGGACGAGCTACCTCGGGATCGACGAAAGATACGCCGCGACGTCGGCGATGTTCTCGTTCCCGTTCAATGCGATTGCCATCGGCCGCATCTGGGCGCCGAATACATCCGTCGGGTCGGAGCCCCGGCGGCCACTTGCGAAGTTTTGTAGCTGGCGTTCGATATACCAGACCTCCTGGCCAGCAAGTCTTGGGGCGTTGAAGAGCTCGTTGCCCTGCGCCTGATCGCCATGGCATAGAACACAAGTCGTGTTGTAGAGCCTCTTGCCGTTTTCTATCGCTCGTTGATCCGCTGCGGAAGGTGCCGGCACGGGAGCCGTGCCCTCTGTGGAGGCCGGTGTGGAATCGGTTTCCGCACTACCGAAGGAGAATCGAGTGCTCATGGTCACCGTAGGCTCGCTACCAAGGCTCTGCAGATAAGCGATGACGGTCAGGATTTCGTCTCCGGTGAGGTCGATAGGGGGCTTGTTGACGGCTCGTTTTCCGGAGCTGAAGCCCTCGACGATAAAACGATCGGGCTCGTATAGAGATTGAGCCAGATAGCTGGCGGCATCCAACCCCGCGACACGGGTGCCTGCCCGGGCGCCAACACCTGCGAGATCAGGAAATCGCAAGTGGTCAGTGGACGTGTTGCCGATGGTATGACAGAGAGAGCACTTGCCCTTACCGACAAAAATTTCCTCGCCGATCCTCACCATCTCTTCGGTTCCGATATCCTTGGCAATCTGCATCGCCTTTGGGGGATGAACCTCGTCTTGAGGCACCATCTGACCGATATAGGAATAGGAGGCAGTCAGCCCAATGACCAACGCCATCACCTTCAAGGTCACTGGTATCCTCATCATATTTCTCTCTTGATCTTCGGTGAGGCGAGCTCACATCACCGGTCGGGGCCAAAGGAGGCCGGCCGCTGTCCGGCAGCGAGATCCTCTATTGGGGCAGGGATCTGATATAAGCCACCACATCTACGATATCGGTCGGCCCTACCAGGGTCATCGCCATGGGCCGCATCTGTGCCCCGAAGAGATCCCTCGGGTCCGAGCCGCGAGCTCCGCTCGCAAAATTCTCCAATTGCCGAATCATGTACCAATCTTCTTGCCCAGCCAACTTCGGGGCATTGAAGGCTACGTTTCCCTGTGCTTTGTCTCCGTGGCAGGTAAAGCAAGTTCGATGATAGATCGCCTTTCCGTTTTCCACATTCCCAGAAGCTGCCGAAGGTGGCTCCTGCGCAGAAAATGAAGGTCCAGGGATCAAAAAGCCGAGTGGTGGCAGTAAGAGAAAGGCCACGAGGATCAGCAAAGATCTATTCACAATAACCCCTTTTCTGGTGTTCATTTCATTCTTGCTCACGGGAAGCTCTTTCGAGATTCAGGAACGCTGAGCTGGCGGAAAAGGGCCGCTCGCAGCGCGGTTCGAGTTTTGCCACGGGCTGTTAAAATGTGTACTGCAGCTGAATCCCGCCAATGATCTCCGTACCCTTCTTTGCTGCAACGATATCGTTGCCACCGTTGTCGTTTTCATAGACGAAAACCTCCGGCCGAAAACGAAGACCCTTGGCAATCCATGGTAAATCGGTCGGCACGCTAATGCCGATCATCTGGCCCTCGAACTCTTGTTCGAAACCACCATCTTCCCGTTCACTGGTCATCTGGCCAGCGATCATATGAACGACACCTCTCCATTCATTGTGCGTGAACTTGTAGCCTGCATCGAACCACCAACTTCTGTTTGTCGTATCTTCGAGCCTGAGCTCACCGGCAGCATTGGTCGAAATGAAGGCTCCACCCGAAAGCGCCGCCACACTGGAGCCGATGCCCAAATTGGCGTTGCGCATATTTTCACCGACATTCAACTCTGCGGACAGAACCCATGGGCCTCGGCCTCCTCGAAACCCTAGCGAGGCACCCCAGGACGTAACACTATCGTCGTCGACTCGAGCACCTCCAGGGAAATCCGAACCGTCGTAGTCTCTTCTCTGATAGAACGCGCTTGGAAATATCTGCCAGTTATAGGCTTGATATGCCATCCCAATATCAATACGAGGCAACTTGCTCGACTTGATTCCGTTGATCTCGATATCGATTTCGTCATCACGATTCGAATCTAGAAGAGCAATGGCGAAGGCACCCCGCGTATTCAAGAATTTGTACGTATAACGGACCTGAGGAGCTCGGCCCGAAGAGACCTCGCCGTATCCCTTTCCGACATTGTGGCTCTCCTCGTTGTTGTTGCCGATAGCCTGCGAGGGAAAAAGAGGCGAGAACGGTGACGACGTATGCCCAGCCATCAACTGGCCGGTGGTGCTGAAGTCCCATTTGCCGAATGCGTGTCGTACATTGACCCCGGTCGAGCCACTAGATCCGCCGATTCCGAGCTCGATATACATCTCGACATCGTCCTCATTGGTCCAGCGACCCCGGAGTCGAGTGATGTTCGGCACCTCGACTCGGGTCAACGAGACACTCTCCATGGTCTCGCTGGCCTCGGAGTCCAATGAGCGAAGATAGAAATCTGTAAACACAATACCCCCGAATACCGACTTTGCCGCCGCCACGTCGGGCAACATCAACAACGCGCAACTTACTGCAGCTGACACAAGCAGCTTCTTCATACCCTCGTCTCCTTGAAAATGGGTACACTCTACCTTCCCGAAGAGTCTCGGAAACACGAATTTTAGTTTTCGAATCAGTACTGACCTGGCCGCGATCTCGAGGAGGGATCCTATTTCACCCCCTGACAGCCCGTTTTACCACGGGCTGCTGACTCATCTATTCCGGCGGTTGATCCTCTTCGACCTCCGAGAGGAGAGAATCCTCTCGAATCTCCTTGGGATCGACCTCGGACTCTTTTTCCCCCTCCTCAGGGGTAGTCTCTACCTCTAAAACCGATTCATTGTCGACATCCTCGGATTCTGACTGCAAGGCTGACAAGAGGGAGTCTTCTTTTTCTTCTTTCTTGTCTAGATCACTCGGAGAGCCCTTCTCCGGCTCGGGCTCCGTGTCGTTCTTCTTACCGGCGTGTTCGTCCAAGCTGCTCAAGATGGCATCTTCTTCGATCAGGTCTTCAGATATGTGGGTTTCGAGATCCCGATCTTCGTTGTGTGCGCACCCAGAGACCCAGAGAACAATACCGATGGCGAAGACAATTCTCTTCATCATTTCAGCCTTCCGTCTCGAGGTTCAAGTAATGGCCCTTGATTTGAATGTCATACTGGTAAAGTCGTGCTTGTATTGCGACTCTCCCAATCTTCGAATTTTTCCGCGGCCCAGCTTGAAACGATACCGTTGGCTCACAGGATCCAGAACTCTGGGGGCCAAGGAGTTGGCTGCTGACCCTGGAACCAGGAAATAGCTGAACGCGACTCCGGGCCGGATTGCATCGGTCACGATGGCAATCGCCTCACAGCTACCTCGGGTCAGCTCAATATGGCCGTTTTTCTGGAGTGACGAGAACAACAGGGGCTCGATGTCACTCCATCGAATGCCGAGGCCGGAGGTTTCTCCCAAGACATCATCGCCGACATTGTCCGGGTATTCTCCCGTGGTGGCCACTGTTGGGATTTCTTCCAGGCTCGCTTCGTCTTGGCTCGACCTCGCACCCGCCGATCGACGGCCGGCGATTTCCTGGGTATCCACATAACCGAGCAACTCGTCCCCTTCGATATCCGTGGTCATGGCTTCTTGATTGTCTACTCCACGACGCTTTCTCTCGACCGGAGACGCGATCGTCTGGGTGATCAGGTCGGGCTCTTCTTCCATGGTGATATGCCCCAAGCTCACAATACCCTGACGTGCTTCGTCACCATGGTCGAAACCCCCCACCTGTACGGGAACCCTGTCCGACTCCAACACCACCCGGTCACCACTCTCGATTCCCCGTTTCTCGGCGTCTTCGGGGTGAATCTCCACAAAATTTTCCGGCCAACGCTGTCGCAGATAGGGCCGGCGCTTCAGATCGTCGAAACCTGATTGCCAGAACTCGTTGATCCGACCCGATGTCACCCAGAGCTCGTCGCCTGTAGGTTTCATGAACTCATAAAAGTCCGAGAAGATTTCCCAGGGTGTCTTGAGTAAGTTGGCTCGCCCAGTCTCGGTCCTGAAATCTGTCAGCCACTGGTGATCATTGCCGGTGAGACCGTGCTGGGTACCTGGCTCGAGCGTCGAGTCGTGTAGACGTTTGGTACCGACCAGCTCACCCTCCTCATAACGCACGGGAGCTTGAATGCCGGTGGTCCCCAAGCCCCTCAGGAATTCATGGCCGGTCGTATTCTTTTTCTTCCTTGCGTACCAGACCAGCGGCCAATAGCTGGTACGGCGCCTGCGCCCGAACCAGGCAGCCTCTTCAAAGATTTCATTGGAGTCTTTCCAGTCGAACCCCCTGTAGCCCATCCGTTTGCCAAAACTGGCGATGATCCACCAATCGGGTCTTGCTTCGCCCGGCGCGTCGTTGAACTTCGGGTACAAACGGATGCGGCGTTCGCCATTGGCACGGCTGAAGTTCTCCTCACCCCAACTCGCGGCGGGAAGAACAATGTCAGCGATTTGGGTGCCGATGGGCTCGATCGGATAAATATCCTGATCAACCACCATCATGCCGCCGCTGTCGACTCGCCGGATCAGGGTTTCGATCGCGTGTTTCGTCTCGGCGCTTCGTACCTGATGAGGGTTCTCTCGGGTCAACTGTAGGAACCGATCTCGTAGGCGTTCCGAGGCAGTCATCGCCTGGAGCCAGGTGGTGCCGATCACCCAGGCGAAGCTCGCTCGACCATCTTCGACCCAGCGGTCCAGGTCGATCGCTTTTCGTTGGCGATTGGGAAATTTCTCGGGAGCTTCTTCGATGGGATATCGCCCGCCGGGCATCATTCCTCGTTGATGCCCACCGAACCGTGCAATGACCTGAGACGGACGATTACCAGCTCCACACAACAAACCCAGACTTGCGAGGGACGCAGTATTCAAATAGTTATTGGACCAATAATTGCCTTTCTCGAGGCCGAAAGATGTCTTCTTGCGGCTCCCATCGGGATTGGGCTCGGCAAGGAGCCGTGCAGCCAACCTGATCTTCTCGATGGGAATTCCGGTGATTTCCGATGCTCGAATCATCTCGGCGTATTTGTACGACAGAATCCATCGCTTGTAACCTTCGAAGCCGTCGGCCTGGAAGACCTCCAGATCTACTTCCGCTCGACTGTTGACATAACGCGCCAGAAAGTCGCTGTCTTCCCAGCCTTGTTCGATGATATAGCGGGCTAGGGCCATGTGCAGTACGGTGTCGGTGCCCGGAATGATCTCCAGGTAGAGTCCTCCGTTCTTTTCTGCATGGGCAACACCTGCTGTCTTTCTCGGTACCACCGAGATGACCCTCATGCCGCGCTGAATCCCGAGCATGATCCAGTCGTTGAAGATGATCGTCTTGGTTTCGAATGGATCCGAGCCGGACATGAAAAGAACATCCGCATTTTTCCAGTCTTCGTAGCAGGCGGAAAAGGGGTCGATGCCTGCATCGCTCAAACCTGGAGTGTCAGATCCGTGCCCTGTGGGCTGATCGTGCACCGCAAACGCCGGGGTCTTCACATGGCGCAGGGCAAGCTTGGTAATGGCATAGGTATTTTCCCAGTATTGATAGGAGTACGTCTTCAGTGCCCAGGCCTGTTTTCCACGCTTTTCGATCACGTGTTTCGATACGGCAACCATGATTTCGAAGGCGTCGTCCCAAGAGATCCTCTGTAGCTCCCCATTGACTCGCAGCATGGGATATTTCAAACGGTCTGCGGTACTCGAAGTGGGGTTGTAACATTTCTTGGCAATGGTTCCACCGCGGATGCTGTGGTCCCCGCCGACGTTGACGACTTGCGCATCGTGATCTGCAATGATCGCGACGTGGTGAGGTTTTCCGTCAACGCTCACGATGTTGTGTTGATTGGAGCTGATCCATCTCCCCTGCAGCGGTCCCCTGGGAAAATCTACGCCGAAAGCATTCTCCTCGGCGCGACTTCCTCCGCTTCTGCCGACCGGCCACCGATATACCTTGTATCCACACGCAACGATGCAGTAGTCACAGGCCGTCGTAAATATGTCGGCGTCTATGGGCGGCAATGGAACGTGGTCACCCACAAGAAATTCTTCGTTATTCAAGACGTTGGCTCCGCATTTTCTCGATGGATTCTGGGCAAGATCTACTTGCCAAGAATTTGGTTGAGCTCTTACAAAGAAACTGAGTCTCAACGGATTCTTAGCAGCCAGCTATCTGAGCGTGCCCGTACAACAGCCCCATGATTCCTGTGGCATAGATTATCCCTTCGTCTACTTCCAAGATGACTTGTGGCAGACTTTCGGTGGCATGTCCGGAAATCACCATGCCGTGGCGTGTCAGGTCAAAGGTGGTCAAATGAAACGGACATGGCCCGAGCACTTTATGTTCCTTGTTGTACGTCCCTGCCAGGGGCCCCCCCATATGTGTACAGAGTTGGTTGAATGCCACAATGTCTTTGTGCTCTCCAACTCCTCCACCCGCTTCTTCATCGAGCTTGACAAGGATGTTGGTGGCATAGGGGTCTTCGACCGGATACTGAAACACCATCGGCTCACCGGAATGCACATCCTTCAAGTCGGCGACCCTCGCCCGAGGATGCTCCTGCGCCTCGAGAGTGGCGGGCCCACCTCCTACCGTCTTCAAGACGATGAGAGAAGCACTTCCCAAGAGCAGGCTCCTCCGACTAAAGTACGGCCCTGGCTTGCCCTGCTCGTTCCAACACATCCAATACCTTCCGTTCTCCAGTTGCCGACTTTTTGCCGTACAGGCAACGAATAGTCGGTAGGGAACGAGCCGTCGACGCGCAGGCGCTACGGACGCAGCACCGACACTCTCTTCTCGCTCCCTCCAGGGATGTCCCTGCCCGGCAACCCTGCCCGGCAGATTGATGCACCACAAACAAAAGCAAGACAAATATATCATATGTGGAGCCTAAAAGCAGTACTTTGTTCGAAAAATCTTCGCTGGCGTTGCTCTTTCTATCAAGAACCGCCCTTGGGACCAGAGAAATAGGTTTGAGTCGGCTCCAACGCCTTCGATGGCTGCTAGTGGCGATACGTGGCTCGGATCCTTCGGAGAGTCTCTCTCGGGAGGTGTCTGGTCAGGCGCCCAGACACCGGGATCGTGGGACTCTCTGGCGGCGGCGCACCGCCGCCAGGCGCGGTGGCAGCCACTAGACACTCGAGTGTTACAGTCCGTCAGCAGCCCGTGGTGTAAGTCAGCCGCCAGCGAGAGCGAGCAGGAGAGTCCAGGCCGCGTTGGGTCTCTCGGAGACGTCGACGTGCAGGATTCTCCGCCGGCTCACCTCGAGAATCACCAGCACCCCGAAGAAGGCGAAAGCGAAGTGTCGGAACGGTGAAGAGGTCGCAGGCCGGAATCTGTGCCGAAGGATGGTGTTGACGGTGGAGAACGCCAATGGCCAAAAGGTTATAGTTCTAGTACATTACGGCTCGGCAACGTGACAACGACTTCCACCGTGCCGGTGTAGACATAGCGAGTGTTTCGCAGGGGCCCACTTCGATATGCCGCCAACGCCATCCCAGACCGACGATCCATCGCCCAGCCCTGGCGATTCCGGCCCCACGACCCGGGGCTCTCTCGAGGGTCTGCGGGTGATCGATGCGGCCACTCTCTTCGCCGGGCCCCTGGCCGCCACCATGATGGCGGACTTCGGTGCGGAGGTGATCAAGGTCGAGCATCCCAAGGGGGATCCGGTGCGCCATCACGGCCACCAGAAAAACGGTGTTCCTCTGTGGTGGAAGATGATCGGTCGCAACAAGCGGGCGATGACTCTGAATCTCTCGAAGGTCGAGGGGCAGAAGATCCTGCGCCGCCTGGTGCGAACGGCAGACGTTTTGATCGAAGGTTTCCGGCCCGGCACTCTCGAGCGTTGGGGGCTCGATCCGGTGGATCTGATGGCCGAGAATCCCCGCCTGGTGGTGGTCCGAGTCACCGGCTTCGGCCAGCTCGGGCCCTACCATCGAAGACCGGGCTTCGGCACCCTGGCGGAGGCGATGAGCGGCTTCGCGGCCATCACCGGCGAGCCCGAGGGGCCGCCGACCCTGCCTCCCTTCGGCCTCGCCGACGGCATCGCGGCTCTGGCCACCGCCACGGCCACCATGTTCGCGCTCCAGGCGCGGGCGAGCACCGGTCGCGGGCAGATCGTGGACATGGCGATCATCGAGCCCATTCTGACCATCCTGGGCCCGCAGCCCACCTGGTACGACCAGCTGGGAGTGGTGCAGCAACGGCGCGGCAACCGTTCGGTGAACAACGCACCCCGCAACACCTACCGCACCCGCGACGGCAAGTGGGTGGCCATCTCCACCTCGGCCCAGAGCGTGGCGGAGCGGGTGCTGCGGCTGGTGGGGCACCCCGAGGTGATCGCCGAGCCCTGGTTTCGCTCCGGCGCGGAACGGGCCGAACATGCCGAGGAGCTCGACGCCCACGTGGGCGGCTGGATCGCCGAGCGCGACCGCGACGAGGTGATTCGTGCCTTCGAAGAGGCGGAGGCGGCGGTGGCGCCGATCTACGACGTGCGCGACATCTTCGCCGATCCCCAGTACCGGGCCCTCGGCTCCCTCGTCGACGTGCCCGACCCCGAGCTCGGCTCGGTGAAGATGCAGAACGTGCTCTTCCGCCTCTCCGAGACCCCGGGGGCGGTGCGGTGGGCGGGGCGCCCCCTGGGAGCCGACACCGCGGAGGTGCTCGGCGAGCTGGGGATCGAAGAGGGGGCCCTCGCGAGGCTCGTCGCCGAGGGTGTGATTTGACTCTCCCCGCGCCGCGGCCGGCGCCTCGCTCCTACCTCTTCGTGCCCGGAGACTCCGATCGGTTCCTGGCTCGGGCCCTCGAGACCGGCGCCGACGCCCTGGTAATCGACCTGGAAGACGCCGTTCCTGCGGCGCAAAAGGCCGAGGCACGCCAGAAGGTGGCGCGCTGGCTGCAGGAGCGAGAGGCGGAGCTCGGCCCGGACGCCCCCGAGGTCTGGGTACGGATCAATCCCCTGGCGGGTGGGCTGTGGCGGCCCGACGTGGAGGCCGTGGTCGCGCCCGGTCTCACGGGGCTGCGGCTGCCCAAGGCGGAGTCCGCGGCGGAGATCGAGGGGCTCGGCACCCGGCTCGGGGAGCTGGAGCGCCGGGCCGGCCTGGCGGCGGGCTCGATCGAGCTGACCTGCACCCTCGAGAGCGCCCTCGGCCTGTGGCGGATCGCGGAGCTGGTCGAGGCGCCTCGGGTGCGGCAGCTGGCCTTCGGCGAGGCCGACTTCGTGGCCGATATCGGTGCCGTGCCCACGGCCCGGTCGACACTCTTTGCACGTTCGCAGCTGGTGGTGGCGTCGCGCGTAGGGCAGCTGCTGCCGCCGGTAGCCCCGGTCTACACCCATCTCGACGACGAGGAAGGGTTGGTGCGTACCAGCGAGGAATCTCGGGATCTCGGGTTCGGCGGCCGGTCCTGCATCCACCCCCGGCAGCTGGAGCCGATCCACCGGGTCTTCACCCCCGATCCCCGGGCGGTGGCGGCAGCCCGCGCAACCGTCGACGGCTGGGAACGCTCGGGCGGTGGCGGCATCACGACACGGTCGTCGTTCGTCGACGAGGCGGTGATCCGTCGTGCCCGGTCGGTCCTGGCCCGAGCCGAAGCCTACGGAGTGTTGGCGGAGACGCCGGAGGAGGGAGCCCGATGAGAGCCTCGAGCCCATCGTCGCCGACCCTGTGGGAACGTTTGGCCACGGCGCGAGTCTTCGATCTGGCGCAGCCCCTCGGGCCGGGCATCCCCGTCTCGCCGAGTCATCCCGGATTCGAGATGGCGTTGGTGCGTCGCCATGGCGACAGGATCCGCGCCGACGGCGGCTCGGCCTCGAACGAGATGATGGTGCTCGGTGGCCATACCAGCACCCACATCGACGCCCTGTGCCACGTGTCGCACTGCGGCCGACTCTACGGCGGCGTGGAGGCGGGAGAGGCCCAGCAGGGCGGCCGGTTCTCCGCTCACGGGGTGGAGACGATCCCCCTCACCTTTTGCCGTGGCGTGTTGCTGGATATTGCGACGCTGCACGGGGTCGACTGTCTCGAGCCCGGAGCGCCGGTGACCCCCCAGGATCTCGAAGCGGCGGCGGAGCGGCAGCGGGTCGAGGTCCGGGCCGGGGATGCGGTGCTGGTGCGGACCGGCTGGCCGCGCCACTGGCACGACCCCCAGACCTTCCTCGGCACCGTGCACGGAGCCCCGGGCCCCGACCTCGAGGCGGCTCGCTGGCTGGCGCGCCGGAAGATTCTGCTCACCGGGGCGGAGACCCTGGCCTACGAGCACATTCCACCGGGGAAGGGCCACGCCCTGCTGCCGGTCCACCGCGAGCTGTTGGTGGAGGCCGGGATCTACATCCTCGAGATGTTGAGCCTGGGAGAGCTGGCCGCGGCGGGAATCTCCGAGTTCCTCTTCGTGCTCACGCCTCTGAAGGTGGAAGGAGCCACCGGAGTGCCGGTGCGACCGGTGGCGATCGTCGAAGGGGTCGATGCCGACGACACCGGAGGCGACACCGGCGACGAAAATTCCGGAGGTGGTGTCGATGCCTGAGCCCACTCTGCTCGAGCAACTCGCGACCTTCGCCGCCAGCGTAGAGGCCGACGATCTCACCCCCGAGGTGCGGCGCAGCCTGCACCAGCGGTTTCTCGACACCATCGGCCTGGTTCTGGCGGCGCGCCCTCTGGCCACCAGCGAGATGGCCCTGGCGGTGGCCCGGCAGTGGGGTGAAGCACCGCCCGGGGGCGGGGCCCGGCTGATCGCCGACCCGCTGCGGTTGCCGTCGGCAGGGGCGGCCTTCGTCAACGGCGTGCTCGCCCATTCCCTCGACTTCGACGACACCCATCTGCCGTCGGTGCTGCACCCCAGCGCCTCGATCGTGCCCGCCGCCCTGGCGGCGGCGGAGGAGGCGGAGGTCTCGGTGCCGGAGATGATGGCTGCGGCCGCCGTCGGCTACGAAATCTGTGTGCGCACCGGCATGGCCGGCTACGACCGCGAGCTCGGCAACTCGGTGTTCTTCGAGCGCGGCTGGCATGCGACGTCGATCTGTGGCGCCCTGGCCGCGGCGGCGGTGGCGGCGAAGATCTTCGGCCTCGGCGCCGACGGCATCGGTCACGCCCTCGGTATCGCCGCGTCGATGGGCTCGGGCATCATCGAGGCCAACCGCTCCGGCGGCTCGGTGAAACGCCTGCACTGCGGCTGGGCCGCCCACTCCGGCCTGGCAGCGGCGCAGCTGGCGCGAGCCGGCATCACCGGTCCGCCCACCACCTTCGAGGGGCGCTTCGGCTTCTACCAGGCCTTTCTCGGTGGCAGCCTGGTGGCCGAAGAGATCACCCGGGGGCTCGGTCGAGAATGGTGCATACCGGGCATCTTCTACAAACCCTACCCGGCCAACCACTTCACCCACGCCGGGATCGACGCCGCCCTGCGTCTGCGGCGGCGGGTGGCGATCGGCGAGATCCGGCACCTCGAGCTGCGGGTGGCCTCGGCGCCTCACCGCACCATCGGCCAGCCGCGAGAGCAGAAGGTCCGGCCGCAGTCCGGCTACCACGCCCAGTTCAGCGGCCCCTTCACCGTGGCCGCGGCCCTGCTCGGCGGCGGCGGCCTGGGCCTGTGGCTCGACGATTTCAGCGACCACAACGCCGCCGATCCGCGGTACCTGGCCCTGGCCGCCAAGGTGGAGTGTGTGACCGACGCCGAGTGCGACGCAATTTTTCCGCACCAGCTCCCGGCCATTCTCCGGGCCACGCTCGAGGACGGGCGGGAGCTGGAAGAGCGGGTGATGGCCAATCGGGGCGGGCCCGAAAATCCCCTGAGCGAAGACGAGCTGAAGATCAAGTTCTTCGCCAACGCCGGCCGCACCCTCGACCGCGGAGCCGCGGAGGCCCTCGCCGAGAGAGTCCTCTCGAGCGAAGACCACCCGGCTCGAGAGCTGCTGGCCGACCCGCCCGAAGTTTCGCTTGCCAGAGCCTGAACGACCCACCGGAAGAAAGAGGATCCGATGTCGAAACGACCAGAGATCGTGAGTGAGCACGAAAAAGCCGTGGAGCGGGAGATCCAGGACGAACGCGCGCGCCGGGATACCGAGATGGCCGAGGCGAAACAGCTGATCGAGGTGACCGAGAATCCCGAGCCCTTCCTTCGGAGCTTCAGCCGCGGCCCGAAGGAAGGAGAGGTCTCGGAAGAAGCTCGGCGCTGGATCCGCGAGGAAGAGGAGATCCAGCAGGGGCATTACCGGCGCATCTACCAGGAGATGGAGCGCCTCGCGCCCTACCGCGACCGCTGGGTTACGGAGTTCTTCGAGCGGATTTCCGGTCCCCGCGGCTACTCGGTGCACGCCGGGACCCGCAAGACCATTGCCAGAGACGAGCTTCCCGAACGTCCCGACCGCCCGTGGCGGGTGGTCTGGTAGAGGAGGAGAGGAAGATGGGTCGCCCACATATCGAGCCCCTCGTCGATCGCGACGTCCTGCCGCGGTCCCTCGACCTGCCCGGATGGCGTCCGGGCATCACCTGCCGCACCCTGTCGATGGATCCGGTCAACGGCTCCTGCACCCAGGTGATCGAGATCGGTGGCGGTTTCCGCCAGCCCGCCGGCTTCTCCAACTCCGAGTGGGAGCTCTTCCTTCTCGACGGCTCGCTGACCATCGACGGCGTTCCCTACACCAAGGATCACTACTTCTTCGTGCCCGCCGGGTATCGGCTGGGCACCATCGAGAGCCAGAGGGGTTGCAAGGCGATCTGGTTCTGGAACGATCACTACCCCGACTGGGTGGTGGCCACGGACCATCGCGACGCCGAGGTGCCGGTGGCGAAACACGTGAACGTGCAGGCCAACGACGAGGTGCGCTGGACCACACCTACCTTCTTTCCCCAGACCGAGCCGGGCATCTTTCTCAAGATCCTGCGCCTGGAAGAGGTGACCGGTGCCTTCACCGGCCTCTACACCATGAGCCCCGGCTTCTGGCAGGACAACGTCTCCTACCACGACTGCATGGAGGAGTCGTACCACATCTGGGGTGAGTCCTGGATGTTGCAGTTCGGCTACCTGCCCACGGGTGGTTATTTCTATCGCCCACCCTACATCGGCCATGGCCCCTTCCAGTGCCAGTACGGGACCTACGCGATTTTCCGTACCGACAGCTGGCTGGTGAACTACTTCAACTGGAACCCCTATATGAATGTCGAGGAGAACCGGGAGCGGGTGGTCGACATCGTCAAGACCCGCCAGCCCCTGCTCACCGACTGGACGTACCTCACGCGCAACGAATGGACCCCGTGAGCCCCGCCCCCCGGCCGCTGGCGGAGCGTGAGCCTCCCGGGACCTCGACAAGGCCAGGCGGCTGGCGTCGGCGATTCGAACAGGGTATCTTTGGATCAACACGTATTCGGCGGTCTTCGGGGATGTGCCGTTCGATGGCTTCGGGCAGTCAGGCGTGGGAAGAGAGGCCGGGATCTGGGGATTCGAAGCCTACACGGAGCTGAAGACCTTGATGATCGATGCTTCGGGCGAAGCCGCTCCCGCGTTCCTTGTCGGACGAGTTCGGATCGAGCCCGGGCGGCGGAAGGGAGAGGGGCGATGCGCGACAGGGGAAGTCCCATGACCACGGCGGATTGGTTGACCGGCAACCGCGCCCTGATCCTTCTCGAGTACTCGCGGTGTATGGAGTCCGGGAAGTTTCCGAGCTACGAGGCCCTCGGACCTCTGGCGCGGCGGCGCGTCTTCGAACGGGAGATCGACGGGCTGATCGCCTATGCCAACAACGACCCGGAAGAGCTCGCGCGGATCGAGGCGATGCACGCCCAACAGGCCCACGACCTGACCTCCGACCTTCCCGTCGACGAGCAGATTCGTTTTCTCGACGCCAAGATCGAGACCATCCGAGAGATCGCCACCGCCGATCCTGTGGCGGAGTCGATCCGTACATCGCTCGACGACCTCCTCGGTTTCGGCCGGGAATACTATGTCGCTCGCCTGCTGAAGCTCGAAGAGAGCGGCACCGTGGAAGGCGAATGAGCCGGCTCGGCGGCTGGCACGGGACCCTGGTCTATCGCCACCGGACCAGCGGCCAGGAGCGCGGGCGGGAAAATTTCGCGCTCCCCTGCAATCTCGACGGCAGCCGTTCCTTGCGCAGTCCTCTCTACCCGCTGCCGATCTCCGGCACCGTGATTCGCCACCTGGAAGCGATGCGAGAGGGGGCAGACGACATGGAGCGGCGCAACCGGGAGATCCGCAGCAGCATGGACAAAGCGATGCCGGCGGCTCGAAGGAGAAGAGATCTCATGAAGTGTCCGTGTCGCTGCTTCGTGGTGGGAGCGCTCCCCCGGCTGGATGAGGCTCCGGGGCTCGGCAAGAGCCGCGGAACGCCCGCTCGACATCACCGAGCCGCGAGGCCCGGCCGGCGAAGGCCGCCCAGCGCCACGAGCGCCGCCGCCCGGGCATGAGCAACCTCTTTACCCGCAATCGCTTCGAGCTCTACGCCGAGAGCTACCGAATCCATTCCTTTCATCCTCCCGACACCCTCGCCGAGGAAACCCCGAGCGTGATCGCCTGCGCCGTGCCCACGAGCGAGCCCTGCGCCGCCTCGCCGAGGCCGGCCTGGTCTGATCCGCCACCGAAACGACGACTGCCGGAGCCCCGAATCCATGAGCGAACGCCCTGCCTTCGATACGTTGATCAAGAATGTCCGCCTGGTGCGTCCGCGGGAGAGCGAGGTCGCGGTGCGGGACGTCGCCGTGCGTGACGGCGCCTTCGCTGCGGTGGGCACCGATTTGCCGGCCGAGGCCGCCCGCGAGGTGGTCGACGGCAAGGGTCTGCTGGCCTTTCCCGGCCTGGTGGACGCCCACATGCACATCGGCATCTATCAGCCCCTCGAGCAGGATGCCGAGAGCGAGAGTCGGGCCGCCGCCATGGGCGGCGTGACCTCGAGCCTCAACTACATGCGCACCGGCCAGTACTACCTCAACCAAGGCGGTCCCTACGCCGAGTTCTTCCCCGAGGTGCTGCGCCGTTCCGCCGGGCGTTTCCACGTCGACTACGCCTTCCACCTGGCGCCCATGAGCTCCGGCCACATCGACGAGATGCCTCTCCTGCTCGACGAGCACGGCGTGAGCTCGTTCAAGATCTTCATGTTCTACGGCAGCTACGGCTTACACGGCCGGTCCGGCTCCCAGCGCGACTTCCTGATGATCGGGGAAGACGAGAGCTACGACTTCGCGCACTTCGAGTTCGTCATGCGCGGGGTGGAGAAGCTCATGCGCGAGCGGCCCGAGGCGCGCGAGACGATCAGCCTGAGCCTGCACTGTGAGCTGGCGGAGATCATGACCGCCTACACCAAGATCGTCGAGAGCGAGGGCAAGCTCAGCGGCCTGGCCGCCTACAGCGCCGCTCGCCCGCCCCACTCGGAGGGGCTGGCGATCTGGATCGCTTCGTACCTCGCCTACGAAACCGACTGCCTCAACATCAACCTGCTGCACCTCTCCTCGCGCAAGGCGGTGGAAGCCGCCATGATGATGCAGACCGTGTTTCCCCACATCCACTTCCGGCGCGAGGCCACCATCGGCCACCTGATGCTCGACATCGACGCCCCCTGCGGCCCCCACGCCAAGGTCAATCCGCCGATTCGCCCGCGGGAAGACGTGGAGTTCCTCTGGCGCTCGGTGCTCGACGGCCATATCGATTGGGTGGTGAGCGACCACGCCTGCTGCTCCGCCGAGGTCAAGACCGATCCCGACCGTCCTGAGGAGATCTTCCTCGCCAAGTCCGGCTTCGGCGGCACCGAGTACCTTCTCTCCGGCCTCTACACGGAAGGCAACCGACGCGGCCTGCCGCTGCACCGGATGGCCGAGCTGGTGAGCTGGAGCCCCGCCCGCCGTTTCGGCCTCACCCGCAAGGGCGATATCGCCCCCGGCTTCGACGCCGACCTCGTGCTCTTCGATCCCGACGAATCCTTCGTCGTGCGCGCCGCCGAGTCCGAATCGACCCAGGGCTACACCCCCTTCGAGGGCATGGAGCTCCAGGGCCGTGTGGTCACCACCTTCCTACGCGGGGAAAAAGTGTGGGACGGCGGAGAGATCGTCGGCCCGGCGCGTGGCCGGTACCTGCATCGGCCGATGGGTTGAAGAGAAACCGCCGATCGCCCCGGCCCGGCCTTTCGCCTTGGGGTATGCTCTCCGCGACAGTGAATCCCGTTGCACTGCAAGAAGGAGCTTCCCGAACATGGCACAGATGACCGTACGGCTCTCCACCGAGCTGAACGAGGCGCTTTCCGCCGCCGCCGAGCGCCTGCAGAGAAAACGAGCCGAGGTCGTGCGGCTGGCGCTTCGTCACTTTCTCGAGCTGGACCAGGAGGGCAAACCCGCCGACCGCGTGCGGGGCCTGCTCGGCTCGTTGCAGAGCGGCTCGCCGGGCCTGACAGAATCCTCTTCGCCGATCCCTTCCGGAAGACATCCATCGTGAGTCGCGATCTTCTCCTCGATACGGGTGCCTTGATCTCTCTGCTCGACCAGGACCAGCCGAGACACCTAGAGTTCACCATTTTCTTCGAGAGCTGGAAGGGCTCGGTAGTGACCAGCGAGGCGGTTCTCGACGAAGCCACAATCTTGCTGCGGCAGGTCCCCGGTGGTGCGGCCGCCTGCCTGGAGTTCTTCACCCGTGGCGGCGCGACCCTGATTCCTCCGAGCCTCGACAGCCTGCAGAGGTGCCAGACCCTGCTGCAGGACTACGCCGAGCTACCCATGGACTATGCCGACGCCACCCTGGTGGCGCTGGCGGAGAAGCTCGGCACCAACGTGGTCTTCACCACCAACCGGGAGCATTTCGGCGTGTACCGAACGGTGTCGGGTCGGAGCTTCCAGGTCGTGCCCTGAGCCGCAAGATCTGCTCAGGCCAGGCCTGCGAGCCCTTCGGATCCAGACCCGAATCCGTGTCGAGCCCGCCGGCTCACAGTCTCGGCCCCGGCACGGGCTCTCCCGCCTCGTTTCCTCCGCACCGTCAGAATCGCCCCTTCCCGCCGCAGGACGGCGGCCGCTTCCGGGTCTTCCGACCAGCCGTGGAATTCTCCACCGCCGTGGGCTTCAGAGCAGACGGTATAGGCGCAGGTGAAGGCGTCCCAGAGGTCGCCGGGGGTGCCGGGGCGTTTGCGCATCTCGCAGGGGCGCTCGACGCCTTCTTCGAGATCGAAGCCCAGGAGGCTCCGGATCTTGCGTAGGGTCTGGAGGGTTGATTTGCTGGGTCGGTTCCTGGAGTCGGCGCCTCTCCAGGGGACCTCGGGGCGGACCAGGGATCGGAGCACGTTCCGGGCCTCGGGGCTCAGCCGGCTGGTGGCTCCGGACCCGGGGTCTCGCTGCGTCGCCCGTTTGTAGACGTCGCTGGGGAAGGTCTCGCGAATCTTCCACGGGGTTTCGGAGCCGGGGCAGGTCCAGGCGGCGACGGTTTCCTGGGGGAAGTCGCCGGGAAGATCGGGTGCCAGGTGTTTCGCGAGCCAGCGGTGGGTGGCGAAACCGATGCATTTCCAGTAGATGTTGATGGGGTAGTAGCCGGGCTTCTGGGTGCCGAGCTTGCTCTCGAACGTGGCTCGATCGGGGGTGTCGAAGAGGTCGGTCGAGGCACGCTCGGTGGCTCGATTCCGCTGGCCGCGGACCGCGAGGGCGACGGGGGCGTCGATACCCACGGCACCGGGGCGCCCGGCGTCGAGGCTCTGGAGCCATCGCCGAACCAGCGCGGACTCGGCGAGCACCCGACTCACGGCACCCTCGATCTCTTCTCGTAGATAGGTCGGGGCGCGGTCTGGGTCGATCAGAGCATCGAAGGAGTTCTTGGCGGGGTAGGGCTCCTCGGCGGGGCCCCGCTCGAAGGTCACGGTGATCTTGCCGGCTTCGTCGGATTCGACCAGGCAGAAGCTGCAGACCTTGTCGCGGCCGCTGCCGATGTCGATGCCCAGCCAGGTGCCGGCTTCGAGCTCGGGCATGGCGGTCAGGGAACCTCGAAGCGTCGCCGGGCCTCGTGGGCGAGCTCCCGGGCGTAGCAGTCTTCGGTGTGGTCGTTCACCAGCCCCATGGCCTGCATGAACGCATAGGCGGTGGTGGGGCCGACGAACTTCCAGCCGCGTTTCTTCAGATCCTTCGCCAAGGCCTTCGACTCCGCCGAGGTGGCGGGGATCTCGGTGCGGGTGATCTCGGCCGGGCGGCTGGACGCTTCGGGCTCGAAGCGCCAGAAGTAGGTGGCGAGCGAGCCCATCTCGTCGCGCAGGTCGCAAGCGCGTCCGGCGTTGTGAATGGCCGCCTCGATCTTGCCGCGGTGGCGCACGATGCCGGCGTCGCCGAGGAGCCGCTCGACGTCTCTCTTCCCGAAGCGCGCCACACGTTCGAAATCGAAGCCGGCAAACGCGGCGCGGAAGCTCTCCCGCTTGTTGAGGATGGTGCGCCAGCTCAGGCCACTCTGGAAACCCTCGAGCACGATCTTCTCGAAAAGACGTACGTCGTCGGCCACGGGGAAACCCCACTCGGTGTCGTGGTAGGGCTCGAATTCGGGGATTCCCTGGCTCCAGAAACAGCGGGTCTTGCCATCGGTTGATGGTGAATGGCTCATGGGCGAAATCTTATCGGTTTCCCGAGCGCGCATGCAGGCGCTAACCGTGTATCGTTCGGTCTTCGAGAATGAGCGCGAATCGGCTGGTAGGAGCGTGTGATGGCGGAAGCGAAGGAAGCTCACAGGGAGTATTGGAAGAAGAATCTGCACCTGATCTTCGTCTTGCTGGCGATCTGGGCGCTGGTGTCCTTCGGATTCGCCATCCTGTTTCCCATGGCCTTTGCCATCGGCAAGCTGCCGGCCGGTTTCTGGTGGGCGCAGCAGGGCTCGATCTTCGTTTTCGTGGTCTTGATCTTCGTGTATGCCTGGCGTATGGACCGGATCGACCGGGAGCACGGCGTGCAGGAGGAGGAGTGATGGCGGATTTCACTCCCACCGAGCTCTGGACCTTCGCCTTCGTGACCCTCACCTTCGGCGCCTATCTCTACATCGGCTACTCGAATCGGGTACGCGACACGAAAGGTTTCTACGTCGCCGGGCAGGGAGTGCCGCCGGTGTTCAACGGTATGGCCACCGCCGCCGACTGGATGTCGGCGGCTTCGTTTCTCTCGATGGCCGGGCTGATCTCCTTCATGGGGTACGACGGCGCCGTGTACCTCATGGGCTGGACGGGTGGTTATGTGCTCCTGGCTCTGCTGCTGGCGCCGTACCTGCGCAAGTTCGGAAAATACACGGTGCCCGATTTCGTAGGGGATCGCTACGGCTCGCAGGTGGCCCGGCTGGTCGCGGCGATCTGTGCCGTCTTCGTGTCGTTGACCTATGTTGCTGGGCAGATGCGCGGCGTCGGCGTGGTCTTCTCCCGTTTTCTGGGCGTTTCGATCACCTGGGGGGTGGTGATCGGCATGGCGGTGGTCGCCTTCTTCGCCGTGGTCGGCGGCATGAAAGGCATCACCTGGACCCAGGTGGCCCAGTACAGCGTCCTGATCGTGGCGTTCCTGATCCCCGCGGTGGCGATTTCGATCCAGCTGACCGGGAATCCGATTCCCCAGCTCGGATTCACCTTCTCCGACATCACCCAGAAGCTGAACCAGATCCAGGTCGACCTGGGCTTCACCGAATACACGGCTCCGTTCCAGTCGAAGAGCCAGCTCGACGTCTTCTGCATCGTCCTGGCGTTGATGGCCGGCACCGCCGGGCTGCCCCACGTGATCGTCCGGTTCTACACCGTACCGAGTGTCCGTGCGGCTCGTTACTCCGCGGGCTGGGCCCTGTTCTTCATCGCCATTCTCTACACGACCGCTCCCGCCGTGGCGGCCTTCGCCCGCTACAACCTGATCGATACCCTGCACGATGCGCCGATCGCAGAGGCTCGGAGCCTCGAGTGGGTGAGCAGCTGGGAGGAGACGGGGCTGCTCCGCCTGCAAGACAAGGACGGCAACGGCAGGTTGCTCCTCTCACCCGATCCCGGCCGCAACGAGATCGAGATCGATCGCGACATCATCGTGCTCTCGACCCCCGAGGTCGCGGGTCTGGCACCGTGGGTGATCGCATTGGTGGCCGCAGGCGGCCTGGCAGCGGCGTTGTCGACGGCGGCGGGGTTGCTCCTGGTGATCTCCAGCTCCCTGGCTCACGACATCTACGCCAAGCTGATCGATCCCGGAGCCACCGAAGCCCGGCGTCTGCTGGTGGGGCGGGTGACGATTTTCTTCGCGGTGTGCCTGGCGGGACTGTTCGGCATCCACCCGCCGGGTTTCGTCGCCGAGGTCGTGGCCTTCGCCTTCGGCCTGGCGGCGGCGAGCTTCTTTCCGGTGATCCTGCTCGGGATCTTCGACAAGCGCACCAACCGCCAGGGGGCGATCGCCGGCATGGTGATCGGCATTTCCTTCACGGCTTTTTATATCATCGGGAATCGTTTCTTCGGCATGCCGGCGTTCATCTTCGGAATCAGCGCCCAGGGGATCGGGACGATCGGTATGGTGTTGAATCTGGTCACCACCGTGGTGGTCTCGAGGCTGACGCCACCGCCGCCGGAAGCGATTCAGGAAATGGTCGAGAACGTACGGGTGCCCCGGGGTGCCGGCGCTGCCACGGCCCACTGAGGACGAGCGGATCCGAGCCAGGACTTCGACCTACGTGCCCACGGAACCGAAACGGAGAAGCCCCATGATTCCGGTCAAGGAAGACATTGCCAAGAACGCCCATGTCCCCTCCCTCGACACCTACCGCGAGATGTATCGGCAGTCGATCGAGGATCCCGCCGCTTTCTGGCGCCAGCAGGCGGAGCGGATCTCCTGGTTCCATCCGCCCGCGGACGTCGGTTATTGGGACTACGAGGCGGTGGATTTCGCCTGGTACGAAGGGGGCAAGCTCAACGCCTGTTTCAACGCCGTCGATCGCCACCTCGGCGAGCGGGGCGACAAGACGGCGATCATCTGGGCCAAAGACGAGCCGGGAGAGTACGAGCACATCGACTACCGGCAGCTGCAGCGGCGGGTGTGCCGGGTGGCCAACGTGCTCAAGGCCCACGGCGTGCGCCGGGGCGACCGAGTCTGTATCTATCTGCCGATGATCCCGGAGCTGGCCTACACCATGTTGGCCTGTGCCCGCATCGGTGCGATCCACTCCATCGTCTTCGCAGGCTTTTCGGCCGAGTCGCTGCGCGACCGCATTCTCGATGCCGACTGCCAGGTGGTGGTCACCGCCAACGAGGGTTTGCGCGGCGGCAAGACGATCCCCCTGAAACACACGGTGGACGACGCGATCAGGGGTCTGGACCTGGTGAGCACGGTGCTCGTGGCGCGGCGCACGGAGACCGAGGTGCCGATGACCAATGGCCGCGACTTCTGGTTCGACGAAGAGATTCCGAAGCAGCGAGCCACCTGCCCAACCGAGTGGATGGACGCGGAAGATCCGCTCTTCATCCTCTACACCTCGGGCTCCACCGGCAAGCCGAAGGGAGTGCTGCACACTACCGGCGGTTACATGGTCTACACCTCGCTCACCCACGAGATCGTCTTCGACCTCCAGCCCGACTCGATCTACGCCTGTGTCGCCGATATCGGCTGGATCACCGGCCACAGCTACATCGTCTACGGGCCGCTGGCCAACGGCGCCACCACGGTGATGTTCGAGTCCACCCCCCTCTACCCGGACGCCGGCCGCTACTGGCAGCTGGTGGACGACCTGGGAGTCGACATCTTCTACACCGCGCCGACGGCGATCCGTGCCATCGCTCGGGAAGGCGACGACTGGGTCACCCGGGCGAGCCGCAAGAGCCTGCGGGTGCTGGGCACCGTGGGCGAGCCGATCAACCCCGAGGTCTGGCAGTGGTACCACGACGTGGTGGGCGAGAAACGCTGCCCGGTGGTCGACACCTGGTGGCAGACCGAGACCGGCGGCATCCTGATCACGCCGCTACCGGGCGCAACCCCCGCCAAACCGGGCTCGGCGACCTTGCCCTTCTTCGGCATCGAGCCGCAGCTGGTGGACGACGAAGGAACGGTGATCGAGGGCAACGGCGTGAGCGGGAACCTCTGTCTGGCACGGTCGTGGCCCGGCCAGGCGCGGACCCTGTGGGGAGACCACGAGCGTTTCAAGAACACCTACTTCACCACCTTCCCCGGCAAGTACTTCACCGGCGACGGCTGCCGCCGCGACGAGGACGGCTACTACTGGATCACCGGCCGGGTGGACGACGTGCTCAACGTCTCCGGCCACCGCATGGGCACCGCCGAGGTGGAGAGCGCCCTGGTGAGCCACGACGCCGTGGCCGAGGCGGCGGTGGTCGGTTTCCCGCACGAGATCAAGGGCCAGGGAATCTTCGCCTACGTGATCGTCACTCCCGACTACGAAAACGCCGACAGCCACGAGCTGATCGGGGCTCTCAAGGGGCAGGTACGCCACGTCATCGGCCCCATCGCCACCCCCGATCGCATCCAGATCACCCCGGGCCTACCGAAGACCCGCTCGGGCAAGATCATGCGCCGGATCCTGCGCAAGATCGCCGGAGGTGAATACGACGCCCTGGGCGATATCTCCACCCTCGCCGATCCGTCGGTGGTCGAGGCCCTCGTCGAGGCCCACCGCTCGGGGGAATGAAGAGGAAATCCCACCTGGCCCGCTTTTTCAAAGGGGGGAACCCCCCTGGCTCCTTTTTGGGACCAGGGAATCGGACGGGCGGTGGGTCCGGTTCTTGTTCTCCCCCTTTTCAAAAGGGGGAGCTAGAGGGGGATTTTTCGTCGCGCCTCACGGCCTCCGGATCGACCCGAGTGGCCGCCAGGAGGGCGAGGAAGACGAGGACGGCGAGGAGGGTGAAGGGAGCCTGGTAGGAGCCGGTGCGGTCGAAGAGCACGCCGGTGAGCCAGATGCCGAGGCCGCCGCCGATGGCGTCGAGGGTGGTGATGGTGCCGAGGATCTTGCCGGAGTCGGCGAGGCCGAAGCTCTCGACGATGAGCAGCTGCAGCAGGGTGTAGAGGCCGCCCCAGCCGAGGCCGAAGAGCACGATGGCGGGCCACAGCAGGCTCTTCGAAAGGGTTGCGAGCAACACGGCGCCGGTGAGCATGACCACGAGGTTGGCGAGGAATACTTTCTTCTGGTGCAGCGTGTCGGCGAGGTAGCCGAAGGTGAGCTTGCCCACCAGAGCGAGCAGGAAGAGCAGGCTGACCCCGCTGGCGGCTTTCTCGCGAGCGAAGCCGAGGTCGCTGAGGTGCAGGAAGAGGTGGGCCTGGGTGGCGAGGATCGAGTAGAAGGTGGTCATGGCGGCAAAGGCCAGGGCCCAGAAGGTGCCGGTTCGCAGGGCCCGGGCGTAGGGCACGCTCAGCGGGGCCGTCGGCGCCTGGGTGCCGGCGGGAGCTCCGGCACCCAGGGGACGCAGCCCCATGTCTTCGGGGCGATTGCGCACCAGGGCCAGGAGCACGAAGAAGAGCACCACGGGAATGGCGGCCTCGAGCTGGAAGGCGGAGCGCCAGCCGTGCTCGGCGATCCAGGCGCTGCCGAGCTTGGGAAAGACCACCCCGCCGAGGCTGGTGCCCACCAGGGCGATGCCGATGGCGGTGCCGCGCCGCGCCACGAACCAGTGGGAAACGAGCATCACATTGACCACCAGACCGGCGGTCACGAGCACAACGGCGTAGAGGGTGTGGATCGCATACATGCCCGCCGCCGAGGTGATCTCGGAGTAGGCCATCAGGCATCCGGCGAGGAGCAGGCAACCGAAGGCCATCAGCCGCCGCACGCCGAAGCGGTCGGCCAGGGCACCGGCCAGGGGGGCGAGCAGGCCGGCGCCGACGAAGGTGAGGAGGTCGCGAAACTTGAGGGTTCCGCGGCTCCAGTCGAACGCTTCGAGCAGGGCCCCGTCGAACACCGTGATGCCGGGAATCACCAGGCCGTTGGAGACCATGAGGGTCAGCATCGAGACCCCGGCGATGATCCAGCCGTAGAAGATGCGCCCGGTGGGTTCCGGCTCGGTGTCGCTCATCGAGACTCCGCGGCTCGGGTCAGTTGGCGGCTCGTTTGCCCCGCAGGGTCCAGCCCTCCGCGCTGGGAGCCCCCGCGGGGTTGCGAGTGAGGTGCACGTCGAGGCAGTAGATGTCGCTGCGGTAGTGGGTATGCACCCGCTCGACGGGTTGACCATCGGCCGTGTAGACCACACGATCGACCAGCAGCAGCGGTGCACCGATGTCGATATCGAGCACGTCGGCGAGGGGAGGGTCTGCGAGGGTCGCCCGCACCCGCTGCTCGGCGTCGCCGAGAACCATGCCCTGCCGCTCCAGGGCGGCGAGAATGCCGCCGGTGCGGAAGTCTTCCTCGTCGAGGCGCTCGGCGATCGACTGCGGCAGGCGGTTGACGATGTGGGAGTAGGGCTTCTCGTGGAAGAAGCGCAGGCGGGTGCACTGGATGATCGGGGAGCCTTGCTCGCAGCCGAAGATCTGGGCGTCCCGCGGAGTGGCCGACATTTCTTGTTTGTCGAGCAACTTCACCGAGGTGGCCATGCCGATGGTGATCAGGTCGTCGAGCGAGCCGGCCATCTCCAGGGTGTCGGTCTCGAGGCCGAAGCCGGTCACGAAGGTACCGCGGCCGGCCTCGCGGCGGATCATTCCCTCGTCTTCGAGGCTCTGGAAGGCCTGGCGTACGGTGATTCGGCTCACGCCATAGGACTCCACGACCTCCGCTTCGGTGGGAAGCCGGTCGCCTGCGCGGTAGGCGCCCGAGATGATCTGCTCCCGGAGCAGGGTGCGCAGCTGGTAGTAGAGGGGTACCTCGGGGCGGGCGAAGCGTTTCCGGTTGGGTCTCTGTCGTCGGCTCATCGTTCGTTGTCTCCCATGGGATCGGACCTACGATCGGAAGAAATCTTAGCAAATTGTCTCAAAGGTCTTATTCCTGCGAAGCCCGGCGACGGGGTTCATTCCTCGACGCCGACCCACGACTCGAGGCCATAGACCCGGGCCGCGTTGCCGCGCAGGAAGCCGGAGAGCACCTCCTGGGAGAACCCGAGCTCGTCGATCTGGTCGCGGGCCATGGCGAAGGGTACCACCGGCCAGTCGGTTCCGAAGAGCACCTTGTCGCGGCCGCGGCGGGAGGAGATGAAACGAACAAAGGAAGGCTCCCAGTAGCGCGGCGCGTGGGCGTCGCTGCCGATGAAGATGTTCGGATGTTTCCAGGCGACCGAGATCATCTCCTCGGTCCACGGATAGCCGATGTGGATGCCGACGATCTTCAGCTCCGGGAAGTCGATCGCCACCCGGTCGAGGGTCATGGGCCGGGCCACCGTGGGCAGGAAGTGCTGGGCCGAGTGCCCGACCTGGATCTGGATCGGGATCTCCAGCTCCGCACACTTGGCGTAGAGCGGATAGTAGATCCGGTGATCGGGCGCCTCGCCGAACCAATGGGGGTAGAGATGGGCTCCCACCACCCCGTGGTTGCGCACCGCGTCTTCCAGGCTTCGCAGCTCGGGCAACAGACGCGAGGGATTGAGCCCCAACAGCGGCCGAAAGCGATCGGGATATTGCTCACAAACGGCGAGGATCACTTCGAGAGGCTTGCGGAAATGGATGTCCGAGCCCTCCCAGCCGCCCGTGGTGGCGACCAGCAGACCTTTGTCGACCCGCCCCGCGTCCATCAGCTCGATCTCTTTCTCGATCGAGACACCGTCGTGGGTGGCACCGAGGATCTTCACCTTGCTCCAGAAGGCGTCGAGCTTGGGGGTGTAGCCGCGGGTCACCTCGGGGGTCCATAGATTCACCACGATATCGAAGGCTTTCATCGTTGCTCCTGTTGGGCTAGGAGTCAGGTTCGGGAAAGGCGCCGTTCTCTCCTCCAGGTCTCGAAGGGTCGCGTCCGCCACCTCGGGCTCCGAAAACGTTCTTGGCGCTGTGTTCTCCAGTTCTTTCTACACCAGCATTCGTTGACCCGCTCGACCTGGCTCCGAGAACGGCGCCTTCCCCGACCCGGTGGGCCGAATTCGACAGGATCCGCCGTTCCTATTCCTGGTCGCGCATGGACCACTAGTGGCCCGTGCGGAAAGTTCGGTGAAGTTTCCACGAGTAGTTTTTGTTCCTGGCAAGGCGGGGCGACATAGGAATACCGGGGGTCTTTCGCGGAGCCCCAACGCCGCCAGGGGCAAAAAGAGCCGATGGAAAGTCAGCGGAATTTTCCGCACGGGACACTAGGCATGCTGTTGGCGCAGGACTCTGCGCAGGGGTTTTCCGGCGGGGTTGCGGGGAATCGAGTCGAGCCACACGATCTTCTTCGGCCGCTGGTAACCGGCCAGGTGGCCGCGGCAGTGGTCGAGCAGCTCTCGGGCCGGATCGCCGCCGGAGCTCGGATGGCGCGAATCGCGGACCACGAAGGCGGTAACCGCCTCGCCCCAGGTAGGGTCCGGCAGGCCGACGACGACACAGTCGGCCACCGCCGGGTGCTCGGCCAGCACCCGCTCGACCTCGCTGGGGAAGACGTTGAGGGCGCCGGTCACGATCCTGTCGTTCTTGCGATCGAGGAGGTAGAAGTAGCCGTCTTCGTCGCGGCGGGCGACGTCGCCGGTCTTGATCCAGCCGTCTCGCAGCACCTCGGCGGTGGCGTCGGGCCGGTTCCAGTAGCCGATCATGTTGGCCGCGCAGCGGACGGCGATGTCCCCCGGCATGCCCACCGGCACCTCCTGCCAGTCTTCGTCGAGAATGCTCACGCCCACACCTACCTGCGGCCGGCCGCAGGAGCGGAGGCGATGGTGCAGCGCCGGGTCGGCGAGGGCGTCCCGGTGGTCCTCGGGCTCGAGCACCGTGCCCGCGAGACCGGTCTCGGAGGTGGCGAAGGTCTGGCGAAAGTCGCAGCCGAGCTCTGCGGTGGCCCGGCGTAGAAGCGGCTCGGGCATGGGGCTGCCGCCGTAGAGGAGTACCTCGAGGGAGCCGAGATGGAACGGCCCGCGCCCGGGATGCTCCAGCAGGCGATGCAGGGTCGTGGGCACCAGATTGGTGAAGGTGATCCGCTCGCGGTCGAGGGTGGCGAGCGCGGCTTCCACCGAGAAGCGTAGAACATGGCACTCGCTGCCCACGGCGACCGCGCAGGCGATGCCGGCGAAGCCCGCCGCCGAGTAGAGAGGGGAGGGCAGCATCACCCGGTGCCGGTGGTGGCTCTGGATGGCCAGCACGTGGATCATCGTGCCCACCAGGGCGCCGCCGTGGCTGTACGACACCCCTTTCGGCAGGCCCGTGGTGCCGCTGGTATAGAGAATGATCAGCAGATCGTCGGCGTCGATCGGGCGGTCGAGCGGCGGTGGCGTCTCGGGCTCGTCGGTCAGCAGATCCTCGAAGGGCTCCATCTCGCCCTCGGCATCGTCACCGAAAACGGCCATTCCCCGGACCGATGGAGCCTGGCCGGCGGCGTCGCGGGCGGTCTCCAGGTGCCCCGGGTCGGTGCAGAGGAAGACCGGCTCCGAGTCGCGCAGCAGAGTGGCCACCTCCGGCGCGCCGAGCATGGTGTTGAGCGGCACCGCGACCGCACCCAGGCGAGAGCAGGCGAAGAGCAGCTCGACGCCGCACAGGTCGTTGGCCGCCAGCACCGCGACCCGGTCGCCGCGTGCTACGCCGCGTCTTCGCAGGCCGTGAGCGAGCCGGTTGGTACGGGCTTCCGATTGCGCCCAGGTGTACCGCACGTCGCCACATGCCAGGCCCAGCCCACGCGGCTCGAGGCGTGCGTTGCGGCTCAGCAGGTCGCCGAAGTGGCGCCAGTCTCCGAACACCGGTTCTCAGCCGACCTTGTTTTCGTCGATCACCGTGAGCTTGGCGAATCGGCCGCTCTCGAAATGTTGCCAGGTACGGCAGCGGTGAGTATCGCTCTCGAGGGTGATGATTTCCGAGTAGCTGGTTTCGGGCTCGTGGGTATAGATCCAGCGCAGCACGATGGTGATGTCGTCGGCCTCTACGGCTTCGCCCTTCAGCCGGGGAGTGTCGAAGGTGAGCACACCGTCGATGAATCTGCCGCCGAACTCCCGGGTTTCGGCGCGGCCGTCGTCCCAGGTATATTCATTGCGTTGCCACCAGTCGTCGCCGTCCAGCTTGCAGGTGAGCCGGCTCCTGTGGCGGTCGAGCACCTCGCCGGTGCGGGTATCCATCAAGGTGTAGGTTCCTTCCCAGACTCCGAGGTGGCGGTCGAAGACGGGATACTTTGCGCTCGGGGTAGACATGATCGAGCCTCCTCGTGCCCGCTTCGAGACGGGCGATCACGAGCCGTTTGTCGGCGTTGCCGGATGAACGCCAAGATTGTACTTACAATAAGACAATGTCAACCGATACCCCAACTACCTCTGCTGCTTCGGGTTCTGCCGGGTCGTCTGCATCGTCTGCTCCCGCTGCCGGACCCCGTCCGCTCGACGGCATCCGTGTGCTCGAGCTCGGCCAGCTGCTGGCCGGCCCCTTCACCGGCACCATTCTCGGCTATTTCGGTGCCGAAGTGATCAAGGTCGAGCCACCCGGTTCCGGAGATCCGATCCGGGGATGGCGCGTGCTCGACGAAGGCACCTCGTTGTGGTGGCACTCGGTGGCCCGCAACAAGAAATGTGTGGCCCTCGACCTGCGCACCGAGCAGGGTCGGCAGCTGGCTCGCGACCTCGCTCTGCAATGTGACGTCCTGGTGGAGAATTTTCGCCCCGGCACCCTGGAAAAATGGGGCCTGGATCCCGACGAGCTGCGGAAGGGGAATCCACGATTGATCTGCGCCCGCATCTCCGGGTACGGGCAGACGGGGCCGCGTTCGCCGCTGCCGGGGTACGCCTCGGTGTGTGAGGGCTACGGCGGCTTGCGCTACGTGAACGCCGTGCCGGGGGAGCGGCCGGTGCGGCCGAATCTCAGCCTCGGAGACTCCCTGGCGGGCCTCCACGCCGCTCTCGGCGTGTTGCTGGCCTTGCTGCAGCGGAGCAAGACCGATCGCGGGCAGGATGTCGACATCGGCATCTTCGAAGCAGTGTACAACCTGATGGAAGCGGTGGTGCCGGAATACGATCGGGCCGGGGTGGTGCGAGAGCCCTCGGGCTCGACGATCACCGGTATCGTGCCCACCAATACCTACCGCTGCCGCGACGAACTCTTCGTGATCATCGGCGGCAATGGCGACTCGATCTTCAAACGTCTGATGCGCGCCGCCGGGCGGCCGGATCTTGCCGACGATCCCCGGCTCGAGACCAACGAGGGGCGCGTCCGCCACGAGAGAGAGATCGACGACGCCCTGGCCGCCTGGACCGCAACCCTCGGCGCCGAGCAGGTGCTCACTGCGCTCGGGGAGGCGCGGGTTCCCGCCGGCCCGATCTACAGTGTGCGGGAGATGATGGAAGATCCGCACTACCGGGCCCGGGGCCTCTTCGAGGAGATGCCGGTGAGTGGCCGCCCGCTGAAGATCCCGTCGATCCAACCCAAGCTCACCGAGACTCCCGGGCGTACCGAGTGGACGGGTCCCGCCCTCGGCGAGCACACCGAAGAGGTTCTCCGCAGCCTTCTCGGCCTCGGCGACGACGAGCTGGAGAGCCTCCGCCGCGACGGCGTGATCGGGGAGTGAGCCGTTGGCCGGCCCTTCCAGACCCAAGGCTTTGCCGCACCGGGTACGGCTCGTGGAGGTGGGGCCGAGAGACGGCTTCCAGATGGAGTCGCGGTTCCTGCCCACCGAGCTCAAGATCGCCACCATCGAGCGCCTGGCAGCGGCCGGAGCCCGCGAGATCGAGGCGACCTCCTTCGTGCATCCCGCGGTCGTGCCGCAGATGGCCGACGCGGAGAAGGTTCTGGCGGGCCTGGAGCGGCGTTCCGGGGTCGCCTACCTGGCCCTGGTACCGAACCTGCGCGGCGCCGAGCGGGCGCTCGACGCCGGGGTCGACGGCCTGCGCCAGGTGATCGTGGTCACCGAGCGCTACAACCGGCGCAACGTCGGCCTCGGTGTCGACGAGTCGGTCCGCATCTTCGGCGAGGTCGCCCGCCGGGCCGAGGCCGACGGAATAGAGGCCAACGCCGTGCTCGGAGCGGCCTTCGGCTGCCCGCTCGAAGGTGAGGTGCCTTTCGAGCGGGTGGTGGAGGTGGCGCGGCGCTGTGTCGACCTCGGCAGCCGGCAGATCGGGCTCGCCGATTCCGCCGGTCTGGGCCATCCGCTGCAGGTCCGTCGCCTGATCGCCGCGGTGCGGGAAGCCCTGCCCGACGTCGGCCTCTGGCTGCATCTGCACGACACTCGGGGTTTGGGTATGGCGAATGCCGTGGCCGGGCTCGAGATGGGCATCGAACGTTTCGACACGGCTCTGGGTGGCCTCGGTGGCTGCCCGGTCATCGCCGGTGCATCGGGAAACATCGCAACCGAGGAGATGATCTACCTATGTCAGGAAATGGGGATGACCACCGATCTGGACCTGTCCGGCGTGCGGGAGGCGTCTCGGACCGTAGAGTCGTTCCTCGAACGGGAGCTGCCGAGCCGGGTGCTGCGCGCCGGCACCCGCGACGAGCTGGTGGCTCTCAACGCCGAGCCGGATTCCTGATCCTTGCGACCGCGGCGCTGGTTTCGATGGCGGGCGGAGCCATGGCCGGGCAGGTTTCGGCCGCGGAAGTGGCAGTCGAGGCGCCCGGAGGAGCCGACGCGGCGCCGGGCTTGCTCTTCGTACACGGCCGCCTGCGGCCCGGCGGCGGCGAGGCCTACCAGCGCTACCTCGAAGGCACGGGCCCACTGCTCGAGAAATACGGAGCGACGGTGACCGCCGACGGTAGCGGGGTGGTGAGCACCCATGCT
>CAZMEL010000028.1:0-42811 GCA_964565225.1 uncultured Thermoanaerobaculia bacterium | reverse complement strand
CTACAAGACCGAGCACGAGGTGGCCATGTTGCGGGTGGCGGCCGAGAAGGCCGCGGCCGGGCATGCGGCGGCCCGCGATCGTTTCCTGGGTGGTGCCTCGGAGATCGAGCTCCATCGCATGTTCCTCGAGGTCTCCGACCAGCTCGAAGGGCAGGTGCCCTACGAGACCATCGTCGCCCAGGACGAAAAGTCCGCCATCCTGCATTATCAGCACAAACGAGGAGCCGGTGCGTCGTCCGGCCAGACCTTCCTGCTCGACGCCGGCGCCGCCTGTGAGGGGTACGCCGCCGACATCACCCGCACCTGGACCCGAGCCGGAGTGCACGAGGCGTTCCAGGTTCTGGTGCGTGGCGTCGATGCCCTGGAGAGAGATCTGGTCGCGATGGTGACCCCCGGACGCCCCTACCTGGAGATCCACGTCCAGGCCCACCGTGCGATCGCCGACCTGCTGAGCGAGGTCGGCGTGGTCGATGTCTCGGGTGAAGAAGCCTTCGAGCGTGGTCTCACGCGCCCCTTCTTCCCCCACGGCGTGGGCCACCAGCTGGGTCTCCAGGTGCACGACGTCGGCGGTCACCAGGCCGGCCCCGACGGCGGCCGGGTTCCGCCACCCGAGGAATACCCCTTCCTCCGCAACACCCGGATCGTCGAAGAAGGGCACGTGTTGACCATCGAGCCCGGGCTCTACTTCATCCCCATGCTGCTCGACGAGCTTCGTGCCGAAGAGCTGGGCAAGGCCGTCCGGTGGGACCTCGTCGACCAGCTCGTGCGCTACGGCGGTATCCGAATCGAAGACAACATCGTCTGTACCGCCGACGGCCCTTACGACTTCACTCGCGATCTGATCGAAGGCCCCTGAGAACGCTCTCGGAGTCGGTCATTCCCCCGGCGTGGTGAGGCCGAGCTCTCGGCGCAGGGGGAGGTCGGCGACACCGTTGCGGTTCCAGTAGTCGAGGTGCTTGCGTTCCATGGCCGTGGCGCGGGTGGTCAGGCTCTTGGCGCCCGGACCGAAGCCGGAAGGGGTGGTTTCTTCCCAGGCTTCGATCTCGTAGGGAAAGGCGCGGCGGAAGTGGATGCGCAGGTCCCGGCGTAGGTCGGGGTAGCTCAAGCGGTAGATCAGGAGATCTTCCTGGTCGGGATCGGCCTCCAGGGTGGCCGTGGCGCGGTAGGGCCGGGTCGCCACGTGTCGGAGCCGCAAGAAGAAAGTGCTGGGCAAGACCTCGAGGTCGCCGATCGGTAGCCGGGAGGGATCGATCCGTACCAGGGTCCACAATCCGTCCTCGGTCCAGGGAGCTCTCAGCTCCAGATCCTCGTCGCCTTCCCTCTCGAAGTAGGAACGAATCTCGGCACGGTAGCCGGCGTCCGTGCGATTGAGCTGCATGAAGGTGTGGCCACACCATTCCTGGGAAGAAGTGGTGATCTTGAGCGGGTGGTCCCCCGCCGCCGGGTCGATGGGGGTGAAGACCGAGGTCATCATCGAGTAGGGATAGACCCCGGTGGGGAAGCTCTTGGTGAGGTTGAGCTTCATCACGCCGACCTGGTCGCTGCCGGCGGCCCCGGGGCGGTCGAGCTTCACCTGCTTGGAGCGGGAGAAGGGCTCGGTCACGAAGATGGCCACCGCCTCTCCGGAATGGATTTCTCCATACCGCGCCTGCTCCAGCCGGTAGCTCGTGATCTCGGCGGTGCCGGCGTACCACGCCTGGGAAAACGCCTGGCTCCCGAGACCTGGAGACGGTTCGGGGCGCGCCGGGGCGGCGTCGCTCGCAGAAGGGGCGAAGAGGGTGAGCACGAGCAGCAAGGTCGGGAGAGTCTTCATCGGTCTTCCTTTGGAATGCGAGGTTTCGGGGAGCCGGAGTCGCGGGTTCCCTGCAAGGGTATTCGCGGCCGTCGGCCCGGCGGATCTTCTCCCCCCGCGCCTGGCGTTCGAGATTCGAAGGCGAGCCTGGCCCGAACACCCGGGCCGGTTGCAGTCAGTAGGAGCCGATCGATCGAGCGTCCAGGAGCCCGCGGCCATCGTCGTGGGCTCGTTGCGTCGCCTCAGGGTGTGGCCTGGCTCCCGGCGGCCATGGCGATGGCTCGCTGCAGTCCCTGGCCCATGCGCCGGGCCAGCAGGGCGATGCGCTCTCCCTCGTCGTCACCGAAGAGCTCGAGGGTGGTCTCGCCGAAGAGCTCGAGCCAGCGTTCGAAGTGGTGGGGTCCGAGCTCCGGCAAGGCGGCGTGGCGGGCCACCGGGTTCCCGCGGTAGCCGCTGGATCGGAGCAAGACCTGAGACCAGAACTCGGTCATCCGATCGAGATGCCGGGGCCAGGCCTCGGGGGCGATCTTGGCGGCGAAGACCGGCGCGAGCAGCGGATCTCCCTGGACTCGTTGGTAGAAGCGGGTCACCAGCTCTCGAATCTGGGGTTTCGAGAGATCGGCAGGCACCGGAGGAGCGTCCATGGGTTGGGAATGGATCGGTAGAGAGGGCATGGATCAGTAGAGATTCGCGAGGTAGCGTTCGACCATCTGCTCCTGGGTCTCCGGCGGATCCGCGGAGGCGATCTGGTCTTTGAGCATCTGACCCATGGTGGGCAGGTCCGAGCGTTCGATCCGGGTCTCGGATGACCACAGGCGAGAACGCATGAGCGCCTTGGCGCAGTGCAGGAAGGCCTGCTGCACCTTCAGCCGCAGCACGAGCTTGGGCTTCTTCCCTCCGACCGCGAGTTGCTGACGTAGATCTTCGTCGTCGCGGATCTCTGCGGTGCCGTTGACCCGCAGGGTTTCGTCGACCCCGGGGACCAGGAAGATCGTTCCCAGGCCGGGGTTCTGGAGCAGGTTGGAGAGGGTGTCGAGCCGGTTGTTGCCGGGAGCGTCGGGAATCAGGAGATGGTGCTCGTCCTGCACGGCGACGAAGCCCGGGTCCCCGCCCCGAGGAGAGACGTCGGTCTGGCCTTTGCCGTCGCTGGATGCCAGGAGGACGAAAGGGGAGAGTGCGATGAAGCGCCGGCAGTGTGGGTCGAGAGAGGTCAGCTCCTTGCGTCGTGCACGCTCGGAGGGTTGCGTGTAGAGAGACCGCAGCTGTTCGACAGTGGTGATGGTTCCCATGGTGGTGATGATTGTATCGCTGCCCGGCTCAGAATCCCCCGAGCAGCACGAAGCTGGCCCAGAAGCGCGGGTGGGCGTAGGCCAGAGGGCGGGTGTGGAAGACCAGTCTGGATTCCGTCTGCGCGCGGAAGAGCTCTCGCCGGGCCGCGACCAGGGCTTCCGGGGCGGAGGAGCCTGCGCTCAGCCGGCGATAGAACGATTCCATCAACCGTGGAGTGGAACGGTCGTCCACGTCCCAGAGCGAAACCAGCACCGAAGCGGCCCCGGCGCTGAGGAACGAGCGGCCGAGGCCGAAAATTCCCTCGCCCCGCCCGAGCTCGCCCCGTCCCGAGCGGCAGGCCGACAGGGTGACCAGCTCGGCTTCGAGCTCCAGGCTCAGAACCTCGTGGGCCTGGAGCAGACCATCTTCTCCCTCTCCGGCGGCGAGCAGCAGACCCGAGCTCATGGGAAGGTCGTCGCGCACCAGGCCGTGAGTGGCGAGGTGGAGGAGCCGGTAGCGGCCCGCCTCGGCCTTGAGCCGCCGTTCACTCGCGAGCTGGTCGAGCAGGGTGCTGCTGCCGGGGAAGAGAGCGCCGATGGTTTCGACCTCCTGGCGCGTGAAGCGCAAGGGGGCCGGCCGGCCGAAGGCCTGGCGCAGCTCGGCGGTGGGCAGATCCGGGTTGCCGAAGGCGGGAGCGAGCGCGAGGAGACTCGGGCTCTGCTCGGCGGAAGGCTCCGTGCGTCGACGCCGATGGCGTTCTCGTAGAGAGAGGAAGACCCCGGCCGACGGGCTGTAGGCGAGAGGTTTCTCGAGGCCGAGAAAGCTGCAGCGGGAGTAGGCCTCGTGAATGGTGGTCGCCTCCGCCGTGCGCTCGGCAGGCCTGCAGCGGGTGACCAGAGACTCGAACGGAAGGTGGTGGAGCACCCCGTCGGGTACCAGGATCAGTCGTTGCGACGAGACCACGACTCCCGGCAGGCTGCCTATCAGCCATTCGTAGAGGCGCCGCCCGATCTCGAGGTGTCGGAGCTCGGCGTCGGGATCGAGGGCCAGGTCTTCGGCCCGGCCGGTCGAGCGCAGGGGCTCGAGATAAGCCTCGATCCGGGCCTCGAGCTCGCGCCGCGGCACGGGCACCTGCACGAAGTGGGTCTTGTGGCCCTGCACCGCCCAGATGAGGATGCGTTCTTCGTCCACCCAGTACGCCACGAGAGTCTCGCCGGGCTCGAGGCCGTTCTGGACCTGTTCCTGGGTCGGTGGAGCCGGGTTGATCTCCCGTCTCGGGTCTCGCCCTTGCCACAGAAGATCGGCCTGCAGACTCAGGAGCTCGTTTTCGAGCTCGTCGTGTCGCTTGCGGGTAGGGGGCTCGGTTCCGTCTCGGGACAGCTCGAGGCGGGCCTGGCCGAGCTGGCGCAGGAGCTCCAATCGCCGGGCTTCGAGGTCGGGGCGCCTGCGGGCGAGCTCGGCGAGGGCGGGCTCGTCGAGCAGCTCGAGGAACGAACGCCCGTGGAATCTCTCGGCGATCTCGAAGGCTTCGGGGCCTTGTGCCGTGTCGACCAGGAACCGGATCAAACGTTCGTAGGCCGCCACCTGGCGCGACAAGAAGCTGGCCCGCTCTCGCGGATTGCCGGTGATCAGCGCGCGGGCCTTCTCGAAACCCTCGATTGCTTGATCCAGATCCTCGCGCACCGGCCGGGTCTCGCCCAGCCGCCAGCGCACCTCGGCTCGGTTGCAGTAGGCGAAATTCAGCTGCGCCTGGTCGTTGAGCTCCCAGGCGAGCTCGATCACCCGGTCGTAGTGTTTCGCGGCCTCTCGAAGCTCTTCTCGCTGCTGGGCGACGTAGGCGAGGGCGGCAAACGCGCGGAGCCGGTCCTCGGCGCTCGCCTCGGGGCTCGCCAGGACTTCCCGTCCTGCAGACACGGCCTCTGCGAACCAGCGCGCGTGCACGGCGACCATCGCCCGGTGTCCGTGGGCCAGGGCCCGACCTGCCCGATCGTCGAAGCGGCGGAAGATCTCGAGGGCCTCCTCGAGATCGTTCCAGGCCTCCTCTCGTTCTCCGACCGCGTTGCGGGCCCGGGCTCGAGAGCAGAGGATCCGGCCCTTGCGTGCATCGGCGGGCAGGTCTGCAGAGCGGTCGATGGCTTCGAGAATCCAGGGAAAGCCGCGACGCGGTGCACCGGCCACGCGATACGTGTGGCCGAGAGCGAGCAGAGCCTCCACCTCGAGATAGACGTCGCCGGCTTCGCGAGCGCCCTCGGTCGCGGCTTCGAGATCGAGGAGGGCGCGGTCGAGCTCGAGGGCCTGGGCGTGGGTCTTTCCTCGCTCGAGCAGCGCTCGGGCATCCGGCGTCGCCGCCTCGGGAGCCGCGGGCAGCGCCACCAGGGTGAGCCAGAAAGCGACCGAGAAGGCGTGGAGAAGGTGGCGATTCATGAGGAACCGGCGCCGGTGAGGCGGCGTAGCTCTTGCTCGCGCAGCTCGGGATCGCCGATCGTGCGTTCGAGGCAGGAGCGGAGGAGATCCTCGCGGATCTCGACGCCCGCTTCGTTCACCACGGCCGAGGAGAGGTGGCTCGCGGCCTCGGCGTAGAGGCCGTGGCGGGCCAGCAGCAGGCCGGTGAGGACGGGATCGTCTCCGAGCCGGGCCAGGTCTCGTTCGAGCGGCTCGGCATCTTCGGCCGGCAGCAGCCGGAACGGCACGAACGGCGAGGCGACCTGCTCGGCTCCCGCTCGACTGTTGATCTTCCAGGCATAGAGCCGTCCGGGCTCGAGGGGTGAGAGATCCTTGGGGAAGGTGGCTCGATGCAGGCTCCCATCCTCTTTCGAGGAAGCTGTTTCCGGGCCCAGGGTCGCCACCAGGCGTTCACTCTCGTCGACCAGCAAGATCTCTTCTCGGATTCCAGCCCCGTCCTGGGACCGGGCTGGAATCCACAGCAGGGTAGGTCGGCGATCTCGAGTCCTGGTCCAGCGCGGCGCGATCGGCCGGGGGAGGGTGTGGGCTCCACCTCGCAGGGTCGGCGAGGAAGAATCCTCGGTCAAACCGGCAAACGACTCGGGCGCCGGCCAGGAACCGTCGAGCACCTGGAGCACCGCTACCTGCACGCTCTCGGGGGCTCGGGCAAACGACCTCGGCTCGACCCCCAGGGCTTCGAGCCGTGGGTCGAGGCTCGCCGTGCTGCGGTGGAGAAACCAGGCGGCGAAGAGGCAGACGAGCAACACGGCCGCGGCCGCCAGGGCCCGGGATCGCCACCGGATCGGGCGCGGGGAGCTCGAATCGGCAGTGCTCGGGGGCCGCAGGGGAACCGGCTCCGGCGGTGCCAGGGCCGCAGCGGAATCGGTGGCCAGGGCTCGGCACGGCGAGCAATTCGCAAGATGCTCCTCGACCCGTGCCGCCTCTTCGGATGTGAGGGCGTGGTCGAGATACGCGGCGAGAGTCGGAAGGTCGAGGTGCTCTCCCGGCTCGGACGGCTCGTCGGCCTGCAGCAGCTCGGGGAGCTCGGCATCGTCGAGGGGATCGGTCATGACACCTCCTTTTCGTCCGGGGGTGTGGGTGGCGCCGGGAAGAGCTCGGGCTGCGCCGCCCGGAGCTTGCGGCGGAGCCGGGCCACGGCGTCGTGCAGGGCCTTGCGGGTGGTACCGGGCGCAAGGCCGAGCAGGGGGGCGATATCGCCCGGCGTGCGGTCGTCCCGGTAGCGCAGGGCGAGCAGCAGGCGGTCGCGGGGCGAGAGCTCCTGCATCACTCGCCGGACCCAGTGTCGACGTTCCTTCAGAACCACCCGCTCGTCGGCCTTTTGCGCCGAGGACGAAGGCTCGGCGGAAGCTTCGGCAACGAGAAGCCGCTGCTGACGATCGCGGCGAAGGCTCTCGCGCCGGCTGAGATGAAACACGATCACCGTGAGGTAGGTGGAGAACTTGCTCTGGTGCTTCCACGCCCGCAGCGCTCGATGGTCGTGATTCCAGAGGGTGGCGAAGGTCGATTGCAGAAGCTCTTGGGCGGCTTCTTCGCAGAGCCCGAGTCGACCACGGGCGAGCCCGAGGATCAGGCCACGATACCGCTGCACGAATTTCGCCTCGGCTCCGGGCTGCCGTTCGATGACGCGAAGGATCAATTCCTGCTCTTCGAGCACCGTGGGCCATTGTACCAATGGAAGCCGAGAGGGCCCCGGGCCCGAGCCCGGGGCGGTGGAGAGATCAAGGCTGCGTGAGCGACCAGGCGCTGGTATTCCCCGCGTCGAAGCCGTCGGCGAAGATCGCGGTCGGGTCGAACGGGAGCTGCTGCGACAGGAAGCCTCGCGGATCGACGAAGAGCTCCAGCTGTTGGATCTGGTTGCCGCTCCCCGGCGCCACGACCCCGCGCAGGAAGAACTCGGCGCCGCGTCCATCGCCCGCGGGCTGGACCTGGATCTGCTCGAAAACCAGGTCTCTCGGCTCTCCGGTCTCGTCCTGGGCGCGGCCACTGACCTGGAGGGTCGTTTCGAGAAAGGCATCGAATCTCGGGTTGCCGGGAAACCGGATGCCGATCTGCCCCATGGCGAAGGGCGCGAGATTCTCGAATCCCGTGGGGGCCCCGCCGATCAGGTCCATGCCGAGCAGCTCGGTCTGGAATTCGCCATCTCCCGGGTGGGGATCGAAGTCGATCCGAAACTCGAGCTCGAAGGGAGCGTTGGCGGGAAAGAGGCCGAGCGGGTCCTGGAATTGTGCCAGGAGCCGGCCCCGTTCCGGGTTGAAGAGATCACCGATGAGCTGGGGAGGCAGCTTCAGCGGCGGCTGACCGTCGATCGCGAGCAGCGGCGGCTGCATCTGCAGGTCGATCTCGACCCCGAGCTTCGGCAGCGGCTCCCCGAACGCGGTGAGGAGACCGAGGAAGGGATCCGGAGGCGGCTGGAACAGGGCCACCTGCCCCGAATCGGGCCAGAGGTAGGTCGGAGGCACCGAGAGATCGGCGGCGGAGACGAAACCCGAGCAGGCCCGGGCGGCGCTGGCATCGGAATACGTGCCCTCCACCAGGGCCTTGGCCCGGCCACAGCTGCCGTCGGAGCACATGCCCCAGGGGCGGGCGAAGGCTTCGACGTCCACGGATTCGCCCGGCGCCAGGAGGATCGGCTCGGTGATCAGCGGAAGGATCGGCGACGACGGGTTCGGGGGCAGCGGCAGGCAGCCATCGAAGAGGTCGTCCGGGAGACCGATCGGGAAATTGTCGCCCAGGCCCGGGTCGGAGATCGCGAAAGGGCCGGTACCGGGAGGCATCGGCCCGCTGACCCCGGGCAGCCGTGAAGATCCCAGCATCTCGATGCCGAGGGTGCCGCTGAAGGTCTCCACGGGATCGTTGTTGGTGATGCGGTAGACCACCGACGATTGGTCGCCGGGATGAACCTTGCTGATGGCCTCGCCGGAGAGCAGAACCATGTCGAGCCGCGGCAGGCTCGGATCCCCCGGTGCCGGATCTCCCAGGCAGAGGATCGAATCGTTGGTGGCGACCAGCTCCATGCCGTCGGCCAGGGTCGCGGTGGCGGTGCCGTCGACCGTGCACAGGCGGGGTGGCCCCGCCGGCAGGGTGACCGAGAGATCGAAGTCGTTGTAGCCGAAGGCCAGGGGCGCCGAAGCCAGGCTGCCGCCGCCGTCACCCGACGGTGTGCAGGCCACCACGAGGTCGATATCGACCGTGTAGGGACCGCCGGGGCAGATTCCCGAGCCCGCGGGAAAGGAGAACATCTGGAAGTAGACGGTCAGGGGGACGTCGAAGGTGCCGCCGCCGGGTAGGAGCAGCAGGGATGGTGCTCCCTGGGAGAGCACGAGGGTTTTGCCGCAGGCAGGGGGCGGTGGTGTGCCGTCGCAGGCCCGGGCGCTCGGAGACACGAGCACCGAGAGCAGGCAGAGAAGCGGGAGAGCGGCGGTCCGCAGCGGGCGAAGGGGTTGAGAGAACAGATCGGGGTACACGTTGGGTCTCCTCGTGTCCGGAATCCTCCGGAGCTCGGTTGCAGGCGTGATGGAGCCGTGAGTTGCAGCCCATGAGAGACCCCGGGGCTCGAGGAGTTACATCGCGAGCATAGATTCTTCGAAAAAAGTCGATGGAATGGGAGAAGCCCGCTCCGCCGAACGTGTTAGCCTTACCGCCGAAAAAGACCTTTGGGAGTCTCTCGAGAAGGAGCGACGCCGACAGGGCGTGAGAGGGCCTGCAGGCAAGGTGCCAGATTTGTGATGCACTCCACTAGAGCCCATCCCTCGGTGATCCGGCGCCGGACCGGAGCCTTTCTGCTCGTCGTCTTGCTGGCGGCGTCGTCGGCCCGTTGGGCCGAAGGGTGGATGCTCGGGCGAGGGCATGGTGGATGCGGCGGCGACGCCTGCTGTGTTCTCTGCCAGATCGACGGCGGCGGTGCCATGAGCTGTCACTCGAAGGCGTCCTCCGGCCCGGGGTTGCGTTGCCCGACCGGAAACGAAGGGGAGAGCGGACCGAGCCTCGAGGTACGACTGGTCCTGCCCCGGGTCGAGAGCCTGCGAGATCCTGCCTACGGGAGCCTTTCCGCCGCCGTGCCAGCGCGCTCTCCCGTGTCGTTTTCCTCGACTCCCGAGATCCCCCCTCCCCGCGACCGAACCCTCCCCTCGCTCACCCTTTCGTAGACCTGCCCCGGGGCGTTTGCACCCCCGGAGCTCGGATCCGGAAGTGCGCGCACCGATTCGGCGCCTGGCCGACCGTGCACAAAGGATCTGTGCCAGCCCCGTGGAGCTCCACGGGAGCCGAGCGCCAGGAGCCTCCTGGCTCCGGGGCGCTCACCTGCGGAAAAAACGATCGAGAATCGCGCGCCTTCCCGCGCGGGTTCGAGGAGAAACTCGTGTGTAAGAAACAATTCGATTGGAAACGTCTGGGTTCTGCCTTTTTCTTTGCCGCATGCCTCGCCTGGCCCGGTTGGGCCGAGGGCCTCGCCGAGGAGGCGACGACGGAAGCCGGCGGTGGTAAATCCGAGCAGCGATTCCACGACGAGGTGACGGTGACCGCCACCCGGGAAGAACGCGCGACCGAAGATGTTCCGGCGGCGATCGGCGTGGTGGCCTCCGAAGACCTCGACCGGGGGCGCCGAGAAGGGCTCGACGACTACCTGCAAATGGTGCCGGGAGTACATGCAGGCGCCAACGATGGCGGCAGCGACGTGAAGATCGCCATCCGCGGATTCGGCGCCCGATCCACCTTCGGGGTGCGCGACATCCTGGTGATGGTCGACGGCGTTTCGATCACCGATGCCGATGGCTTCACCCGCCTCGACCAGGTCGACCTGGCGTCGGCCGAACGGGTGGAAGTGCTCAAGGGGCCGGCCAGCGCAATCTACGGCAATGCGGCCTTCGGGGGAGTGGTGAACGTGATCACCGAGCATGGCGAGATCGGAAACCCCGTGCGGCGCCTGCGGCTGGAGGGCGGCGAGCTGGAGTTTTCGAAGGGGCTGGTGTCGATCGCCGGCGGGTCCGACCGCAGTCGCCTCGCCTATGCCCTGCACCTTTCGAGCTTCCGGCTCGACGGCTTTCGCGACCACAACGAAACCCGTACCCGCAGGCTCAGCGGTACGGTGGATCATTTCCTCTCCGACCGTACGACTCTGCGCTGGCTGCTCAACATGTCGCAGCATCGCGACGAGATTCCCGGTACGCTCGACGCCGAGCAGCTGGCCAGCGATCCCGAGCAGGTGCGCTCTCTCTTCGTGGACCGCGACTACCGGCGCGACGACGATCGGTACCGGCTCGGGGCGGTGATCGAGAGCACCCTGAGCTCGCGGAGCTATGCCGAAGGCCGGCTCTTCTACCTCACCCGCAACCTCGACCACCCGATTTTCCAGGTCATCGACCAGGAAGGGGATCGCCTGATGGGGGGCGCCCGCTACCGGCTCGATCTCGGCAAGGGGGATCACCGCCATCGACTGGCCGTCGGGGTCGATCTCGATCGGGAAGATATCGACAGTCGGCGGTTTCTCAATCTCGGTGGGGAGCCGGGAGCCCTCACCCTGTCGGCCGATCAGCTGGTCGAGAGCTTTGCGGTCTACGCCCAGGACGAGATCGTGCTCGGGGAACACTGGAGCGCGGTGCTCGGTGCTCGTTACGACAACATCACCTACGATACGAACGACCGGCTCCTGAGCGACGGGGACCAGTCGGCCCGGCGCACCTTCCAGCGCGTGAGCCCGAAGATCGGGCTGTTGTGGAACCCCGGTGCCGACTTCGGGCTCTTCCTCAACCTGTCGAGCGCTTTCCAGACCCCGACCCGCAGCGAGCTCTCGGCCACTGTCGACGCCAATGGCTTCAATCCCGAGCTCGATCCCCAGCTGGCCAGGCATGCCGAGATCGGCCTGCGCGGCACCCAGCGTCGGCTGCGTTACGAGCTCTCGCTGTTCCAGACCGACGTGGACGACGAGATCCTGCCCAAGGAGCAGATCAACTTCCGCACCATCTTCGGCAATGTCGGCGAGACCCGGCATCGCGGCATCGAGTCGTCCCTGCAGGTCATTCTCCTTCCCGAGCTGCGGCTGGAGGCCAGCTACTCCTGGTCGGACAACGAATTCATCGACTTCGGAGATTTCACCGGCAACCGGATTCCCGGCTTCCCCGAGCACCAGGGGCGGCTGGCCCTGGTGACCACCCGATCGGAGGGTCTCAACGGCTCCCTGTCGTGGCAGCGCACAGGATCCATTTTTTTGAATGACAGCAACCAGGACGTGCAGTCCCCCTACAGTGTGGTGGATCTGCACCTGCGGTACGGCTGGGGGAAGTGGTCGTTTTTCGTGCAGGGCAACAATCTCACGGACGAGCTCTACTCTTCCTGGCTCAGTGTCAACGAGCGGTCGGGTTTCTTCTTCGCCCCGGCCAAACCGAGAAACTTCAGCGTCGGCTTCGACCTGCGTTTCTAGAGAGGAGCGCCCTGCCATGAGACATCGAACCCCGTTCTTTCACGACCTTCTGGGGCTGCTGGCGCTCCTCGGCGCCTTCGCTTCGGGCCTCGGCTGTACCCGCGAGGTGTCGGGCGGCCATTCGGCGTCGGCCTCCCTCGAACCCGTTGCCGCGGAGGCATTCGACGCCCCATCCAAGGAGCCTCTGCAGGTCTCGTTCGCCGGCCGAGAGGGTCGCCTGGCTCTCGACGGAGACGGCCGGGCCCATGCGGTGTACGTGGTCGGCAGCGGAGACGCCCGCCAGGTCGAGTACCGGGCCCTGGAGCCTTTGTCCGACCCCGTTGCGGTCTCCCCAGCGGAGACCGAGGTCAATACTCGCGGAGAGGTGCTGCCGGTTTTCGAGATCCTGGCCGACGGCTCCTTCGTGGTGGCCTACCCCGTCCGACTGCCCGGAAAGTGGAAAGGGGAGATCCACTGGCAGCGCTCGGTCGACCGCGGCCGGACCTGGACCTCACCGGAGGTGATCCACGACGACATCGAGAACTACGGCTCGCACAGCTTCCTGGACGGCGCCCGCATCGGCGAGGGAGACGAGATCCTCTTCTCCTGGCTCGACAATCGCACCGGGAATCAGGGGCTACGCGTGACCCGGATGACGACCGCGGGAATCGAGCCCAATCAGACCGCCGATCCGAAGACCTGCCAGTGCTGCGGCACGGCGGTGCTGGCTCGGGGCCAGCGGGTGTGGGTGGCCTACCGTGATCTCGCTGCGGGCCACGTCCGCGACATCTCCCTCGTCCGCAGCACCGACGGCGGCGTGACGTTCGACGAGCCCCGCTCCGTGGCGGAAGATGGATGGGAGATCCAGGGCTGCCCTCACACCGGGCCGCGAATGGCCCTTTCCGGAACGGAGACTCTGTCGGTCGCCTGGTTCAGCGGAGCCCTGCCGGGTATCGCGGTGGCCACGTCGCGAGACGGCGGCCTGACCTTCGGGCCCCGGATCGTGCTGGCGACTCCGAAAGGGGATCTGCAGGCGGCGGTACATCCCGACATCGGGCATCTCCCCGACGGCCGACTGGTAGTGGTCTACGAGGCGACCCGGGCACAGGAGAGGCGCCTCGAGGCGCGAATCGCCGGTCCATCGGGTGATACCTGGGGCGAGCCGGTGCGGATCGCCGGAGCCGGGGTGTATCCGAGGTGGATCGGTGACGATCGCCGGACCCTCCTCGGCTTCACCCGCCAGGACGGCGAAGAGGCCGAGGTGGTCGTGCAGGAGGTGTCTCAATAGTCGACGTAGCCGCCTCGGCTGCGTGCTTCGAGATCGGAGCCGCGGACCCGGACCTTGACCTCGCGCCAGCTACCGTCGTTGCGGGTGACCTCGGGGTAGTAGCCGAGCACGTATTGCTCGCGTAGCTCCCGGAGGATCTCCCGGAATGTCGGGGCGATGTCGTCGATCGAGGAGAGAAGGAAGATCCGGCCTCCGCTCTCGGTCACGGAGCTGTGCAGCCGGTCGAACTCTTCCTGGTAGGTCTTGCTGGACCTCCAGGGCGTGGTGAGCTGGGGCAGCTTGGTGCGATCTTCGCTCGCCGTCTTGGAGTAGGGGAGCTGCAGCCAGTAGATCAGGGCCTGGCTGCGTCGTGCCTCGGCCGACACATCGCGCATGGTGAGCACGCTATGTGAGTCGACTCCATCCGAGAGGAGCAGGATCACTCGCCGTCCCTGTCTCTCCTGCAGCTGTTTCAAGGAGAGGTAGAGGTGATCGTTGAGGGCGGTGCCTCCACGCGCCTTGACCAGCCCGAGCCCGGCCGAGAGCACCTCTTTGAAGGTCGTGAAGGGGGTGGTGTGCAAGATCCGGTCGGAGAAGACCAGGAGGCGGCCTTCGTCGAGCTCCTGCATACCTTCGAAGAAAGTGCCGGCTCCACGCATGGCGGAGCGCAGCTTCTCTCCCTTCATACTGGTGCTGGAATCCACCATCACCACCGCGGTGAATGGAATGTCGCCGCGGGCAAAGGTCACGAGCTCCTGTTCCTCGCGATCATCGAAGATCTTGAAGTCGTCCTCGGTCAGGTCCAGGACCCGCCGGCCGTTCCGGGTGACGGTGACGTAGAACTGCTGCAGGTTGATCGAGACTTCTTCGTTGACCTCGATCGCCGGAGTCGTGATGCCGCCCGTGCCGGTGGCGCCGGAAGCTCCGTAGGCGATCACCTCGAAGCGGTGCTGGCCGACATCTTCTCCCAGGTTGACGTTGAGCTTCCAGGGAGGTTTGTCGAGCTCGTCGATCACCAGGCCATCGACATAGAAGACGACCCGCTCGATCTCCTCGTCGGCAACCACCACGGCCTCGACCTCCACCAGGCCCCAGGCCGGCTGGAACGGATCGGGCTGATCGAGGGAAACGATGATCGCATCGTCGGCGGTGGCGGTGCCGGCCCAGAGGCCGAGGAGGCAGAAGCCGAAAAGGACGAGGTAGGGGCGTTGGCCTCGGAGCCGAGACGGCCCGAGCTCATGGACTGGCTGCATGGCTTTCTCCTCCGAGGTACTGGCCGACGACCTTGGCCAGGGTCTCGAGATCGTCCCGGGCTGCGAGCGCCAGCTGGTGTCGTTCGGCTTCGGTGCGCCACGCCGGTCGTTGGCTGTAGAGATGCCGTGGGGAATCCGCGGTCCGCCCGCGAGAGGGATCGAGCTTGGCGAGCACCTCGAAAGACTTCCCTCTTCGTCCCTGGCGATCGAGAAGCGCTGCCAGCTGGATGTAGAACCGCTGGTTCTCTGGAAAACGATGGATCGCGGTTTCCAGCAGCTCGATGGCTTCTTCGCCGCGGTTTTCCCGATCGAGGAGGTTGGCCAGCTCCTGGAAGCCGACGACAGCGATCCAGTCGTCGACCAGAAGGCCCAAACAGCGCCGCAGGTGGGTCTCCGCGGTCTCGGTATCGTCCTGGCGCAGGGCGTTGATCGCCAGGCGCAGGGCGGCCTCACGATGGTTGGGCTCCAGCGTCAGCAACCGCTCCAGCTTTTCTACGGCGGCCCCATAGGCACCGTAGGTCTCGTCGATCGAAGCCGCTCCGAGAAGGGCGAGCGTCTGGTTGCGATCGTGAGCGAGGGCATTTTCGAAAGCCCTTTGTGCCGAGAGGTCGGCACCGATCTCGAGCATGTAGCCTCCCATGCTGGCCATGACGTCTGCTACGAGAGTCGAGGCGTCTTCCCGCCGCGACCGGCCGAGGTAGAATTCCATCAGGCGAGCCAGAAGGTTCCTGGCATGGGTCGAGAGGAGGTACTGGCGTTGTTGATGGTAGTGGCGGTAGAGGTTCTCGTGAAAGACGATCACCGGCACCAGGCTCTCGGGACGTCGACTGGCCAGCAGACCCAGAGTGGTGAGCTGTTTCTTCAGCAGATTCGTTCGTTCGGGTAGCTTGCCGCTGCCGAGGGCCGCGAGCTCGTAGTTCATGATTTCCTGGCGAGCCCCGATCTTGTCACCTGCGGCGAGTCGACTGAGGGCGTCGAGGTACTCCACGCCGATGCGGGAGTCCAGGGATTCGAGGGTGGCGAGCCGGTTGGAGCTGCCTTCAGGATCGACCTCTCCGAGAGCGAGGGCCGGATCTCCCGCGGGCTGGCCGAAGGAGCCCAGGCCACCGGCAGTGAAGAACATCGGTCGAGTTGCGGCGACAGCGGGCTCCGCCGCCTCGGCCGTGACCTCGATCCGGTATTCGCCGTCGGGTAGAGAGAGGGCGGGAAGGGCCACTCGGCGCAGCTCCAGGCCGCCGACATCTTCGGCCACGGCTTCTGCCATCACCAGCTCGACCCGCTGGCGTTCCTGGTTGCCGGAGTCCAGCAGGCGCACGGTCAGCTCGCCGGGAAGGTTGCGGCCGGCGACGTAGAAAGTGGTTTCCGCGGCCGAGTCGAGAGCCGTGGCGGTGACCGGTTCCAGGGCCCGATCTTCGAGCCGTGGAGAGAACTCGGGGAACGGTTGCTCGCCGGGTCGCGAACGGACCTGGACAGCATCTCCCATGCCGTCCAGAAAGAGCGGCGGAAGCACGATCGGGCCTTCCGCGTTGCTCCAGCTCGGCACCTTCAGGGGCTCGACCCGCAGCGCGAAGCGATCGGTCTGCCGTTGCAGGACCAGGAGACGCAGGGAGTACTCTCCAGGATCCAGCGCCAAATGACCGCGAAAACGGAGGCCTCCGGAGCTGAGAGGGCCCGAAAAGGTCTCGAGCTCGAGCCGGAAGGCCCGGGTGAGATAGCTGGCGATCTCGTCTTCCGGGGTCAGGGCGTAGGCGTAGACCTCGGTGAGGAGCATCTCGTCTTCGGATCCCTGGAGAAGGGCCGCGCCGGGAATGTCGACCCACAGGGCCACCGAGGAGCGGCCCTCCGCGTCGACCAGGGGAAGAGCGGTGAGCGAAGCGTCGAGCTCGCCTCCTTCCTGGCCACTGAGGATCAAGGCTGCGGATTTGGTTTCCAGACCCCCGGTGTCGACCGCTTCGACCACCGGGAGCAGGGCTTCGGGAACGTCGGCCAGGACCGGCGGGAGTCCCGCGGTCGAGGCGAGGAGGGCGAGAGGGAACCAGGTTCGGGCTCGGTGTCGTTTCATGGTTGCCTGGGCTCGAAGAACGACCTCAGCGGTCGAATCCGTTGCTCGACGAGCCACCGGCACCTGCCGTGTCCAAGCTCGCGGTAGTGCTCGCGGAGATCTCGATGGGAATCCGCAGGGTCGAGTCGACACCGGCCACCTCGTCGCGCACGACCACGGCCACCGAATGTGGGCCACCACGCATTTTCAGGCGCATTCCACAACCCGCGGTGCGGCCGAGGGCCATCAACATCTCCTTGTTGGGAATGCTGATCGGGCAGCGGTGCTTCACCACCGGAGAGCTACGCCCCCGCTCGTCGCGAACCGCCACGTACATCGAGACCTGGGCGCGGTGCTCCTTGCCCTGGGGGAGGAGCACGAGCTTGCCGAGCGGCACCTTGACCAGCAGCGGCACCTCGTAGTGTTTGCCGTCGGCGCTGGCCTTCTGCTCCTGGGGCTCGAGAGCGATCTCGAGCGGATTCGAGAAGGAATCCATCAACAGGGCGGAGAGGGTCTGCTGGTGCATGGCCTCGTCGGGTGAGCGGATACGGAACGACGAGCGGTAGCGGAGCTTCAAGTCCTCACGATCACGCACCCGAACCTCGATCTTGCGCGCCTCGGAATCTTCGGCCCTCGCCGTGATCGAGTAGCCGACGGCGTAGAAGTTCTCGAGGTCCTCGAAAATGCCTCCGAGCACGGTTTCGAAGTCCGAGAAGCCGTTGTTGGCGCGGCCGCCGGTTCCGTCGGCAACCAGGCGCTTCGACTCCCGACGTCCGGCCTCTTCGAGAGCAGTGGCCTGCGAGGTCCAGAGCCTGCCGTGGGCAGTGCCTGCGCTGCCACGTTCGAGGCTGGCGGGTCTCGCCATGTCGAGCATGTGCAGGGTCACCCCGCTGGCATTGGCGTGCTCCACCAGCTCTTCGAGCTGCGGGGTGGAATCGAAACGCGACGACTCCACCTGGCTTCCGGATGTCGTGCTCAGCTCGCTGATCAGCTCGACCCGTCGGCTGAAGACCTCGAACAGGGCCTCGCCCGGGCGGATCGGCAGATCGTCGCCGACATAGACCACCGCCTTGTTCCCCGGTAGACCGCCGACGACGTCGACGAAGCGTCGGAGCTCACCGATCGCCATCTGGGTCAGGTCGTGACGCTGCTGGGCATAGTTTCGGAGCATGGGAGCCACGGCCTCGGCGGCGAAGATCGCCTGCTCTTTGGCGGCATCCGGGTCGTCCGACTTGATCGCTACGAATCCGGTGGCGGCGTCGACATTGATCTCGGCGATCTGGCGCAGGAGATCCCGTTCCTCGGCCTCGAACTGGCGCCCGCGCGTGTGGGTCTTCTCGATCTCGTCGAGAGCCACGAAGGCGAGGTGGGGTACCTCGGTAGACTCCTGCTTGATCTCGACCGTGCGATCGTTGGTGGCGAGCATCACCCGAATGTTCGGTCGCCAGCTCGCGAGCAGGAACTCGCGCAGGTGATCGAAGACCTGGGTACGACGGTTGGCGTCGATGTTGGAGTTGTCGATATAGAACACCAACGCCAGGTCTTTGGTCGGCGGAGGGGGGGCCGGTGTCTCTTCCTCGACCCCGGCCGGGGCGATCGGTGCGTCGACCTCACCACCTCGGATGGCGTAGAAGTTGGAAATCTCGGCGGGCTCGTCGTCGATCAACAGCTCGAAGTCTTCCTGGCTCAGGCCGGAGACGGCATTGCCGTCGTCGTCGGCGACGAAGACATCGATGTTGACCACGTTGACGTCGGTCACGTCGCGGAAGACCTCGGGCCAAGGGGTGGTCTCCTCGGCCTGGATCGACAGCACGGAAGCTGCCGCCACCGCGACCAGTAGAAATTCTCTGGACAGCGCTCGAAAACACATGTAGGCCACTCCTTTCTCAGGGGTGAGCACAAGACCGGATGGAAGTTTTCCACCCCAGAGTCTAGCAGTGCTTTGTGGCCATGTGGCCTACAATGGTGTCAACTGCCCTAAAAACAGGACAGGCCGTCCAACTCTGGACGGCCGTCATGGAAAGCGCCTCCCGGGTCGGCTCCGGGTCAGGAATCGAGCTCGACACCCCCGAGTACGAAGGCGTCGGTCGCGCCGATCTCGTCGCGCACACCGACCGCGATGATCTGGCGCCCCCTGGTCATCTCCAGGGTGTGATTGAGGTGGTAGAAGGATTGCTGGGCCCGGGCGAAGTCCTCTTGCTCGATCTCGATCGGAACCGGCACCACCTGCACCGGGGCCAGCCCGCCGTCTTCGTCCTTGGCGGTGATGAAGAGGCGAAGTCGGGCGCTCTGCACCGATTCGTGGGGGAAGAAGCTGAGCCGACGCATGGGAATCTTGATCACCAGGGGAACCATGTAGGTGTCTCCGCCGCCGCGCACGATATTCCCGATCTCGAGCTGTACTCCGAGGTCGTTACGCTCGTAGCCATAGTGCAGGGCCGCGAACGCGGTGTCGGCCATGCGCCGTTCCACGGGTTGATCGCGGTAGCTCTTGCGATACCGGAGCTTCTTGCCCTTGGGGTCCTTCAGCTGCACCTCGATCTCTCTCAGCCGCCCGGTACCGGACTCCGGAGACTGGAAGGCGAGGGAGTAGAAGGTGGAGAAGTCGTCGCCGACCCGTTCGAGCATGGGGCCGAAGTTGTTGGTGTTCACGATCGCCTGGCCGCCGGTCTCGTTGGCGATGAAGTGCAGGGGCTCCTGCAGGTTGTCGACATGGATCGAATGCACCGAGCTACCCCGGCCGGCACGGTAATTCTGGACGTCGGCATTGGCATGAGTGCGGAGCCCCGCGGCGTCCAGGGAATAGAAGACGATACGGTTCGAGGCCGCTTCGGTGGTCAGGGCCTTGAGTCGGCGGGAGACGTCGTAGTTCTGGATCTGCAGCACGTCGACGGAGGCCGTGCCATTTCGCGAGTTGCCGAACTTGTCGTCGAGAGCGTAGAAGATGTCTTCCCCCGCCCGCATGCCGAGCCCGTCGCTGACATAGAGGATCGCCTTGCGGCCGGGCAGGCCCGCCAGGGAATCGACGATGCTTCTGAGGGCGCTGATCGAGAAAGTCAAATCGTTGAACAGGGACTCCGCGTAGTGCCTGGCCTGCGCGCTGACCTCGACCAGGCTGTTGGCGTCGTAGATGGCGTCGAGCATCTGGGTTCGTTCGGAGTTGTACGGAACGCGATGGCCGGCTACTTCTTCCAGCTCGAAGAGAGTCGTCGCAATGCGCTCGCGATCACTGGTGAACGGCAGTCTCTCGTTCAGGGACTTGTCGTAGCTCACCACCATGACCTTGTCGTCGCGACTCAGGCGCTGCCGCAAGAAGCTGCGGATCGAGCTGAAGCTCTTCTGCCGGTTCAGCGGATGGATGTTCACGTTGTCGACATAGACCACCAGATGCAGTCGCTGGTGCTCGGGAAGAATGGGAGCCAGGCGCGGATCCGGCGGATCCTCGTCCGGTAGCGGGGCCACCTCGGGGCCTGTCTGGAAGGCGACGCGGTTGCCTTCGATGGCCGCGAAGTTGGTGATCTCCATGGGTTTACCGTCCTGGAAGATCTCGAAGTCCTCGGGCCGCAGTCCGTTGATCCGCCGCCCGTTCTTGTCCGTCACGAAGACATCGACATTGATGAGATTGACGTCCACCTTGTCGAGGAAGAAACCCTCGGGGCCGAAGCCGTCCTCTTCCTGGGCGATTACCGAGCCGGCAAACCAGAACAGCAGCAGGATCAAGAGCCAGAGGCCGGGGCTCGCGGCTGCCGGCGACGGGTATCGCGGACCGACCCGAGGCGTGAAAGCCGGCCCGAGGGAGACTCGGCTGCAGGTGTCGGTATGAATGGAATCTCTCCAGTTTCTTGCTGACAATTGGGCCTCCGCGGATTGGAGTCTCGACTTGGCGGGACTGGGGAGCCGGACGGAGCTCCCATCCATCGATTATACAGGCCTGGTGTCGGGCGGCGAGAGCCGCGGTACCTTCGGGCCCTGTGGTGGGTCGGACCAACTCTTGGGGGAGTTGGACCAAAAAAAAGGGAGGGCCTTGCGACCCTCCCTTTCCTTGCTGTCCTCTGGCGAGACCTAGAAGCGCAGGCGCGCTCCCAGGTAGAACCGCCGCGGATCGACGAAGTCGAGGCCTTCGCCGAAATCAACACCGTCGAGGCCACGGACCAGATCCTGATTACGGATCGTGGCCTGGTCGTCGAGAGCGTTGAAGACATCGAGGAACAGGTCGACTTCGTACCGGCCACCGAGACGCCACAGGTAGGCGAGGCGGAGGTCGAGAGTGCCGAAGTCCGGGTTCTCGAGGGAACCGACAGCCAGGGGCGAGAGCCACAGGCCGGCGTCACCGGGATGACCACCACCGTCGCCACCGGCGAACTGAATGAGCTCGCCAGTGAAGTCCGGATCGTTGACGTCGAGCAGCGGCAGGTTACGGCCGGAGGCGCGGAAGGTACGGCTGGCGATGGAACCGGAGTTCCAGCGGTAGGAACCACCAACCGACAGGCCGTTGTCCCACTGGTAGGTGCCGGCGATCTTGAACAGGTGCTCTACGAGACCGGGCTGCGTTCCGTTCTGGTTGATCGCGCGCGGGTCGAGCCACAGCACGTCACCCTGGAAGTCGGCGTTGGAGTCGGAGTTGGTGTTGCCTTCTCCGTCCGCATAGTTGTACGACGCCAACATCTGCCAGTTGTTGCTCATGCGTTTCCGGAAGACGAGCTCGACGCCCTCCCACTCCCGCTTGCCGCCCGCGAGGGTAGCGATGACGAAGTTGGAGTTCGGGAACGAGTCGTAGCCGAAGTAGTCGAGACCCAGGAACAAGGATTCCGGGTGATTGACCGGCAGGCCGTAGGTGTCCGGGTCGGCGTACAGACCGAGGTCGTAGTCCTCGAGGATGTCATCGGTCTCGCGCTTGATGACGTTGGCCTCGAAGCTCATGTTGGAGCCGAGATCGATCTTGTAGCCGATCTGGAACTCGTCGGTGAACGGAGTCTGAGTGGTGGGCGCGAAGAAGGCGTCGGCCTGGCTCGGGCCTCCACGGATCCGGTAGGTCACCCACTCGCCGTTGACGAAGACCTGCTCGCGACGCTCACGACCGGTCACGGAACCCGCGAAGTTGGTCATGTTGTTGCGAATCGGGTCGTAGTAGCGGCCGACGTAGGCGGAGATACGCTGGCGGCCGTCACCCTTGAGGTCGTAGACCACGCTGAGGCGCGGGGCATACTCGGTCTCGAAGGTGTAGATGCTGGTGCCAGCGGTGTCGAAGTGCTCCCACTCCTCGGCGCGGACGCCGAAGTTCACGGACCACTTGTTGTACTGCCAGGTGTCCTGGATGTAGAAGGTCGTGCCTTCCGACTTGGTGAACTGCTCACCGGAGGACGTCTGGAAGATCCGGTCGTAGTTGATCAGACCGTTGGGGTTGCCAGCGGTGCTGTTGAAGATCAGGTTCTGGCCGATCTCGTCGCTGGTGATGGTGCCATCACCATTGCCGTCGAGCAGCGCGTAGAACTCGTTCCGGTTCGGCAAGGCATCGATGGTCTCGAGGAGACCTTCGACGTCGGAAGCGTTGCCCGGGTTGAAGTCGACGTCGGTGAAGTCGTCGATCTGGCCAGCTCGGATGTTCTGGCCCTGGTAGATGGTGGACAGGGAGTTGTAGATACCGCCGTCACCGGTGGTGACGAAGTCGCGGAAGTCGTTGTTCGTCGCGAACTCGACGCCGCCCTTGAGAGTGTGGCTACCCCAGGAGGTGTCGGCCAGGTACTCGAGGGAACCGCGGACCTGCTCGGTGCCACGGGTCACTTCGGAGATGGTACCGCTGCCGCCGAGCTGGGTCAGATTGATGTCGTCCGGACGATCGGCACCACGGAAATTCACGTCGTTCCGGGTTTCCAGGTTCGTCGGCGTGGTGTCGAGGTCGGCCTCGTTGTCGGAAGCAGCCAGCTCGAGAACCAAGGAGTTGAACACGTGGGAGTAGGTGCCGGTGACCCGGTCACCACCACGATCGGCGGTGATGTCGCGGCTGTTGGCGCGCTGGTCATTGAAGGAGCCGTCCCGATCCCACGGATCGCTCAGGTAGATGCCGGTGAGAAGACCGCTCTGGGTCGGAGACCAGGAGATCTTTCCGAAGATCTGGTCGTCGTTGCGCTCGACCGAACGGAGGAACTCCTGGGTGGGGGAAACAACGTCCTGCTCCCGGTTCACTAGACGGTAGCTGGCGAAGAACCAGGCCTTGTCGCGGGCGATCGGGCCGCCGAGGGTGAAGGCGGTATCGAAGGTCGAGAAATCGGAATCATTACGATTCTCGTTGTCTGCAACCAGGCCGTCGTTCTGGAAGTAGTAGTTGACGGAGCCGGAGAAGGAGTTACCACCACTCTTGGTGATGACGTTGGAGACCAGCCCGGTCGCACCGACGAACTCGGCAGCCAGACCACCGGTCGCAACACTCTGCTCCTGGATGATCTCGGTGTTGATGTTGGCGCCAGCGGTACCGCTGTTGCCGTCGGTCACGTTGACACCTTCGAAGTAGTAGAAGTTGTCCGACGAGGAACCGACCTCACCACCGATGTCGCTGTAGTTCAGGCCCGAGCGGGAAGCCGGGTTGTTGTTGCCGTCCGCGTCGACGACCGAGGCCTGCACGCCGGGAACCAGCTGCAGGTAGTCCTGGTAGGTACGCGCGGTGGGGAGCGACTCCACCAGGTCCAGGGTGATTTCCTGGCCGGTCTGGGCGCTGGTCACGTCGACCACGGGGGACTCGGCGGTCACGACCACCTCTTCCGAAACGGAGGCCAGCGTGAGGCTGACCCGAATCGGGGTGTTCTGACCGGCCTTGACGAGAACGTTCTCGTTGCGGGCGCCGTTGAAGCCGTCCATCGTGGTGGTCACGATGTAGTTGGCGGCCGGGTCGAGGGCCGGCAGGTTGATGCTGCCGTCGTTGCCGGTCACGCCCGAGCGCTTGCTCAGGGTCTGGTCGGACGAGACCTCGACGACGGCGCCGGGGATGGCGGCTCCGTCTCCATCGGTCACCGTCACGGAAATCGAGCCTTTGAGCGCCTGGCCATACACCGAAGTGCTGCAGACCAGGAGCGCCAAAATGCCAAAGACAATGGCTCTCTTCATGAATGGATCCTCCTACTGGTTCACAAGTGCCCACCCAACGACGGGTGAGCGGGTTCTGCATTGAATCGTCGTTTCTGACTGCGCCATCTTTCGCGGCTCTCGGTATCTTGGAGAGGACCGGAATGGTTTGGGCGGGTCGGAAGCTTCGAAGTTGCGTGTCGTACCTGTTTCGTTACGGACGTCTTGCCGCTGGGTAGAAATCGGTTCGGTAGAGATCGGCGCTCGGGTTGTCCGAAGGGTCGTGCGCGTTTCAGGTGTCTGGCAAATCTACCGGTTTCGTTCCTTTGAGTCGTCTTCTTTTCGTTGAGCTACCCATTGAGTGAGCAAGAAGAGTGCCAGATTCCGGGAGAACAGCTCGTTCCGAGGTCTGGCCCTGAGATGCGGGGGCTTCGTCCCGCTATGCCAGCGTTTGGTCCCGCCTGTCGGATGCGAATCAACGTCTGCCTAGAAGTCTGACTGGGACCGGATGATCGAAAACCTGCTCATTCCTCCAAGGCTTTGAAGGGTCGGGTTCAATGGATTGAATCCGTATGTGCGGGTGTCGATAAGCTGGCTAGATGAGCTGGATCGTACCAGCTCCACGGAGACTTTTCAATCGATGCACATTTGTCCGGGTCGCTTTCCGGGAGGGCTGGTCCGGTGAGCTCCGGGGGCCAATGGCAGGGGCTCGGATGCTCGGGCATGGTGTATTCTCCGCGCGTGCAGAATCAAAGAACGACTCCGTTTTTCCTGTCCCTGCTCGTTTTTCGAGCGCTGGCTCTCGGTGTCCTGGTCCTCGCCTGTGGAGAGCCCGAGGTAGAGCCGAAGGCCGCGGCCGAGGCTGCTTCTCCATCGCCCGCGGCTCCGACACCGAGCCGAGGCTCGGGCTTTCCCCTGTCCGACGTCACCTCGGCGTCGGGGATCGAGTTCGTCCACGACACCGGGGCCGCCGGACGCCGACACTATGTAGAGACCATGGGACCCGGCATCGTCCTGCTCGACGCCGACGCCGACGGCTTGCTCGATATCTACGTGGTCAACGGCGGGCCGCTCCCGGGGTCCCCGGAGCCCCCGGAGCCGGTGCGCAATCGGCTGTTCCGAAATCTCGGGGGGCTCCGTTTCGAAGATATCACCGAGTCTGCCGGCGTCGGCGACACGGGGTACGGCATGGGAGCGACCGCAGGAGATGTCGATGGCGACGGTGATTCCGATCTCTACGTGCTCAACTACGGCCCCAACGTCTTTTTTCGGAACCAGGGAGACGGCACGTTCGTCGAGGAGATCGTCGGCGCGGAAGACCCGACCTGGAGTGTCAGCGGGGCCTTTCTCGACGCCGATGGAGACGGCGATCTCGACCTCTACGTGGCCAACTACCTGCGCTACGACGTCGAGGTGGAAGGGCCGTGTCGAGCCGGCAATCTCGAGATCTACTGCTCCCCGGAGGAGTTCCCGCCGACACCCGATCGCCTGTACCGCAACGACGGGGATCGTTTCACCGACGTGTCCGAGGTCTTCGGCGTGGTCGCCGATGGCCGGGGCATGGGAGTCGCGGCCGCCGATCTCGACGACGATGGCCGTACCGACGTCTATGTGACCAACGATCGCTCGCAGAATCTCCTCTACCGCAACCAGGAGGGCGGATTCGAAGAAGTGGGCGCCGAAACAGGGGTCGGCTACAGCGAGCTGGGGCAGACCGAGGGCGGTATGGGGGTGGCGCTGGCCGACCTCGCCGGCACCGGCCAGCCGGCGATCTTCCTGACCAACTTCCAGAAAGAGCCGAATCGTCTCTACGTGCCCGCGGTGGCTGGCTTCTTCGACGACCACACCTCGCGCAGCGGGCTGGGTTTCCCGTCGACCGAGCTGGTGGGCTGGGGCATCGGCAGCTTCGACCTCGAGGGCGATGGCGACGTGGACCTGGCGGTCGCCAACGGCCACGTGTTCGACAATGCCGCGGCCTTCATTCCCGGAAGCGCATTCGAGCTTCCGGATCACCTGTACCGCAACGACGGGGGCGGTCGATTCGAGCTGACCGAGTTTCCTCGGCCCCACCACTCGACGCGAGGCCTCGTCACCGGAGATCTCGACGGCGACGGCGATCCCGACCTGGTCACCGCCGCCTGTGGCGGCCCGCTCCAGGTTTGGCGAAACGACGCCGGAGCCCCGGAGCGATTTCTCGTCGTCCGTCTCGAAGGCAAGGGTGCCAACCGCGACGCGATCGGTGCGAGGGTGCGGGCCGAGGTCGGCGATCGGACCTTGTGGCGCGACGTGGTGGGAGGTGGGAGCTACGCATCGACGTCGGACTATCGCCTCTACTTCGGCCTGGGTTCGGAGACCGCGGTCCGCCGGCTCGAGGCACGATGGCCCGACGGCTCGACCGAGACCCTCGATTCCGAGGCCGGGGGCCAGCTCATCATCTGGCGCCAGGGCGAGGGGGTCATCTCTCGCACGGCGCTCGAAGGAGGAAGCCCATGAAGAGCTCACAGCTCCGGGCTCGATGGATTCTGAGCGCCCTGCTCGGGTTGGGGCCTGGTGTGGTCCTGGCGCAGGGACAGCCGGATCTGCCCGGTCTCTACCAGGCGGGAATCGAGGCCCTGCGCCAGGGGCAGGCGGTCCAGGCTCTCGCCAGCTTCGAGCAGGTGGCGGCGGTCGATCCCGCCTTTGCCGACGTACAGATGTTTCTCGGCCAGAGCCACCTCGTCTTGGGGCAGCCTCGAGAGGCCAAGAAGTACTTCGAGACCGTGGCTCGGGCGCAGCCGAACAATGGCCATGCCTCTTATCTGCTCGGTTTTTCACTGTTTCAGTCCGCCCGCTATGTCGAAGCGGTGGAAGAGCTGGAACGCGCTTTGCTACTGGCGCCCGAGATCCCCCATCCCTTCGTCTACCGCGGGCTCGCCTACCTGCGCATGGGGCAGCTCGAAGCGGCCCGGCGCGACATTCTCACCGGTGAAGGCATGGCCCCCGACGACCCGGTCGCTCGGGCCGCCCGGGCAGAGCTGGAGCTGGCGGAAGGAAGTTATGGCGCGGCGGAAGAACGAATTCGCGAAGTGATCGACACCGTGCCTTCGGTGGAAAACAAGCTCCTCCTCGCTCGGGCCCAGCTCAAGGGCGGAGACCCTCTGGCCGCCGTGCCCATGCTCCAAGAGCTCGACCGCACCCTGCCCGATCGCTCCGACGTCCTCTACCTTCTTGCCCAGTGTCAGCTCCGGGGTGGTCGGGCCGAAGAGGGGAAGGCGACCCTCGGCCGATTCAAGGCCCAGCGGAGCATCGAAGAGCGTATTCGAGTCCTGGAGTCGGGCCTCAGCACGGGCAAGGCAGGAATCGAGGAGCGGTTCGAGCTGCTTCGCCTGCTGATCGACGGGGAGCTCGAGAACAAGGCGAGGCAGCATCTGTCGGTCCTGGAGAGAGAACGGCCCGGCGATGCTCGGCTGGCGTCGCTCCGGCGCGATCTGGCTCGACTCGGAGGCTGAATCCGGCCGTTCCGTTCCTCGCAGGACGTCGCCCTCGAACCGATGGGCTCGGCGGGTCGGAGCGTGAAGAGCGCTGCTCGTGGCACCTCCCTTGCGAGTGGCAAACATTTTGCAAAGCATGATCCTTCCGCCCACCTCCCGCCGAGGTGGTGGAGCGTCGACAAGACAACAGGAAACCTGCCCGGAAAGGGCGTTTGCAGAGGTGCGGTCATGCAGAAGCTTCGAGTGATACTCCTGGCCATCTTGGCCTGTTCGAGCCTCGGCCTGTCATCAGCAGGGCAGGAAAGTGCTGGTGAGGAGGCCGTTTTCTTCGATTCCGTCGATGTCGACGTGGTCAACGTCGAGGTCTTCGTCACCGATCGGCAGGGCAACCCGGTCTCCGACCTCACGAAAGAGGACTTCTCTCTCTTCGTCGACGGCAAACCGATGCCGATCACCAACTTCTACGCCCAGGCCGCCGGTCGCCCCACCAGCTCCGTGCAGCTGGCGGAGGACACCGGGGCGCCCTCCGTGGAGGACGTCGCCGGGTCTGGCGTCGTACCCCCCGAGCAGCGCCTGCATCTTGTGCTCTTCGTCGACAACCTGCACCTGCGGTCCACGAACAGGAAAAAGACCTTCCAGCACATCCGCGAGTTCCTGCAGACCCTCGCGCCGGAAGATCGGGTCACCATCGTCAGCCAGAACCGCTCCCTGTTCATCCACACCGACTTCACCAACGATCACCAAGTGCTCGGCGAGGTGCTCGACGAGGTGGAGGAGATGGCCGCCGCCAGCTTCGCCGGAGAAAGCACCCGGCGGCGGGTCTTCCAGGAGCTCGCCAAGCTCAACAATCTACACATCCAGCAGGACGATCTCGACTTCTTCGAGACCTCTCTGCTCAACGATATCCGCGGGTATGCCCAGTCCCAATACGAGCTGGGAAGAGCCAGCATCGACTCGCTGGAGAGGTTGGTGGCGACTCTCGGCGGCATCAGGGGGCGCAAGGCGATGCTCCACGTCTCCGATGGAATTCCCACCAAGCCGGGGGAGGCCCTCTACTCGATGTGGTCCGATCTCTACGAGAACCGGAGCCAGGGTTCGAGCTTCGAACGGGATATCGGCTCTTTCGATCTGCTGCAGGAGTTTCGCGCCCTGGGGCGGCAGGCCAACGCCGCAGGAGTGACCTTCTACGCCATCGACGCCGAGACCGACCACACCTCCATCGCGAGGTCGGCGGCCATGTCCGGCGGTGCCGCGGGGATCGTTTCCACCGCGGCGATGGATCTGCTCGACAACAACGTGCGGGAAACCCTCGAGCTCACCGCTGCCACCACCGGCGGCAAGCGGCTCCAGCGCACGCCCTACCTGACCGAAAATCTGCGGCGCATGGCCGGCGATTTCGGCACCTTCTATTCCCTGGGATTCCAGCCCGCTTCCGGCGAGGTCGGCAAGGATCGGCGCATCGAGGTCGAGGTGGGGCCGAAGGGGCTGCGTGCGGCACCGCGAGACCTTCCGCGAGCAGAATCGCGACGATCGCAGCGGCGACAACACCCTCGCCGCGCTCCTCTACAACGTGGTCGACAATCCTCTGGACATCAGCCTCGAGCCCGGGGAGCCCGAGACCCGTGACGACGGGAGCAAGGTGTTGCCGGTGCTGGTCAAGGTGCCGATCCGGAACATCGCCCTGATTCCGCGGGGAGAGCTGCACTCCGCCCAGCTCTCCTTCTTCATCTCGGTCAAGGATCAGAAAGGGGATCCCCGGCCGGTGCAGAAAATCCCCTTCCACATCAATATTCCCGCCGAAATGCTCGAAGATGCCCGCGGCAGGGAAGCCGCCTACAGCGTGCCCTTCCTGGTTCGCTCGGGCGATTTCCAGGCCGTGGTCGGTGTTCGCGACGACTACTCGGCCGCCGAGTCCACCGTCCGTTTCGATCTCGACCGCTGGTCCGGCGGCGGAGCCCGCAAGGCGTCCGGCCGCCGCTGAGGAGCGGTCTACCTCGCGAGATGGCCCGCCGGCCTCACGGCGGGCCGAGCGGGCAGCTCATCAGGGCCGCGGTGTCGGTGTTCGCGGGCGCGGCCACCCCGAGCTCGTTGGTGTAGGTCTTCTGCAGCCCGGTTTCGGTGTCGGTCACCACCAGCTCGAAGGCCACGTCGGTCGTGGCGGCGGAGAAGACCCAGTAGAAGCCGTTGAACGAGCAGCCGTCGACCACCTTGACCATGAGCTCCCAGATCTTGGCGTCGAAGAACCAGAAGATGCCCGAGTCCTCGCTCTGGAAGGGCAACACGCGGCCCGCACCGGAATTGCCGGCGAAGTCCGTCCACACGACTTCCGCCCGGAAGCGTCCACCGTGCAGGCAGAGCACCGTATCCGAGGCCGGGCATTCGGCAGAGGCTCGTACGGTCCGGGCCTGGATCTTGTCGAAGCCCATCGGGTGTCGCTCGATCCAGGCCACTACCGCCAGGCCATCGGCGTCGATGTCCACCACGGGCTCTGCCTGATCCGGCATCTCGACTTCGGGAAGGCGCAGCATTCCGCCGGGTACCCCATCGGCTCCGAGAATCCGTACGTAGATATCGCCCGGAGCGCCCGCGGCGCGTTCGTTCCACACCACCCAGCTGCGCCCGAACCGATCGGTGGCGACCCTGGGGGTGATCTTGGTCGAATCCGAAGGCATGCTGAGCTCGATCTTCTCCGCGAACGGAATCCCCGAGGGGTGAATTCGCCGAGCGAAGATCATGCTCGGGTCCGCGGGGTCGGTCTCCGACCACACGAGCAGGAACGTACCGTTGGGCAAAGCGGAGAGTGCGATCCGGGAAGCAGCCTCTTCCGGAGTAACCACGAGCTGAGCCACCCCACCCGTGTGCTGGCCATCGAAGGCCCGGGCCCGGACCGAGCCATCGTCCGGATCCATCCATGCCACGAGATATCCGCCGGTTGCGCTGGCCGCCAGCCTCGGCTGGGCAAACGAGCCCGGCGACAGCCGGACCACTTTGCCGACCAGATCACCGTCGGGAGCGACCCGCTGGGCGAACAAGCCGAGGGGAATCGGTCCGTCGGCGCTGCGCTGGATTTCGTTCCAGATCGCCAGCAGATCGCCACCGGCGAGCTGGGCAATGTCGTAAGCCGTCGGGAAGGCCCCCTCGGGATTGATCAGCAGACCCGTCTCGATTTCCGTGCCACTCTGGGAATCGAACCGGCTCGCCAGAACCCGATTGGGAATGAAGAGATCTGCCTGATCGAGAGCGACCGAAAAAAATCCCTCGGCAGAAGGAACCAGCCAGTGGTCCAGTGGAATGTGGTGCCCTTGCTCCCAATTCCTTAGAACCTCGGCAGCCTCCGGGTTGGTGACCGCAAAAGTGAGCAATGCCGTGCGATGAGAGGTCGGCGTGTTCGCCGCGAGGGCGAACCCCCCCTCGGGAAGCGCCAGAACCGCCGGGTGGCGGTCGTCTCCACTGATCATCTCCTCGGGCAGAGGCACCGGGGCTCCGGCCGTCAGAACCTGAGCCGATAGGCCAGAGCTCCCGAGCCATAGGGCCGTCGTGAGGCCGAGAATCTTCTTGCAGTCGATAGGCATGAGATCTCCCGCGCGGAAAAGGGTGCCAGCCGGCTTCCGAGAGCTCCCCGGTCAGATACCCGTTCGATGAAAGTTTCGCCTCGATAGACAGAGTGAGGCTCGAGTGGGACTAATATATGCTCTTGTAACATATTCTGCAAGCCGTGAGGGTATCGAATGCCTGTGCGATCACCGATCGTGCGCTCTTCCGAGCCAGCCTTGGCGTCGCTCGAATCGACGGCGCAGCTCGGCCTCGTCGAGGGTGGCCAGAGCGTCGAGGGTCTCGATGGCGTCGGCCAGCAGGTCGGTTCTCACGCAACGGAGACCCTCTCCGAGCTCCGCCAGGGCCTCGAAGGTCGTACCGCCCTGGGGCAGCTCTTGGGCGATACCACCGATCAAGGCGTCGAGAGCCCGCAGGTCGGCGGCGAGGGTCCGGATCGCTCCGCGGACCCTGCGGACGGTGGCCGGTCGCTGGTGCTCGGAGGTGATGGGGGCGGATACACTTCGGGCGTTTGTGGTCGATGGCAGCATGACGATCTCCCAGGTTTTGGGGACCCCAGGCCAGGGCTGGCGGGGTCCGGTTTTGGATGGGCTGGGAGGTATTCGTGGGGCTGGTGGGGTGCCAAGGGAGAGTGGACGCGGTCGTGCACACCTCCTGGTCCTACCCGGAGGAAGCAATTACCCAGAGGGTTTGCGGTATTATCGCGGCCGTCAGCCGGCCCGCAACAAATAGCCAGATCTTGGGGGAAGCTTGGGATGATCGTTCAGCCCTCCATCGCAATTTCTGGCCCCGAAGACCGAAGTTCTGCCTGAACCCACGGAGTGAGCTTGGCCCAACTCGAACATATCGAAGCCATCGAAAAACGCCTTTGGGGCGCCGCCGACACCTTGCGGGCCAATTCGAATTACGCCAGCAACGAATATTTTCTACCGGTCATGGGCCTGGTGTTCCTGCGCCATGCTTACAGCCGCTACCTCGCGGTGAAGGACGACATCGCAGCCAACTTGCCCAGCCGGGGCGGCAAGAAGCGGGCTCTCACCAAGGAAGACTTCTCCCAGAAGAGCGCCATCTACCTGCGTCCCGAGGCACAGTTCGACCATCTGGTGGCGCTGCCCGGTGGGGCCGATCGCGCCAAGGCCATCATCGAAGCGATGGAGTCCATCGAGGCGGACTACGAGAGCCTGCGGGGTGTGTTGCCCAAGGGTGAGTACCAGGAGCTGGACAACGAAGTCCTCGGCCAGCTGTTGCGCACCCTCAATCCCGACGAGCTGAAGAAGGTGTCGGGCGACGTCTTCGGGCGCATCTACGAATATTTCCTCACCCAATTTGCCGACCAGAAGGCCCACGACGGCGGCGAGTTTTTTACCCCGATCTCGATCGTTTCCCTGATCGCCCATGTGCTCGACCCCGACCGCGGCACGGTGCTCGACCCCGCCTGTGGCTCCGGCGGCATGTTCGTGCAGAGCGCCCGGATCGTCGAAGAGCACGGCCAGGTGCCTTCCGCCCGGTTGACCTTTCGCGGCCTGGAGAAAAACGCCACCACCATCCGCCTGGCCAAGATGAACCTGGCGGTGCATGGCCTCGAAGGGGATATCCAGAAGGCCATCACCTACTACGAGGACCCCCACGAGCTGCTGGGCCAGGCCGATTACGTGATGGCCAATCCCCCCTTCAATGTCGACGAGATCGACGCCGACAAGGTCAAGACGGACCCTCGTTTGCCCTTCGGCCTGCCAGGGGTCAACAAGAAAGAAAAGGTTTCCAACGGCAATTACGTTTGGATCAGCTATTTCTACAGCTACCTGAGCGAACGGGGACGCGCCGGTTTTGTGATGTCGTCGCAGGCATCGAGTGCCGGCCGCGACGAAGCCAAGGTGCGCCAGAAGCTGGTCGAAACCGGCGACGTGGACCTCATGATCGCCATCCGCTCCAACTTCTTCTACACCCGCACGGTGCCCTGCGAGCTGTGGTTCCTGAACCGGGCCAAGCCGAAGGCGTTTCGCAACAAGGTGTTGATGCTCGATGCGCGGAACGTCTACCGCAAGGTGACCCGCAAGATCTACGATTTCAGCCCCGAGCAGGAGCAGAACCTGCTGGCCGTGGTCTGGTTGTATCGCGGCCAGCGGGACGCTTTCCTCGCCCTGGTATCCAGGTACGTCGACCAGATGCTGGAGCACGGCTACGCCTGTTTCGAGCGCCAGGACGACGACGGCGAGGTGAGCCACCCCCTGGCGGATTTCGCCGATGCCGTCGACGGCTGGCTCGCCCAGTTGCAGCCCTTCCTCCTGCAGCCCTTGCTCGAGACCCGGGCGACCGACGGTCCCCACGCCGAGACCTCGGCGGAGGTGGAGAAGGAACGGGGTCTTTTTGCCCAGGATCTACAAACCTTCGAAGCTGCCGTGGAACGGGCGACGGCAGCATCGGAGGCGACGCCGGACACGGCGGCAGGTTTGCACGGGTTGGTGGAGCAGCTCTCGCCCCTGGCGGAATCCAGCCGCGACCTCATCAAACAGGCGGATTTGCTCTTCAAGCTCGTCTCGCGCTTGGTGGAGATCTGCGAGACGGAGCTCGACGCCAAGGCCAGCGATCTGTGGCCTGGCCGCGACCTCAACCGCACCCGCAAAGCCGTCGACGACGCCCGCCAGCAGGCCGTAGAGCAGCTCAAACAGGTGCGCTACTTCTGGCGCCAGGCCCACTGGCTCACCGTTCGTTTCCCCGAGGCGGAGCTGCGGGATGTGGCGGGGTTGGTGAAGTTGGTGGATCTGGAAGAGATCGAGGCCAACGATTGGAGCTTGACGCCGGGTCGCTACGTCGGCGTGGCGCCCGAGGAGGTGGACGAGGACTTCGACTTCGAGGAGGCGCTGCGGGAGATCCATGTCGAATTGGAGGATCTCAATGGGGAGGCGGTTCGGTTGGCGGCGGTGATTCGGAAGAATTTTTTGGAGTTGGGGGTATGAGTTGGACAAAGGTAGTTTTAGGGGAATGTGTTAACATTACTTCTGGCCCAGCGTTCAAGAGTTGCGAGTTCACCTCCAATTCTTCCGATATTCCTCTCGTCAAGGGGGAGAACGTTGGCCAAGGAATAGTGCTCTGGGAAAAATCAAAGTATTGGCCAAGGAACGATTTACTCGGTTATGAAAAATTCAAGCTAGAGCCAGGGGATGTAGTACTCGCAATGGACCGACCGTGGGTCTCGGCTGGTCTCAAGTATGCGGTAATCAGCGAAAGGGATCCACAGGCTCTGCTGGTGCAACGAGTTGCACGGATTAGGGCGATAAATGGACTCGAAACAAGATTTCTGCGCCACATCATTGCTTCGCCTCAGTTTTGTGCATACATCAAGGGTATTATGGGAGGTACGAACGTGCCTCACATTTCGGGCGATCAAATCCGCGCCTTCTCGGTCACTATGCCACCTATTCAGATACAACAACGTATCGCCGACATCCTCTCCGCCTACGACGACCTGATCGAGAACAACCGACGACGCATCCAGCTGTTGGAGCAGTCGGCACGGCTGCTCTACAAGGAGTGGTTCGTCCACCTCCGTTTCCCTGGCCACGAACACGTCCCGGTGGTCGATGGGGTGCCGAAGGGGTGGGGAAAAATACCGCTGGGTGAATGCGCGAAGTTTCTCTCAGGTGGAACGCCCAGTAAGGCCAAACCGGAGTTCTGGGAAGGTGACATCCCTTGGGTAAGCTCTGGTGAGCTCAAGGCAATGCGTATTCATCGCACTAAATTGAATATTACTGGCGAGGCGATCAGTGCGGGCAGCCGGTTGGTCCCTAAGGAAACCATTTTGGCCGTCGTTCGGGGCATGTCTCTAGCGAAAGATTTTCGCATTGGCGTCACAGCGAGGCCAATGGCTTTCAATCAGGATATCAAAGCGCTAAAGGGAGAGCATAATGTCGACACACTCTTTCTCTTTCATGCGATCGATTCACAAAGGAATGGAATCCGAGATTTGGCGGCAGACGCCTCACATGGAACAAAGAAGCTCGATATGCCGGTGCTTCTCGCGATTCCAATTCTTGTACCGCCCCCAACTATCCAGGCAGTCTTCCGACAAATCCTTTCGAAGTTGCACGATCAGTGGGATGTTCTCGATAACGCCAATGTACGACTGCAAGAAGCCCGCGACCTCCTCCTCCCCCGTCTGATGTCCGGCGAGATCCCGGTATGAATCCCTACACCGAGGACACTCTCGTCCAGCAAACCACCGCCGAGTACCTCGAGCAGGAGCTGGGCTGGGACTCGGTCTTCGCCCACAACAGCGAGGACTTCGGCCCCGATAGCCTGCTGGGCCGTTCGTCGGACCGCGAGGTGGTGCTGCGCCGGTACCTGCGGGCCAAGCTGGTGGACCTCAATCCCGGCTTGCCGGACACCGCCTACGACGACGCGGTGCGTCAGGTCACGGCCATCAGCGCCGCACAATCACTGCTCGCCACCAACCGCGAAAAATACGCTCTGCTGCGCGACGGCGTAGAGGTGACCTTCCGCAATGCCGACAACGAGCGGGTACGCGACCGCCTGCGCCTCTTCGACTTCGACACCCCCGGCAACAACCACTTCCTCTGCGTCCGCGAGCTCTGGGTGCGGGGTGATCTCTACCGTCGACGGCCAGACATCATCGGTTTCGTCAACGGCCTGCCGCTGCTCTTCGTCGAGTGCAAAAACGTGCACAAAAACCTGCGGGCGGCCTTCGAAACGAATTACGCCGACTACCGCGACACCGTGCCCCACCTCTTCCACCACAACGCCATCGTTATGTTCGGCAACGGCGAGCAGGCCAAGGTCGGCTCGATCACCAGCAAATGGGGGCACTTCCACGACTGGAAACGCCTGGCGGAAGACGAGCCCGGCGTGGTCGACATGGAGACCCTGCTCAAGGGCATCTGCGACCCGGGCAACTTCATGGACCTGCTGGAGAGCTTCATCGTCTTCGACGACTCCTCCGGGGAGTGCAAAAAGATCCTCGCCCGCAACCACCAGTTCCTCGGCGTCAACCGGGCGATTCAATCGGTGCGCGAGCGCTGCGAGCGCCAGGGCCGCCTCGGTGTCTTCTGGCACACCCAGGGGGCGGGCAAGAGCTACTCGATGGTGCTCTTCACCCGCAAAGTGCACCGCAAGCTGGGCGGTAACTTCACCTTCTTGGTGCTCACCGACCGCGAAGATCTCGACACCCAGATCTACAAAACCTTCGCCGGCTGTGGTGTCGTCGACCACGACCGGGAGCCCTGCCGGGCCGCCAGTGGCCAGCACCTGAGCCGTCTGTTGGGGGAGCACAAAGCCTACGTCTTCTCCTTGATCCAGAAATTCAACCTGGAGGTCGACCCCGACGAGGGCTACAGCCAGCGAGACGACATCATCGTGCTCACCGACGAGGCCCACCGCACCCAATACGGCACCCTCGCCCTCAACCTGCGCAACGCCCTGCCGCAGGCCAGCTACCTCGGCTTCACCGGCACCCCGCTCTTCAACAACGACGAAATCACCCGGCGGGTCTTCGGCGACTACATCTCCACCTACGATTTCCAGCGGGCGGTAGAAGACCACGCCACCGTGCCGCTCTACTACGACGCCCGCGGCGACAAGCTGGGGGTGGCGGTGGGCGACCTCAACGAACGCATCGCCGATAAGCTCGAAGAGCTCGAACTCGACGACATCGACGTCCAGCAGCGGCTGGAGCAAGAGCTCGCGCGGGAGTACCACATCCTCACCGCCGAGACCCGGCTCGACCAGGTGGCACGGGACTTCGTCCACCACCACTCGACGGCCTGGGAGAGCGGCAAGGCGATGCTGGTGTGCATCGACAAGGTGACCTGTGTGCGCATGCACCAGCGGATCGCCCAATATTGGGATCAGCGCATCGCTGAGCTGGAAACCGAGCTGATGCAGGCCGCCGACGAGCAGGAAGAGATCCACCGCCAGCGGCAAATCAACTGGATGCGGGAGACCCGCATGGCGGTGGTGGTCAGCGAAGAGCAGGGAGAAGTGGAGAAATTCCGCCGCTGGGACCTCGACATCATCCCCCATCGGCGGCTGATCAAAGAAGGCATCGACCTGCCGGAGCCCATGCGCCAGCAGCCGCAGTTTCGCAACAAACAACACATGCCCCTCGACGACGCCTTCAAGCTGGAGGAGCACCCCTTCCGTATCGCCATCGTCTGCGCCATGTGGCTCACCGGCTTCGACGTCCCGAGCCTGTCGACCCTCTACCTCGACAAACCGCTCAAGGCCCACACCCTGATGCAGGCCATCGCCCGCGCCAACCGGGTCCATGAAGGCAAGAACAACGGCCTGATCGTCGACTACTGCGGCATTCTCAAACACCTGCGTAAAGCCCTGGCCACTTTCGCCGGCAGCGGGCCAGCCGGAGAAGGTGGTGGCGCCGAGCCGGCCCAGCCCGACGAGGAGCTGCTGATCACCCTGGGAGAGGCCATCGCCATGGTGCGGGCCTTTCTCGAAAACCACGACGCCCCCCTCGATGCCATCATCCAGCAAACCGGATTTGCCCGCATCGCGGCCATCCTGGACTGTAAGGAAGCGGCCAACGACAACGACGAGAGCCGCAAACGTTTCGAAGTTCTGTGCCGCGAGGTGTTCAAGAAGTTCAAGGCCTGTATCAACGTGCGCGGGATTGGCGCCCACCGGGCCGACCGCGACGCCATCAATATCATCTACCAAAGCCTGCTAAAGGATCGCGAGCAGGCCGACATCAGCGCCATCATCCGCCAGTTGCACCAGATCGTCGAAGGGGCGATCATCACCACCGCGAGCTCGGTGGCCGAGGAGCCAACGCCCTACAACATCAGCGCCATCGACTTCGACAAGCTGAAGCGGGAATTCGAGCGTTCACCGGCCAAACGAACCACCGTCCAGAGCTTGCGGCAGGCAGTGGAATCCCGACTGCAACGGCTGTTGCGGCAAAATCCGCTGCGCGCCGACTACCAGCGCCGCTTCGAAAGGGTGGTCGCCGACTACAACCGCGAGAAAGACCGCGTCACCATCGAGCAGACCTTCGAAGCTCTGCTCGAGCTGGTTCAGGCCCTGGACGACGAAGAGCGCCGAGCAATGGTGCTGGAATTGGACGAGGAATCGTTGGCCATTTTCGATCTGCTGAGAAAAGACGACCTCAAAGCGGCCGAGATCGAACGCATCAAAGCCGTCGCCGTCGAGCTCCTCGCCACCCTCAAAGCCGAAAAGCTACGCATCGATCAGTGGCGGGAAAAAGAAGCCACCCGCGATGCCGTCAAAGGTGCCATCCACGACTTCCTCTACAGCGACGTCACCGGCCTGCCGGTGGAAGCCTACGAAGAAACCGAGGTACAAGAGCGGGCCGACGAAGTCTTCCAGCACGTCTTCCGCGTCTATCCGTCGGTGCCGTCGCCGTTTTATATACATCGGGCTGGAGGCTGAGCCAGAGGGCGATGTTCCGGCCTTGAACGCAAACAACCAAATCGTCGAAATTGAAGACAACGAGATCATGAGTGTAATCGTCACCAAATAAGGGCATGAGGCAATCGATCCCTTCTGCCAAGAGTTGATCGTCTTTTTGGGGTCCTGCCGTACAATGGACCGGGCGAAGAAGACGGGATTGCCAGACCGCGACAGCACCGACCGGCCCGAATCTCGAGCCTCCCCGTCCGGTTTCTCGCGAAGAGGATGAGAAAAGATGCAACGCCTCTCCATCGACCCGCACACTCTGGAACGGCTCTGCCGCCGGAATCACATCATCCGGCTCTCACTCTTCGGCTCCAGGCTGAAGGGGACTCAAAAACCCGATAGCGATATCGACCTGCTGGTGGAGTTCGAGCCCGGCCTCGCTCCCGGCTTTCTGGGTCTGGCGGGTATCGAAGAAGAGCTGTCCACGCTGCTGGGCGGCCGCAAGGTCGACCTGCGGACCCCGCAGGACTTGAGCCCCCACTTCCGAGACGAAGTCACCCGGATGGCGGAGGTCCAGTTTGCTGCCTGATGGAGATCGGATCCGGATTCTGCACATGATCGAGGCGGCCGAGGCTGCCCTCGACTTCATCTCGGATCGCCATCGGGTCGACCTCGATACTGATATCAAGCTGCGTTTCGCCCTCGTTCGAGCGATCGAGATCATCGGCGAAGCGGCGAGCAAGCTCTCGAAAGAGGCCCGGGCCGATACTCCCGAGGTACCTTGGAGCCGCATCGTGTCGATGCGCAATCGCCTGATACATGCCTACTTCGAGGTCGACCGGGAGATTCTCTGGAACACTGCCAGCAAGGAGCTCCCGAAGCTTCTGCCGCAGCTGAAGGCCTTGGTCGGGAAAGAGTGAGCCCCGATCATGCTCGACCCCGACCCAAGAATCAGCCTGCCACCCCGAAATCCCCCGATTCGACGTCACATCCGGTAACACCTGGTCCCGCCAAATTACGACCCCGGATGACCCTATGGTGACCCAAACGCAGAAACGACCAGCCTTGAAGCTGGTCGTCTGAAGCTCGCTAAACTATTGGAAATGTTGAACTTAGGAGTGGTGCCCAGACGCGGATTTGAACCACGGACACCCTGATTTTCAGTCAGGTGCTCTACCAACTGAGCTATCTGGGCACTTGATTTGTCCACGGAGCGGAGAACTGGGCTCGCGCTCGCGGGAGGCAATTTTTACCAGCCACGCGAGAGGAAGTCAAGATGTGGCGGGGTTGGTTTTTGCCGGAGGCTGTGGCTGTTCTGGGAGGGGGCATTGGAAGTAAGATGACGGAGTGCAGAAGGTGGGTCTGGTTTTGTTGTGGCTGGTGGCCGGGGGCTTCATGGGAGCCTCGGCCGACGGCTGGACGCCGAGGAGTCAGGAGGCGATTGCGCTGGATGCGGCGCGGTTGGCACCTCCGGACCTGTATCGGCAGCTGCGGCGGAACCGGGCGGCGTATCTGCAGGGGGTGGGTGACCCGGTTCGCAGTGAGAAGCCGGAATACCATGTGAAGAACCCCGACGGAGCGGGCCGGCTGGACGAGGTGATCGTGCAGTCGGTGGAAAATGCGGTGTTGGCGATTCGGCTGCACCGGCCGTTCAACGAGGTAGCGTATCGGCTGGGGTTGGTGGCGCACTACCTGGCCGACCTCAACTTTCCGCTGAACGTGGCCGACTCGGATCCCGAGGAGAGGCGCTATTTCGCCGACTTCAGTCGCTACCTGGAGAGCGCGGATACCCGACTCGGCGTGGTTTTCTACGGATTTCGCGCGCGGCCGTCGAATGAGGGCTGGCTTCCGGGGCTCCTGGGCGAGTCGCTGGCGCGGGGGCGGGAGCTCTATCCGAAGGTGGGTCTGGAGTACCGCCGGGTGTCGTTTGCCAGTGGCAGCGCGGCGTTCGACGACCGCTCTACGGCCTATGCGGTGGCGGCCCTGGCGCGCTCCCATGCGGTCAGTGACATCGCCGATATGCTGCGCTATATTTGGCTTTCGGCGGGGGGTACGGACACTCGAAAACAGGTGCCCTTGCGAGGCGGACAGGTGATCCAGCTCCGCAGTCCGGTGCCCGTTCGTTGATTCCGCCCGGAACACTCTTCGCCATCGTCTCTCTTGTACTTTCGGGTAGTCCTCGACGTCTCGTCTCTCGCCGTAGTGTGTCCAGACGCTCCGGATCCGGAGCCCTGGCACCGATTTCTATCGACTCATCGACAGGTCCAAAGCAGAGCTCGAATCTATGTTGCCAGCACAACGCGCCTTGATCTCGGTCTACGACAAGAGTGGTCTCGAAGAGTTCGCCAGGGGCCTCGGAGCCCTGGGGATCGAGATCGTTTCGACCGGTGGAACCTACCGGTTTCTCGAGAGCAGCGGCATTCCGGTGGCTCCCGTGGCCGATGTGACCGGCCATCCGGAGATTCTCGGCGGTCGGGTGAAGACCTTGCACCCGCGGATCCACGGCGGCATCCTCGCCGACCGTGGGCGGGCGGCGCACCTCTCGGAGCTGCAAGAGCACGGTATCGGCCCGATCGACCTGGTGGTGGTCAATCTCTATCCCTTTCGCGAGACGGTAGCCTCCGGCGCCGCTTTCGAAGAGGTGATCGAGATGATCGACATCGGTGGCCCGACGATGATCCGGGCGGCGGCGAAGAATTTTCGCGGCGTCACGGTGGTGGTCGACCCGGGCGACTACACCCAGCTCCTGGCCGCCCTCGAAGACGGCGACCGGCAGGTGCCCGAAGCCCTGCGCCGCAGCCTGGCGCTAAAGGCGTTTCGGCAGACCCAGGCCTACGACGCCGAGATCGCCAACTGGCTCGGAAGCCAGGACGACGAGCACGAAAGCACTCTCGCTCGATATCCGGTAGTGCAGATGGTGGAGGAGCTGCGGCCTCGGTACGGTGAGAATCCGCACCAGGAAGCCGCGGTCTACCGGGTCGAGGGCGGCTCGGGGGTCTTCGGGGGTTTCGACGTCTTGCAGGGCAAGGCCATGTCGTACAACAACTTCCTCGATGCCGACGCGGGTCGCAAGCTGGTGGCCAGCTTCGAGGCCGAGCCGGCGGTGGTGATCCTGAAGCACAACAATCCGTGCGGAGTGGGGCGGGGAGACGACCTGACCACCGCCTATCGGCGGGCCCTCGAATGTGATCCGGTGTCGGCCTTCGGCTCGGTGATCGCCCTCAACCGCCCGGCCGACGGCGAGCTGGCGGAAGCGATGTCGGACCTCTTCGTGGAGGTGGTGATCGCACCGGAGTTCACCGAGGAAGCTCGCCAGCGCTTCGCGGCGAAACGCAACCTGCGCCTGATCCGCTGTCCCATGTACGACCCGGCGACCGACGAGGTGGAGTATCGGGGAATCGATGGCGGTTTCCTGGCGCAGTCTCCCGATGCCGGCACGATCGATCCAGGCACCTGGGAGGTGGTGACCGAGCGGCATCCCACGGACGATGAACGGCGAGCGCTGGAGCTGGCCTGGAAGACGGTACGCGGAGTGAAATCCAACGCGATCGTGGTGGCGCTCGAGAACCGGACCCTGGGGATCGGCGCGGGACAGATGAGCCGGGTGGATTCCTGCCGCCTGGCGATCGAGAAGGCGCAGTCGGCGATCGACGGCGCGGTGGCCGCCTCCGACGCCTTCTTCCCTTTCCGTGACGGTCTCGACGTTCTCGCCGAGGCGGGTGTGAAGGCGGTGGTCCAGCCGGGGGGAAGCCGCAAGGACAAAGAAGTGATCGCCGCGGCCAACGAGCACGGCGTGGCGATGATGTTTACCGGCCGGCGCCACTTCCGTCACTAGTCCACGAGACCAGAAGGAGAGAGCACGATGAAGACCGGTAGGAAGCGGTCGATCCGGATCCTCGGGGTGGCCTTCGCCCTGGTGTTGAGCGCCCTCTCTCCCGCCGGAGCCGCGGGCGAGAGTCCGTGGGAGCTCCTGGTGGAGCTGCGGCAGGAGCTGGAGAAGGGAGGCCCGATCAGCGGTCGCTTCCTGCAGACCTACATCCCCGCGGGGTTCCGGAGCGGCGACGAGGAGCAGGGGCACCTCTCGCTCTGGTTGCCGCGTTGCCTGCGCTGGAACTACGAAGAGCCGCAGGCCAAGAGCTTCCTGCTCTGTGAAACGGATGTCTGGTTCTGGAATCCCGGGGAGACCTCCGGGCGCCACTACCAGGTGACGCCGGAAGAAGAGCCGGGGCTCGATCTGCTCCTGGTCGATGTCGATCGGCTGCAGGAACGCTACGTCGCCAGCAGCGCTCGCCTGGAAGACGGTACCTACGAGATCCGGCTGACCCTGCCTCCGCCAGCCGAGGGACAGTGGAGCGCCCGGATCCGGATCGATCCGGTGGCGCGCCGGGCGGTGGGCCTGGAGTACACCGACGGCGAGGGCAACCTCACCCGGTTCGATCTCTCCGATTACGTGAAGCTGAGCCATACGGCCCTCTTCCAGCCGCCCCACGACCTGGAGTGGACGGAAGAATGAAACGCTCGGGCGGGCCGCTGGGCGTATTGCTGCTCCTGGTCCTCGGCGCGACCTGGTTCGCCGTGGAAACGGAGGCTCGGCCCCGCAAGGGCCAGTTGATCCGGCTCTCGGGGCAGGTGCTCGACGCGGCGGGTCAGCCGTTGCCGGGTGTCACGGTGCTCTACGAAGCCTCGCGGGAGTCCTTCAGTCTGCGTCGCCTGGGCAAGGGAAAGAAGGAAGACACCTTGCGGCTTCCCACGGTGACCGGAGCCGATGGCACCTACTCCCTCGATCTGCGCTACGACCCGTATTACAACCACTTCGAGCTGGCCTGTGCCGTACCGGTCCGGCGGCAGGGTGGTGGAGAGACCTGCGA
>CAZMEL010000027.1:0-43250 GCA_964565225.1 uncultured Thermoanaerobaculia bacterium | reverse complement strand
GTCCATGTTGTAGGGCGAGGCCGTGAGGATACGTTTCCACAGCGACCACACCGCCTCGGCGTAGACCGCGCCCACGCAGTGCACGCTGCCGCCGCAGTTGGCGTTCGACCAGCTGTAGTCGTGGGGCTGGCCCGACTGGCGTTGCAGGTAGTCCACATCGCGCACACCGGTGCAGGTCAGGCAGGGGTCGCCGAAGCCGGTGCAGGGGGTGGCGCGGAAGTTGCGGCCGATGCAGGAGTCGTTGAGCCGCAGCATGGTATAGATGTCGGCGATGCCTTCCCCCGAGGGGCTGGCGATGGTCGGCACGACGTCGTTGTCGTCGATCCCGTGGCCCCACTCGTGGTCGAACACACCGGCGATCTCGCCGGTGTTGAAGCAGCCACCGCCGGAGCGGTAGAAGTTCACCGTCGAGCCGTTCCAGAAGGCGTTGCAGGTGTTGTTGATGTTCATGTTCGAGGTCAGCTGCTGCTGGAGCCAGGAGTTGCCCGGCAGCTGGCCGCGCGCCATCTCGATGATCCGGTTGAGCTCGTAGAAGCCGGTGCGCGATGCGTGGGTGTTGCCGGGGCCGCCGAAACCGGGAGTCGTGCAGTCGGTGCCGCCGGAGGTACCGAAGTCGATCCCGTCGTTCTGGGTCAGGGAGCTGGCACCGCAGTTGTCGTTCATGCGCACGAAAGTGCCGGCGAGCGACGAGGTCATGCTGCCGGTGGCGGAGAGGTTGCCGCCGCCGTCGGTGGTCACGGTGCCGCCGGAGGTCACGACATCGATGTAGGGCATGGGCCAGCCCGGCTGCTCGACACCGTCGGGCACGATGCCGTCGTTGCTCACCGGCAGCACGCCGCCCTTGATCTCGGCGTAGTGGTTCTTGTCGCGGAAGGAGAGAACCTCGCCGCTGTGGGCGTCTACCAGGGCTTCCCAGGTGCCGAGTTCGCCGTCGAACGACGGTTTGATCACCCAGGCGAGGCGGTAGGTGTAGCCCTGGCCGAGAGAGACCTGGTCGGCGGCGAGGCCGTTGGCCATCGGCACCAGGATCAGCTCGGGTTTTCCGTGGCTGCCACTGGCGCGCAGGTTGCCGAGATGGCTCGCGAGCTGGGAAGCGGCGTCGTCGGCGGAGAGGCGCGGCGTGGTGGCGATGTCGACATCGCCCCAGTTGTGGGCGCCGAAGAGGATCAGGTTGCCGTGGCTGATCACGGCGCTGAGGTAGGCGTCGCGAACGGTCACGCCGTTCACCATTCGAGGCACGTAGATCTGCACCAGCTCGCCGCCGTCGTGGGCCACGACTCGGGCGCTCTCGGGAATCTCCGCCATGTCGATCCGCAGCTCGTGCCGGAAGGTGTCGAGGTAGGCGACGAAAGCGTCCCACGTCCGCCCCTCGAGGGTGTCGAGGTCCGAAGGCGTATCGACGCCGAGGGCCTCCCAATGCAGTCGGTTGCCGACACCGTCTCCCGGAATCAACGGCTCGGTGGGCAGCAGGGTGGCCCAGCGGCCGCTGCGCACGTCGATCTGGGCGCCGTTCTGCGCAATACCGAGGCGGGCCAGGGCGCCCCGGGCCGCATCCCCATCGGCGAGCGAGAGCTGGCCGGGCGTATGGAACGACTTCTCGATGTCGAGCCCGGGATGCTGGAACGAAAGTTGGGCCAGGGGTGAGTCGTCGTGCGGCTCGACCAGAGCGAAGAGGGGGATCGTGAGCAGGAAGAGACAGGAGACCAGGGCTGCGAGCCATGGCCTGCCGAGAGACGTGACATTCATAGAAGGCTCTCCTCGTTTGGGACCGGCTGCTTCGGAGCACACGGCAACTTCGACCCGGGCAGGGCCGAACAGAATCCGTAGCCGGTCCGATGAATAGAAGCGAACGGTCCGAACGAAGGCCTGAGGACGGGCCATCGCAGAGTCGATAGAAAATAGGAGCTACCTTTTTCTCAAGTCTTTTCTTCTGAGTCAAGTGAAATTATTCGTTTGCTGATGAACAAAAACAATAGGCATTTTTGTAATGTGTTCGGTTCAGAGTCTGCTCGATATGGGCTCGAGAGGTCGAGACTCGAGCGTAATACGATACAGTCAGGAGTCTCTTACGAAGTGGCTGCCACTTCCAGGTGTACCGTTCTCTGCGAATTCCTATCTGCACGCGAAGACGAGACGGAGTGGGGAAATGACCAAGACGTTGTCCTTCAAGATACCGGAGTCTTTGGAAAAGGATCTGAACGAGCTTGCCAAAGAGCAAGGGGTTAGCAAATCGGAGGTGGTTCGGGCAGCTCTGGAGAATCACTGCCGGAGCGAGCGACCTACGAGCCGGAATTCGGCGCTGGCTCTTGCCGATGACCTGGTAGGCAGCCTCGAGGGGCCGGAAGATCTCTCCTCGAACCCTCGCCATCTCGAAGATCTGGGTAGCTAACCGTTGGATCGGAAGGTTCTTCTCGACACCGGTCCCCTGGTGGCTCTTCTGAACCGTCGAGATCAGTATCACCACTGGGCTCGCGGTCGTTTCTCCGAGATCGAGGCGCCACTCCTGACTTGTGAACCCGTCTTGGCAGAGGCGTGTCATCTACTGCGAAGCCTTCCGAGGGGTTCTAATGCGGTTCTCGAGCTCCTACGAAGAGGTGTTCTGGAGGTGCCTTTCGATCTGGCCCGGGAAGTGGAGCGTGTCCAGGAGCTACAGAAGCGCTATGCCGATCAGCCGATGGCCCTGGCCGATGCCTGCCTGGTGCGCATGTCGGAGCTCCACGCGACGAGCAAAGTGTTCACGATCGATTCGGATTTCTCCGTATATCGAAAGCATGGACGGCGAGTGATTCCGCTGCTCTTGCCGGCACCGAGCTGAAGCTGCGGAGTCGAGCCCACTAGAGCTCCACCGCCTCGAGCCTGCGCACCACGCCGGTGGTGCCATCGACCTCGACGGGCTCACCGTCCCGCAGTCGGGTCAGGACGCCCTGGATGCCGGCGACGCAGGGCTTTCCGTATTCCCGGGCCACTACGGCGCCGTGTTGCAACACGCCGCCCACCTCGAGCACCACGGCGGCGGCGTTGACGAAGAGAGGGGTCCAGCCGGGGTCGGTGGTGTAGGCCACCAGCACGTCTCCGGGCTCGATCGGTTTCTGGTAGGGATCTTCGAGCACCTTCACCGGTCCACGAACGACGCCGGGCGAGACCGCCATGCCTCGCAGCTCGCCGGGCGCTTCCGGTTTCGGCGCCGGTCGGAGAATGCGCCCGCGGGAATCGATCACCGGGGGAAAGCTCCGGACCCGTGCCTCGAGGAGATGGTGAAAGGCGGCTCTCTCCTCGCGTAGGGCTCGCAGATCGAGATCGGGATCTTCGACCGCCGCCTCGAGGTCCCGGAGCTCCAGCTCGAAGACGTCTTCCGGCCGGTCCAGGCGACCTTGCTCCGTCAGCCGCCAACCCTCTTCCAGCGCCCGGTGGCGGACCTCCTGGTGGAAGAGGAGATTCAGGTGTTTGGGAGTATCCCGGGTCCCGGCGAAGAGCTCGATCAAGGTACAGGCGCGGCGAAAGAGTCGACGGCGGAGCCAGCCCATGTCTCGCTCGAGCTCCCCGGCGGCGGCGCGCCGAGCGTCGATCTGCCGTTGGTGGGCGGCTTCCGGATCGAAGCCGGTCTCACCGGCCATGAACGACATCTGGCGCAGGGCGAGTACCGGATCGTCGGCATACCGAGGTCGGGCGAGGTCCATCTCCAGGGGCCCGCGCCGGCCGTACTCGGCGAGGAAGCTGTCCCAGGCTGCCAAGAATTCGTCCTCGAGCTGGCGATGCTCGATCTTCTCCGCCAGCGCCGGAAGGTCGTCGAACGCCTCGACGGGTAGCCGCCGGGCCATGCGGTAGAGGGTGATCCCCATCTCGGCGACGACATTGCCGGGAAAGCCCAGCTGCAAGCGCTCCGCCAGGGCGCGGCGTTCGGGCGATTTCTTGCCGGCGAGCAGGGTGGCCAGCCCGAGGCCGGCGAATCCCGCTCCCAGGGGCCACATGGTGGAGTCGAAGAGGGTTTGGGTCACCGGCCCGGTCAGGCGGGTCCGGAGCTCGGGAAGTGGGAGGTCTTCTTCGACCGCAGAACGAAACGCCTTGTGAAAAGCCTCGATTTGCCGATGGTAGGTGGCATGTGACCTCTGAGGCGCGAGAATCGCCCACAGCATCCGTGAGAAGAAATCTCGGGTTTGCCACAGGATTTTCAGCCCGACCCACAGAGATCCCAGCCGGAGCCAGGACGGACGGCTCTCGGGGCGATACGTCTCGCGATCGATATTGGCGATGGTCTCGGCCATCAGGGCGTCGTTGAGGTCGTTGCCCTTGGCGAGCTGCCGGGGAGTGACGAGCCAGAGAAAGCTCGAGAGGTTGGAGTACATCCGGCCCCCGGCGAAGAACACCATGGCGCTTCCCTGCGGCGTGGTGTCCACCGATCCCGCTCCGGAGAACCGTTCGAACAAACCCACGGCGGCCGAGCGCATCCAATCGAGGCCCATGGGCGAGATCGGCGCGTTGATCGTGAGCCCCTTGGCGAGGGCGGCGTCGGCATAGAGCCGGCGCTTTTCTCCCGGTCGGGTGAGCATCTCCGGGGGCAAGGGCACGTACGTGGTGATGGGACGAGCCTGGAGCAGGTGAAGACGCCCCTGCGCGTAGGCCCACTCCACGTCGACGGGGGCCGCGAAGAGCTCCTCGATCCGCCCCAGCATCGTGGTGAGCTCGGCCAGCTGCCCGTCGCCGAGGGTCGCCTCGCCGGAGCGGTGGCCTCGTCGCTCCAGGGTGCCCCCGTCGGGCCCGAGCCAGAAAGAGATTTCTTTGGCTCCGAGGTTGCGTTCCAGAATTTCTCCGGTGACCTTGTCGACCCGGAAGTGGTCGGGCGTGGTGCGGCCGGAAACCAAAGCCTCTCCGAGCCCCCAGCAGGCGTCGAGCACCGCATGATCGTAGTCGTTGGTGTGGGGGTCGAGGGAGAAACCCACGCCGGAGACCTCGCTGTCGAGCTGGCGCTGCACGATCACCGCCAGGCGCGGCGCGAAGGGATCGAAGCCGTGTTGCTCCTTGTAGACCAGAACCCGGTGGTCGAGGCAGGAGGCGAAGCAGGCGCGGATCGCCTCCGCAAGGTCTCGAGGAGAGACGCCGAGCCGGGTGGTATACCCCCCGGCGAAGGACGCCGAGGCCAGGTCTTCGTCGGGCGAGGAGGAACGAACCGCCAGCCAGCCGGTGGCCATCTCGTCGTCCGGGGAGCTGGCGAGGGCCTGGCGAAGCTCGTCGAGAGCATGGCTCTGGGTAGAGGTGAAGGCCAGCTCGGCACAGAATGCCTGCACCTCGAGGCAGCGATCTCGCCAGTTTTCCGGGGCGGCCGCTCGCAGCTCGGTCCAGGCCGGAGAGGCCTGGACCTGCTCGATCCAGGCGTCGAAGAAACGGCTCACCAGAACGACCCCTGGCGGCACCGGCAGGCCCGCTGCGGCCAGCCGGAGGAGGGAGAGGGCCTTGCCGCCGACCTCGTCGAGAGTCGACGGCAAGGCGCCCGGAAACGTTCGGATCCAGGACTCGGCAGCTGTGGGAGCGGGTTCGGACAAGGCGGGGCTCCTTCTCTTCGGTGTGTCCCCTGACTCTACGAGCATACGCTCGACGAAGGTGGGTATTCACCGGGAGAAGCCGTGGAGCTCGGCCACGACGGTCGCGCGGGTGAGGTCGGGCTCGGTCGACCGAGTGAAGTCGAGCATCCACGCGACCCTTCTCGACGAAGCTCCTGGGGAGCCGGCCCACGCAATCGGTTCGCGTTGGGCCGGCTCGATCCACACCCAAAGGAGACCTCCGATGTTCGGTCTGTTCCGATCCGACCCGACAAAGAAGCTGCAGAAGGAATACGCCAAGAAGCTCGAAGAGGCGCGCGACGCCCAGCGCAACGGCAAGATTCCCCTCTACGCGAATCTGATCGCGGAGTCCGAAGAGATCGCCGCCAAGATCGATGCGCTGGAGAAGGATTGAAGTCGAGGCGGAATCACTACCTCTTGGAGCTCGCCTCGGTTTCGGCCTTGGCTTTCTCGAGCCTTTCCACGAAATCTTCGAGGGTCTGCGTCCGAGGAGAGTCGAAGTCGAGAAAACCAAAAGGCGAGTCTAGTGGGATGACCAGGCTTTCTTTCCGCTTCTCCGAATACCTGGCCGAGCTGAAAGTCAGGATTACGGTCTCATGGCCGAACCCTGAACGCAATACTGCGAAATCTTCGACTTCACTTTGGCCGAAACCCTGCAGAGTCCGACGAATCGTGTCGACAAATCGGTCGCCTTTGCGTCCCGGTGCCAAGGTAAAGGTTTCCAGAATCCATTCGTCGCCCGCATCGAAGAGCTCGAGGACTCCCAGAGATCTCCGGCTCTCCCTTTCGATCAGGGCAACCCCCCAGGCGGCACAGACGGAGAGTCCCAAGAACCGATTCTGAAGGATGGGATCGAAGGTCTGGAGCTTGAATGGGAGGAGCTCGATTTGTTCCGGCCGAAGGTTTCTCAAGGGCCAAGTCCGTTCGTGATCGAACTGCAGAAAGCCCTCGAGCAGCGCCGTGGTTGCTTCCTTCCATCCATCCCGAATTTCCCTACCGAGCTGCTCGGCCAACGGTTTGGCATCGGTGCAGTGGGTGTTACCGAAGCGAGGAATGGTCGTGGAGTCTCGCTCTCCGTCACACTGGCCTTGCGGGTCCTCTTTCCGGCTTCGAGTGAGATAGAGAAAATTGGGCGGGCCCCAACACGAGTACCCTTTGGGAAGATCGGCGACATCGACATATCGAACCATGCCCCCTGCTGGATCCATGATCTCGAAATAGTCGAAGCCCGAGCCCCGTAGGCGATTGGTGATTACAGAGAAATGGCCGCCTCGGCTCGGGCAGCCGAAAGCAACGGGCCGACCTTGGCTCAGCTCCTCGTCGATGATCTGGATCTCCGCCGAGCCGATCGACGCAATGCTCCGGGCCTCGAAGAGCAGCCCTTCCTTGGAAAGTACCCTGCAGAGACTTGCCAGGTGGTTGCAGACCGGCCCGGCCGCGGGAGCGCAACCCGCGGAGCAGTCGACCTCTGGGTCTTGTTGTTGATTGGTGGCCACCTGTTCTTGACTGACCGAGGGTTGGGTCTGGTGCACTCTATGCAGGTATTCGGCCACAGAGGCCCAACACCAGTTGCTCTGGCATTGGGGTTTGATCGGTGGCCAGCGTGGGACGGTGTGGGCCTTGGTAACGGGCATCCAGATCTCCAGTCGCGATTCGAACGGAACGAAGAGAAGAAACAGGGTCCGGGACCCCGGGGAAAAACGGTCAGACCAGACTCACCTGTGCCCCTACACACTCGCAGCCGCAGGCACCTCCTCCGACCGAGCTCCTGAAGTGGTCGGAGACTCGGGTTGCAAGGGTCGAATCGATCTTGTCGGTCTGGTTGAACAAGCAGGTCCCGGATGCGATTTTTGGTTTCGGTAGCCCGGAGCCCAGGCCGGCCAGCAGATCGAGCCAGGCAAAGTCCTCGTCTACCTTGGCGATAGAGTTGGTCGGCCAGCCGAGAACATCTTGAGCGCAGACGTTGCCGATGAACACGGTGCGAGTGACGTGACTGGGAAGTGTCCACGCCTGGCTGTTCGACTTTTTGAATAGATCTACCAGCTGAAAGTCGATACTGGCGGCCGAGGAGATCGTGAGGCCCACTTCGTGGAGGAGCCCGGCCATGTCGAGATTTCCCTGGGTCCAGGAGAGCAGACCCGCACAGCCGGCGACCGAAGTATCGACGACGCCGGAATGGATTCGCACCTGGCCGGAGATCTTGGACGTGTCCGGCTCGTCTTTGACGGACTGTTTGGGAATCTGTAAGGCCTTGGCCGGATTCGAGACCGGGGGGGTTGCCTGGAAGGGTACTGTGCCTCCACCCTTGTTCTTGGCCTCGATTTCCAGCCGTTTCCAGGGGAAGTATTCCAAGAACACCAGCTGGCCGCTGCCGTTGAACGACCAGATCGTCGGGAAATGCGGGAGGAGCTGACCTATCGACGGCGACTGACCCATACGTGTTGCGTTCGGAAAGACGATGTCGAGCTGGTTGGCTCCGAAGAAATAGGCGTTGACTCCCGTGAAGCGGGCATCGAGACTGGTTCTAGGTTCTTCTTCGGGCATGTTGGGTCTCCCTGTGGGTCATGGGTTGGGTAAACGAACAATGGAAATGAGGCCCGCCCAGTCGGCGATGTCGGAGCCCGCGGGATCCCGCAAGCGCTCGAGGATCGCCGAACGGAGGGCTTCCGGAGTCGAAGAGCCGTGGGTGAGGTGGCGGTGGAAGGTCACCAGCAGCTGGCGGGCGGCCTGGTCGTCGACGTCCCACAGGTTGGCGACGACCTCCGGAACACCGGCTTCGAGAAAGGCGAGGCCCAGGCCCGAAACGGCCAGCGACCGTTCATGCCTGGCACCTACCGTGCTACAGCCCGACAGGACCACCAGTCGCAGGCGAGGAAAGCGCCGGCCCAGGATCTCGTGGGCGTAGAGACGGCCGTCTTCCGACGGTGAGCTCGGGGCCAGCGGCAGGAACGAGGCCCAGGGCCGGGTATCGTCGTTCAGGCTGTGGCCGGCGTAGTGGAAGATCTCGACCGTCTCCAGGCGCGCCGTCACCGTCGGCTCGTCGGCCTGCGATCCGGTCAGGAGCGAGGCTTCCGGGTAGAGCGCTTGCACCTCGCGAGCCTCCTCGAGCGCGGCCGGCAGCGCGAGGCGGGCGCCAGGATCCACCGGCTCTGGATCTCCCACCAGGAGCACGGTCTTCGGCACCGGACCCATCCGGCGTGGCGAGGAGGTTGGAGCGTTGAGGAAAACACCGAGCCCGAGGCTCCGTGTGATCACGAAATCTTCGACCAGGAAACGTCCGTTCGCAGGGTTTTTCAGGGCGGCGAAGGGGACCTTCGCGAGAGCCCGATCGGGAACGAGGACCAGGCGCGACTCGGGCGCCAGGGATTCCAGGGCCGGGCCGAGGAGATCGCGATAGAGGCGTTCGAGCTCGGGCCCGACCATGGAATCCGGAGCCCTGTTCTCCAGGCGCTCGATCAGCCTTTCGATCCGTAGGACGAGCTCGGCAGCCTCGACGTCCTGTTCCCAGGATCGAATCTCCCCGCGGGTCGCTCTCCAGATCACCAGGCGATCGGCTAGGAGCGAATACTCGATGATGGCGGTATCGTCCGCGAGGCTCCAGACGCTGTTCGAGAGCTGCTCGAGCTCCCGGCTCGCGGAATCCGACAGCCGCTGCTCGCCGCGCAGGAGCCGGCTGGCGTCGGCGAAGCGTTGTCGACCCGAGAGTCGGGCCCGTTCCGAGAAATGGAGCGCCCGCCGTACCTGCCCCTGCTTCATGAGCAGGTCGATCATCTGGTCGAAGGCCTCACCCGCTCCCTCGAAGTGGTCCTGGCGAAACACATCTCCGCGCAAGCGGAGATCTCGCCGCTCGAAGACGAGAATGCCGGACTCGAGGTCGGCGAGGGCTTCTTCGATCTCGGCGAGGGAGTGGTGGACTTTGGCGCGGGCCCAGTAGAGAGGAGCGAAGCGATAGCTGTAGTCGAAGGACTCGAAAGTGGCGAGTGTCGAGGACAAGAGATCCCGGGCTCGTTCGGGGGCCGTCTCGAGCAGCACGAGGGCCTGGGCTTCTCGAAGGTCCGCGGTGAGCCTCTCGATCATCTTGGGATCGGTCACCGCGGCGAGCTCGCGCTCGGCGGACTCGAGGTCGGCTAGTGCGTGGTCGTGGTGCCCGGCCCGGGACCAGATCTTGCTGCGCCAGATCAAGGCTTCCGCGATCCCGACCGGCGTCGAGCGAGCCCGGGCGTTGTCCACGCCGATGGACTGCAGCAGCACCCCGGCTCGAGGCCAGTCGGAGTCTCGAGCGGCCGCCGCGGAATCGATCAGGAGATTGTGTAGAGATTGGCTCGGTGTGGGCTCCAGGAGGTGCAGGGCGCGGAACCTCTGGCGCCAGGCCTCCTCCGAGCGGCCGAGGGCCCGGTAACTCTCCGCAGAGAGGGCGAGGGCTGCACCGGCCATGCTGGGCTCGTTCATCTCCAGGTAGATCTCTGCGGCCCGGAGATAAGACTGCAGGGATTCCGCGAAGAACCCCGTACGGACCTCTACCAGTCCCCGGACCCAGAGCAGGCGCGCCTCCAGAGCGGGTAGAGACCCCAGGTCTTTCGATTGCAGGAGAGAGGAGATGGTCTGCCGGGCCGCGGCATAGTTGCTGGTGGCGAGAAGGGATGCCACCTCCCAGAATCCGGCCCAGGCCGCGATCGGATGCGCCGGAGCGTCGGTTGGTCGTGCGGCGGCGAAATACCGGAGGGCTTCGGTGTATCGGCTTTCCTTCCGCAGAGCCCTGCCCTTGCCCAAGGCGGCGCAGTCCTCGGCCAGAGCGTCCGGGCCGGTGCCCGAGCTCTCGAGCTCGCGGATGGCCCTGGCCATCCGCTGAATCGTCTGGTCGCCCGTGAGCGGAGCAAGTGCTTCACCAATCGTTTCCAGAGTTTCCAGCACCCGTCCGGCTCGGGTCCGATCGCCTGCCAGCCAGAGCTCTCCCCAGCGCGGAAAGAGCGTTTCGATCGCGAGCCTGCGGACCTTGGTCGGATGTCTGGCGATCCCTGTGGCCAGGTCTTCGGTCCGGTTTTCTTCGAGAGCCGCTACCAGGTTTTCCCAGGTGTCCTGCAGCAGAGCTTTATCGAGATTTCGAGCTCGCTCCGTGGCTTCCGCGCTCCAGAGAGAGGTGGGGTCCCGGTCGACGTAATCTCTCCACGTTTCCCGCGCCGCGACCTTCAGACCGAGAGCCTCGAGGGTCAGGGCCCGGTTGAAGAGCGCTTCCGGAAGGCTCGGTTCGAGCTCGAGAGCCTTCTCGAAGGTCTCGAGCGCCCTGGCCAGCTCTCGCGGCGAATCCAGCTGGTGAGCTCGCACCCAATAGGCGGCGCCGAGGTCGTTGAGCAGGGTCGGGCTCTCGGGAGCCGAGTCGTTTGCCGATTCCAGGGAATCCACCGCGTTGCTGCCATCGGGTGCAACGGGGTGGAGGAGGTGGAGAACCCCGAGGCTGCCACGTAGCTCCCGTTCTCGCATCGTTTCGATCAACGCCCGGAGCTTGCGGCTCATCGGCGTGGTTTCGGAGCTCGGCTCGCAGCCGAGCGTGGTCAGCAGGCGGTCGCCGGGCGCGGGCATCGCCTTGCAGGGGCGATGGGGCAAGCCCCCCGTGAGTCGAGGGCCGATCCGTTGCGGGGTCTTCAGGGCCTCGAGTAGCTGGCGGTGGATCTCGTGACGGGGTGGAGAAGAAACCTCGAGATCGGAGAGCTCTCCCCGGCATCCCACCTGGAGCCCGCAGAGCCCCAGGGCTGCGCTGAAGGAGAAGAACCACGACGAGCGTGACTGGATCGGCAAGAGCACTACCTCCCACGTCGGAGCTCCGGGGACGAGCCCGCTCCGGAATCCGCAGCTCGCCGCATCGAGAGATTCGAGCCGCAGAGGAGGCTGCGTCCTTCGGATCGAGTGTGTTGGAGGTATTGTAAACATTGGCAGCTGCGTCTATGGGTCCTCGGCTCTTTGCAGGCTCTTTGGGCTTCTGGTCCGATGGACGGACGCTCTTCGAGCTTTTCCATATTCCGACACGGCTCGGATCGTAATGAAGTCGGACGAGAGCCCGGATCGGTGGTCGATGCAACGGGAGATGGCGTGAGAAGAGTGTGGTGGGAGCCCTACCGTGGAGCATAGACTCTTGGCCATGAGCACTGTGAACACTTCACCTGGAGACGAGCCTCTCGACCTGCTGGTGATCGGCGCCGGGCCGGTGGGCCTGGCCTGTGCGGTCTCGGCGAAACGCCGGGGGTTGGCGGCCCGGGTGATCGAGAAGGGAGCGCTGGTGCAGTCGTTCCTCGGCTACCCGACCCATCTCGAGCTCTTCTCGACCCCGGAGCTGATCGAGATCGGCGGGCACCCCTTCTCGACGCGTCGCTACAAGCCGACCCGGGAAGAGGCGATCGACTATTACCGCGGCGTCGCCCGCAGCGAGGCGCTCGATCTGCGGCTCTACGAGCGGGTCCTGGATGTGGAGGGCGAGCGCGACGGTTTTCGTGTCGTCACCGATCGCGGCGTGCATCGTGCCCGGCGGGTGGCGGTGGCGGTCGGCTTCTTCGACCTCCCCAATCGGCTCGGTCTGCCGGGGGAGGAGGAGCCTCGGGTGGTGCACTACTACAAGGAGCCCTATCCCTACACCGGCCAGCGGGTGGCGGTGATCGGCGGCAAGAACTCGGCGGCCAAGGTCGCCCTCGACTGCTACCGAAACGGCGCCGAGGTGACCTTGATCCATCGCGGGGAAGCGCTCAGCGAGCGGGTGAAGTACTGGCTACGGCCCGATCTCGAGAACCGCATCGCCGAGGGCTCGATCCACGCCTTTTTCGGCTCGCGAGTGACCGCCATCGAGCCCGGACAGCTGCGGCTCGAGACCCCGGAGGGCGAGCGCGCCATCGGTAACGACTTCGTGATCGCGATGACCGGCTATCGCCCCGACTTCTCGTTCCTGGAGCGACTCGGGATCGCGATCGGTGAGGATGCGGCTCGTACACCGGTCTACGACCCCGAGACCTTCGAGACCAACCGCCCGGGCGTGTACCTCGCCGGCACCGTCTGCGGCGGCCTGCACACCGGCCGCTGGTTCATCGAGAACGGGCGTTTCCATGCCGAGCAGATCGCCAGCCACATCGCCGCGGGCGAGGTCGAGGCCGCCGATCTGGCCAACCGCCACTGGAAGACGGCGGAGTAGCATCGCGGCCGAACGATCGACTCGCACTCTCGGCATCCAGGCGATTCCCTCTGGCGAAGAGTCCTTGCACCCGGAGACTTCGAAACCGGGCTTCGAACCAGAAAGGAATCTCGCCATGAAAATGGGTTTGTACATTGCTGCTCTCGGATCCGTCGCCCTCGTCGCCTACTCGCTGCATCTGATCGACCATTCCCTGACTCCCGTGCGCGAAAAAGTGCGCCGGAAGTTTCTCGAGCGGTCCGAGCGCAGGAGGATCGGATGACGAACGAAGACCCTGCGCCTATTTTTCTCTTGTTCGGGGCAAGCGGAGCGATCGGCTCGGCTCTTGCGCGGAGGCTCTCGGCCCAGGGAGCCCACCTGGTGCTGGTGGGTCGCCGCCGTGAGCCGCTGGTCGAGCTGGCCGACGAGGTGGCGGGAGTGCCGATCGAGGCCGACGCTCGCGACTTCGACCAGGTGGCCGAGGTGTTTTCCGAAGCGGCGACCTTGCCGGGCACCCTCCGAGGGGCGGTGTGCTGTGTGGGGTCGATCCTGCTCAAGCCGGCCCACCTGACCTCCGCCGACGATTATCAGGACACCATCGCCACCAATTTGACCGCCGCCTTTGCCACCGTTCGTTCGGGGGCCCGGGCCCTGCGCAAGCAGGGAGGCTCGATCGTGCTGGTCTCTTCGGCGGCGGCGTCCATCGGCTTGCCGAACCACGAGGCGATTGCGGCGGCGAAGGCCGGCATCGAAGGATTGGCGCGTTCGGCGGCGGCGACCTACGCCGGATCGGGCATTCGCGTGAACGCCGTATCGCCGGGCCTGATCGATTCGTCCCTCAGTCAGCGGATCGTGGGCAACCCCAAGGCTCTCGAAGCCTCTCTCGCGCTCCACGCAGTCAAACGACCGGGACGGCCCGACGAGGTTGCCTCGATCATCGAATGGCTGTTGGGGGCCGAGAGCGAGTGGGTAACGGGCCAGGTCTGGGGTGTCGACGGCGGTCTCGGTACTCTCAAGGCGCGCTGATCGCGAAATTCTTTTCGAGACGCGAGTCGGCGTTCCTTCCGTCAGGTCTCGAAGGGTCGCGTCGTCGGCCTTGGGCTTCGAGATCCTTCCTGGCGCTGTGTTCCGTATTCTGCTTCGGCGCTCTCTTCGCCGACCCGCTCGACCTGTCTCCAGGAACACCGTCTCTCGTCTCGGCCCGGTGATGGTTCCGGGGTGCCGATCGAGTCGGCGTTCCTTCCGTCAGGTCTCGAAGGGTCGCGTCGGTTGGAGCTACTCGTCGGCAACCGGCTGGCGCGGCGTCTCGTCGACACCCGACACCGAAGGCATCCCCTGTCCGGCGCAGGGGGCCTTCACCCCGGCGTGCTCTCCCTCGAGCCGATCCGCGACACCTCCCAGGCGGCGAACCATCCACAGGGCGGGCAGAGCGAGGGCCGTAAAGGCGCCGCCGACCACATAACCGGCTCCCACGCCGTGGTCGCGGCCATAGTAGCCGAGCCCGGTCTGGCCGAGAATCCCGCCGCCGTTCTGGATCATCGAGTCGAAGGAGATGACCGTCGCCCGGTGCTCGGAGGGAATGCTGGCGTGGAGGTAGGCCTGGCGCACCGGCGCCAGCACTCCGCCGGCCGCCATCATGATCAGGAAACAGATCACCGCCCCGGGAAAGGTCCCGGCGATGCCGATGCCGACGGCAGCGGCCGTCTGCACGACCGAGGCCGCGAGCAGCAGAGTCGAACGGCGTCCGCAGAAACGGGTCAGGTAGTCGACCAGGGTGTTCCCGGCGATCATCGAGAGAGACATCAGGGCGCTGATGACCCCGGCGACCCAGACGATCTCCCGCCCGAGCAGCTCGAGGAAGTAGGGTTGCCAGGCATAGAACCCCCACATGCCGAAGCCGAAACGGATACAACCCGAGACCATCAGCCAGCGGATGGCTCGTTGCTGCCAGCCGTGGTGGATGCCCGTGCGTGCGACCCGGCGCATCTCTTCCGGCACCTTCCCCCAGCGCACCGCCCGGGCTTCGAAACCGAGATCCTGCATGCGAAAGAAGGCGAGGGCGAAGACGGGACCGAGCATCACCAGCCGGACGACGAAGGGTAGCGAGAGGTCGATGGAGCCGAGCAGCCCGCCGGTGACGGTGCCCGTCAACATTGCAGCGCCGCTGATCATCTGGCCCCGGGCGAAGACCCGATCCATGCTCCGGGTGTAGCCCACCGACTGCAGGCCGTCGACGAGCCAGGCCTCGACCGCCCCGGAGTAGAAGGTGAAGCCGAGGCCGAGAATCACCGAGGCGCCGCAGAACGCCAGCAGCCCGCCTCCCACCTCTGCGGCCCAGAGATAACAGAGGATTCCCACCACCAAAGCGGCCACGCTGGCGAGAAACGAGGCCCGCCGCCCCTTGGTGTCGGCGAGCACCCCGGTAGGGATCTCGAAGAGCACCATCGCCGCGGTGAAGGCCGCGTTGGCGAGGAAGGTCTCCAGCAGATCGAGGCCCGCGTCGAGCAGAAAGAGGGTGTTGATCCCCATCGACAGGGACACCGAGAAGGTGTAGAGCCCGGCGATGCCGAGGTAGGTGCGAATGATCTGTTGGGCGTTCATGGAGGATTGCGCTCGTCGAGCCCGCCGATCGGGCGGGATCACCGGCCCGATCGGCGCCCCATGGTGCCACAGCTCCGGTGCAGCTCCAATCCTGCCGCATCCGAGCCGCCTCCCGCCCGCAGGCGAGTGCGGAGAAGGGTGCCGATCGGCTGGGTGCGGCTACCGCGGAGGTGTGGCCCAGGAAGGGCCGTAGTTGTAGCCGTCCCGGGTGAGACGAAGGATCTCCGATCCGTCCGACCGGACGCGGTAGATGTGGCTGGGCGAGTCGCGGTCGGATTCGAAGGCGATCCACTGCCCGTCGGGAGACACGGCGGGCCGTTGGTCGTCGGCGGAGCCGGTGGTGAGCCAGGTGATCTCGCGGCCTTCGAGCTCGATGGCGGCGAGGTCGAAGCTGCCGTCGCGCTCTGCCTGGAAGGCGATCCGCCGACCGTCCGGAAACCAGGAGGGCTCGAGCTCGTCTCCCGGATCTCGGGTCAGGCGCTCGACGTCGGAGCCGTCGGGCTTCATGCGGTAGAGATCCCAGGAGCCTTCGCGATCCGAGGCGAAGGCGATCCAGCGTCCATCGGGCGAGAAGGCGGGGAAGTTGTTGTTGCCCTCGCGGGTGAGCGCCACCGCCTCACCGCCGTCGGCTTTCATCTTGAAGAGGTGGCTTCCACCGGAGCGTCCCGAAGCGAAGACGATCTCCGAGCCGTCCGGAGACCAGGTGGGGTAATAGTCGGCGCGGGAGCTGTCGGTCAGCTGGCGAACATTGCTGCCGTCGGCGTCCATGCGCCACAGCTTCCACCAGCCCACACGCTCCGAGCAGAAGAGAATGGTGCGGCCGTCGGGACTGGCCACGGGATGGGAATCCTTGGCGCGATGGTCGGTGAGCTGTACGACCCCAGAGCCATCGGGATTCATGCGGTAGATCTCGTCGCGACGATTTTTCTGGGTGGCGAAGAGGATGTGGGCATCGCCCTCGCTGGCCCGGGTCGCCGCGTCTCCGGGGACGGCTGCAGGCAGAGCGAGCAGGGCAAGAAGAACGCAGGGCAGACGGGTGCAAGGGGCGTTTCGCGGCATCGGGGCCTCCCGGTCGTTTTCCAGGAGTTACGGTGTCGGTCGCTACGGGGTTGCGCGCGGGTGACGACTCGAGGCCGGATTCGAAGGCGGCGCTTCGTCGTTCAGCTCGCGGAGATCTCGGGAGAGACCTCGAGACCACCTCGAAAGAGAGCCCGGTCGATGAAGAGCAGGATGCTCGCGATTCCCAGGCTCAGCCCCACCACCACACCGAAGTCGAGGATGCCGCGCCAGGGCTGTGGCAGGTATTGGAAGAGCACGATCAAGACCGCGATTCCTATCGTCAATCCGTAGGTTCCCAGGAGCCGGCGGCGGGTGGTGTGGAAGTACCCCATGCAGAAAAGGGGAGCGAGCAGAACGCGGAGCCCGGCGGCCTGGCTCCGCAGGGTCAGGGCCCGAGCCACCACTCGCGGCGCGAAGGATTTGTGGAACCCCTTGTAGCCTTCGGAGTAGGCCATGAAGGCGGTGTTGACCACCAGCAGCAACCACTGCGGGCCGGTGAATGAGAAGTCGAGGGCCTCGAGGAACTTGCCCGCCAGCCGGTAGACGGCGTAGGTGAGAAACGCCAGGATTCCTCCGAGTCCCCAGACCACATGCACCCAGCCTCGAATCTCACTTCCTCCGCCATCCGTCGCCATCTCCGGGCTCGGGTTCCTCGGTTCCGGCACCGTGGTCACCGTTTCGATCTCTTCATCCGTGGAATTTTGTCATGCCGGCGAGATCTCCTGGTCTGTTGGCACTTCACTTTCCGCAGTCTAGGGGCAGAGGGAGTCGAGATTCGACTCGAAGCCCGGAATGAATCGGAGAAGCTCATGAACAAGATCGGCTCGCGTTGGTTGCTCGCGTTGTCTGTCGCAATGCTCTGGAATCTTCAACCGCCACTCTCGGCCCAGACCCCGGCCCCGGCCTGTCCCGCCCTCTACGACTGCTTCGGTTTCGAGGAGGAGCCGGGAGGAGAGCGCCTCTGCGGTGGCGACCAGACCGACTTCGATCTCATCGGAACCGCGGCCGGGGAGCGGCTCTGCGGTCGCCTCGGCGACGACCAGATCAGCGGCGGTCCCGGTGACGACAAGGTCAACGGCAACCAGGGAAGGGACCTGGTGAACGGAAACGAAGGCGACGACCTGGTGCGGGGTGGCAAGGGGGACGACGAGGTGCGCGGTGGCCAGGGAGACGACTCCGTCTACGGCGATGGTGGTCGCGACGACCTCTGGGGTGATCTCGGCAATGATTTCCTCTTCGGCGGCGCCGACGACGATGTCTACCACTACCGGGCCGGAGACGGGCACGACGTGGTCGACGATACCGACGGCACGAGCTTTCTCCTGGTGCACCACTTCGAGGAGGGAGAGGTCTCCACCTGGCAGGAGGGTATCAACTGCGAGGTGAGCCTCCTGTCGGAGGAGGGCGCGGGGTCGGTGGTCTTTCTCAACCAGTCGTGTGACCTGCTCCAGGTCTCCGTGGTTGGCGGACCATGTGTGGCCGACCAGACCACCCTCTGCCTGCAGGGCGGTCGTTTCCAGGTCAAGGCCCGCTGGCGGGACTTCGCCGGTGTCGTGGGGCCGGGCCGGGTGGTTCCGGTGGACTCTCCGGATTCGGGCCTGTTCTGGTTCTTCGACGCCAACAACTGGGAGGTGCTGGTGAAGGTGCTCGACGGCTGCAGCTTCAACAGTCACTATTGGGTGTTCTCCGCCGCCACCACCGACGTGGAGTACTCGCTGACCATCACCGATCTCGAGCAGGGCGGCACGGCGAGCTACAGCAACGCTCTGGGGGTCTCCAGCGCCGCGACCAACGATACCCAGGCCCTTTCCGGCTGTCCCTGAGCTCTTTCCTCTGATCGCTCCCCGACGGGAGCTCTCGGCCTGGGGAACTTTCTCCAGGCTTTTTTCGACTCTGGGAAACCTCCTCGACGCCTCCGCGTAGACTACAAAGTAGACTTTGCCTACTTTGTAGTCCGAAGGGTCGAAGACAAGGCACAGAGGAGATTCGATGTCGAGCCGTTCCTATCTGGGTGAGTTCGAGCACAGGGTGCTCCTGGCGGTGCTCCGCCGTGGCAACCGGGCGTCCGGGGTCGAGATCTCCCGGGAGCTGGAAGAGTGCTGCGGACGGTCGGTGTCGCGCGGGGCTCTGTACACCACTCTCGAGCGGCTGCGGAAGAAAGGGCTGCTCGACTGGACGTTCGCTCCTGGTGGCTCGGCACGCGGTGGCCAGCCGACGCGGACCTGCGTGGTCAGCACTGCCGGCATCGAGGCCCTGCGAGCGTCTCGGGCGGCCCTGTTCCGGCTCTGGGCCGGTAGCGAGCACCTGCTCGGAGAGCCGATGCCGTGAGCCGCTCTTCCGCCACCACCCGACCCGCCTCGACTCCGAAACCGCCGCGGCTCGCCGCTTGGCTGCTGCGTCGGGTCCTGCCCCGAAACGCCGCGGGGGCGAGCATTCTCGGAGATCTACACGAAGAGCTCACCACCGGCCGACACCGCTTCCCCAGGCTCTGGTACTGGCGCCAGGCCCTGAGCTTGTTCGTGTATTTCCTCGTTCCCAGCTCGATCGACCGGCTCGCTGCCGCTGCCGGTACCCGTTCCGCGGAGGACTCCATGCTCGAGACTCTTTTCCAGGATCTTCGCTACGCCGTTCGAGGGTATGCACGAACCCCTGGGTTCACCGTGGTGGCCCTTCTGCTCTTGGCCCTCGGGATCGGCGCCACGACCGCTCTGTTCAGCGTGGTCGACGCGGTGCTGATCCGCGATCTGCCCTACGACGAGCCGGCTCGACTGGTCGATCTCTCCCTGGCTCACCAGGAGAGAGGCACGAGAGGTGGCGGGGTCTTCTCGCCCCAGGATTTCGAGGATCTGGTCGCGGGCAGCTCGGCCTTCCAATCTCTGGCCGGCCACCTGTTCTCTCCCGGGCAGCTGACCCAGAGCCTCACCGGCAGTGGCGAGCCGGTGCAGCTCGACGTGGCGGTGGTGACGGAGGAATTCTTCTCCACCCTGGGTGTCGAGGCGATGAAGGGCAGGGTCCTGGGGCCGGCGGACCTGGTGCCGGGGAAGGACCAGGTGGCGGTGCTCTCTCACTCTTTGTGGCGGGGCCGCTTCGGCTCCGATCCCGCCATCATCGGTCGAGTGTTGACCCTCGGCGGCAAACCCTTCGAGGTCGTGGGCGTGATGCCGGCGCGGTTCCAGTTCCCGGCCCGCGGTGCCCAGCTCTGGCTCCCGATCACCCGGATCACCGAGGAGATGATTCCGCACCGGCGGCAGATTCGCTGGATCTCGGTGCTGGGGCGCCTGGCGCCCGGAGTGAGCGCCGAGAGCGCCGCTGCCGAGACCCGCAACCTGCTGCAGCGGCTCGAAGAGAAATATCCCGAATCCAACGAGGGCTGGAACGAAGTGGTGGTCACCTCCCTCGAAAAAGAGCTGGTGGGTGAGGTGGAAACCGCGCTGCTGATGCTCTTCGGCGCGACCGCCCTGGTGCTGCTCACCGCCTGTGCCAACGTGGTGCATCTGCTCCTGGCCCGGGCCACCGGCCGGCGGCGGGAGCTGGCCATGCGTGTCTCCCTCGGTGCCAGCCGTGGCCGGCTGCTGGCCCAGCTGCTCAGTGAATGTCTGCTTCTCACCGTGGTGGGGGGTGGGCTGGGTCTCGCCCTGGCCTTCATCAGCGTGCAGGTGCTGGCCGCGAAGAGCGCCGGAATCCTGCCCCGGATCGACGAGCTCGGGCCCGATCCACGGGTGGTGGCCTTCGCCCTCGGCATTTCCCTGGTCACCGGGCTGCTGTTCGGGGTCTTCGCCGCCTATGGAGCCGCCCGCCGGCAGCCGGCCGGCCTGTTGCGGGAGGCCGGAAGCGCGGCGTCCGGCGGTGGTCGGCAGGGCATCAAGGGTTTGCTGGTGGCAGGGGAGGTCGCCGTGGCGGTGGTCCTGGTGCTGGGCTCGGCCCTGATGCTGAAGAGCCTCTGGAATCTGCTCCAGGTGGATCCGGGCTTCGAGACCCAGGGGGTCTTGACCCTACGGCTAGCCGTTCCGCCGGAGCGGGTCACCGGACCGGAGAGCATCCCCGCCTACCACCAGCAGATGAGCGAGGCGCTGGCCGCCGTTCCCGGTGTGCTGTCGGTCGGTGCGTCGAAGACGGCGCCCTTGAGCTCGGGCGGCGAGGGGTACGAGTTCACCTTGCGCGACGAGCAGGGTGGAGAGACGACGATCCGGCCGGAATCCGGGCTCATGATCGTCACCCCGGGGTATTTCGAGTCCCTCGGGATCTCGCTGCTCCAGGGTCGTACCTTCGGGGCCAATGATCCGGCCACGTCCCTGGTGCTCAGCCGTAGCCTGGCCCGGGAGCTCTGGGCAGGGAGGGATCCGGTGGGTGATCGCCTGGTGCTCGGCGCGCACGAATTCGAGATCCTGGGGGTGGTGGAGGAGGTCAAACACCGAGACCTCGCGGCGGAGACCAGCGCCGTGATCTACGTCTCGAACCAGGGCTTTGCACGCTCGACCATGAACTACTATCTGCGGACCGTCGGCGATCCCATGTTGCTGGCCGACTCCGTCCGCCAGGCGATCTGGAGCCTCAATCCCGACCAGCCGATCGCCGATCTCTCCCGCCTCGAGCAAGTGGTCGACGAACACGTGGCCCGGCGGAGATTCTTCGCTGCCCTGCTGCTCGCCTTCGCCGGATTGGCGACCCTGCTGGCGGCCCTCGGCGTCTATGGAGTGGTGTCGTACGTCGCCGGCCAGCGCCGGGCCGAGATGGGGATCCGCGTTGCCCTGGGTGCCCGCCGGGCCGACGTCCTGCGTACCGTGCTCACGGGCTCCCTCGTCACCGGTGCCATCGGCCTCGGAGTCGGCCTGCTCGCCGCCCTGGGGCTCGGCCGAGTGCTGGCCGGCTCCCTCTACGGAGTGACCCCCACGGATCCGCCCACCATCTTCGCGGCTCTGGGTTTCCTCTCCCTGGTCACCTTTCTCGCCGCGCTCGTGCCCGCGCTACGGGCGACTCGCGTCGATCCGGCGGAGACCTTGCGCCGGGATTGAGGGTCTGGATTCACCCCGGAATTCGAGCTCGGACCGAGGCGGCGAAGCGGAGGAAGTCGTCGAGTCGGTGCTCTGCCACCTCCCGGACGATGTGGACCTGTACCTCGCCGTATTGGTGGACCAGGAGATTGCGAAATCCGGCAGCGTCTCGGAGCGATCGGCTCAATTCCTCGGAGATCCAGTCGTGGCGTTCCAGGAGATCGAACAACGCCCGATGGGTGCGAGGCTCTCCCAGCCGCTCGCTGGACACGATGTGAGACGCGACGTCGAGGGTGGCCTGGATCGCGATCTGGAGCGTGTGCTCTACGAACCGCTCCTCGCGAACGTCGTGCTCGATGCGTTCCGGTCGCGCCAGGGTGCGAAGCTCCTTCACCAGGGTTTCGATCAGTGCGAGCTTCTTGCGCACGAGATCGACGTCGGTCACGGCTTGGCTCCGGCGCGGCGATACTCTTGGAGGTAGGGCAGGAGGTCGAAGTACTCGTTGCGCTTGCGGACCTCGAAGGCGATCCGGCGCGAGGCGTTGCCTTCGTAGACCAGCCAGCCGTCGCGCAGCACCCGATGCACCAGGTCGGCGTCGGCGTGGTTGAGGATCACCAGATCCGCCCGGCTGTCGAGGAGCTCGGTCAGGTCGTCGGCGAGATCGAAGCGTAGGCCAGCGAGAGTCGCGGGCGGATCCTGCTCGAAGAGCACCGCGATATCGATATCACTCGTCGGCCCCGCCGTGCCCCGGGCCGTGCTGCCGAAGACGTAGACCGCGGCCACGGCGTCACGGCTCTCGGTGAAGAAACGGGCCAGGCGGGGCTCGATTTCTTCTCGTTGCATGGTAACGCCAGAGTACCACGTCCACCGAGAGCCACCGGTGGAGCCTCAGCAGCCGCCGCCGCTCCACACCGAGCAGTCGCCGCTCTCGAAGCCGTCGGCGAAGATCCCTCCGGTTCCGGGAATCACCGGGGTGCAGGCGCTGGCCGGGCCCATGCAGCTGTCGCTGGTGCCGAAACCGGCCACGACGAAGTAGTGCTCGCGGCCGTTCTGCAGCGCGCCGACGGTGACTTCCGTCGCCGTGGTCTCGCCGCTCGGGATCTTGCCGAAATCACAGGCCAGCGGACCTTCGGTGCGGTAGACCTTGTAGCGGCTGGCCCCCGGCACGGGATCCCAGGAGAGCCGGGTTTCGCGGTCGCCCGCGGTTGCCGAGACCACCGGAGCCGCCGTCGGCCGATCGCCACAGCCCGAGTCCTGCACTGCCGGAGTCGGGCAGGCGATGCCGTGGCGGTCGAAGGCATCGAAGATCGCCTGCATGTGGGGCGTGCCGTCGGCCAGGTCGCCGTTGTCGTCGTCGGCGGCGAGGAATTGCAGGTACCCTCCCGTGGCGCCGCAGCCGGCGGAGCCGTTGGCGCCCGAGAACCAGGTGGTGACGTTGCCGCCCCCGAGGTAGGTCAGCCGGGTGGTGATCTCGAGCGCCGTGTTCAGGTCTTGCCCGTAGAGGATCTGCAGGTCGCGTTGGGCAAGATCCCAGACCGCCTCGCCGACGAGCAGGCCCAGGCAGTGATCGCCACCTCCACAGGAAGTGTTGGCCCAGTCGACGTCGTGGGGCACGCCCGATTGGTGTGCGGCCCAGTCGAGATCGCGTACGCCGTCGCATTCGAGGCAGGGATCTCCATACCCTCCACAGGGCCCGGCGAGGAAAAAACCGCGGCCGATACACGAGGTGTTGTGGCGTAGGGCGGCGTAGAGATCGGCGATGCCGCCAGCCGGGGAGGAAACGCCGGGCGCGGCGTCGTGGTCGTCCAGGCCGTGGCCGAACTCGTGGTGCCAGACGGCGGCGATCTCGCCGCTGTTGTTGCAGGCAGCGCTGATCCGGGAGGAGGTGACCGCCGTGCCGTTATAAGTGGCGGCGCAGGAGAGCTCCCGGTTGGGTATCGCAAGCAGCTGTTGTTGCAACCAGGCGTTGTCGGGCAAATGGGCCCGAGCCGTTTCCTGGATCCGATTGAGCTCGTAGAAGGCGGTACGCGCCGAATGGGTGTTGCCCGGCGAGGATCCGGGGGGCACCGCGCAGTCGGTTCCCGGGCCCTCGCCGAGGTCGAGGATCTCGGTGGTGGTGGACTCGAAGGTGGCGCCACACACGTCGTCGATCCGCACATAGCGGCCCGCGAGGGTGGTCGTCGCCTCGCCCTGGGCGTCGGGCGCGTTGCCGCCGCTGTCGGCGAACTCCAGGCCGGTGTCGGAGGTCACGTCGGCGAAGGGCATGGGGTAGCCGGCCTCCTCGCTGCCCCCCGGCTCCTGGCCGTCGTTGGAGATGGGGAAGACACCGCCCTGGACCTGCCGAAAGTAGTGGGTGGTGTCGAAGAAACGCAGCAGCTCGCCGCTGTGGGCGTCGACCCAGGCCCGCCACCGGGCGAGGGGATGGGTGGTTTCGGGATCCAGCTCCCAGGCCAGCCGGTACCCGTAGGCCCGAGAGCCCGGTGTGGCGGGGCTCGTCGGCACGTAGAGAAGCCGTGGCTCCGAGCGCCAGCCTGCGACCGCAAAGGGCTCCAGGTGCCGCTCCACCTCGTGGCGGGCCGCGGCCGACTCTAAGGCTGGGGCCGGGGAGAGCTCGGGGTCTCCCCAGCGTTCCGTTCCGAAGAGCACCAGGTTGCCGTGCCGCACCACCGCCGTGAGCACGCTACCCTCTACCGGCACTCCCTCGACTCGTCGTTTCGCGTGGATCCTCACCAGGCGTCCGCCGACGTCCACCGTGGCCTGGCCTTCGAGCTCCGCCGGGTCGATCCCGAGCGCTTCCCGATGCTCGCTCACCCAGCCTCGGAACCGCTGCCAGGCGATCTCCGACAGATCTTCCGTCGTCACCGGGCCGTCGCTTCCCAGGGCTTCCCAGTCGAGGCGGTTGCCCTTTCCCGAACCCGGTAGCAAGGGCTGGGTGAGCAGAAGCGTCGCCCAACGTCCGCTTCGCAGATCGAGCTGGGCCAGGTGTGGATCGGCTCCGAGGTCACGCAGAGAGGTTGCCCTTGCCGACCAGCTCTCGGGCAGGAGATCGGCCCGGAGTCGCTCGGGCTCCACCCTCAGGGAGGCGTGGGAGAGCTCCTTCGCCCGCCAGGGATCGTTCGGATCGGGCTCGACCACCGCAAGGGCCGGGAGAGCGAGGAGGAGACCGAGGCCGAGGGTGATTTCGGAGATCGGGATTCTGGGCATCGGCCGTTTCTCCTTTGTTCGTGCGGCCGCTCAGCAGCCGCCATTGCTCCACACCGAGCAGTCGCCACTCTCGAAGCCGTCGGAAAAGACCAACGAGCTCGCCGGCTGCACCGTCGTGCAGGAGCTGGTGGGGCCCATGCAGCTGTCGCTGGCACCGAAGGCGGCGACCACGAAGTGCTGGTCGCGGCCGGGCTGCAGGTCCAGGGCGCTGAATTCCGTCTCCGTGGTCTCGCCGATCAGGATCTTGCCGACATCACAGGCCCGCTCGCTGTCGGTGTAGTAGATCCGGTAGCGACTGGCTCCGGCCACCGTGTCCCACTGCAGCCGGGCGCCGAGATCGATGGATTCGGCCGTCACCACGGGAGCCGCCGCGGGCCGGTCGGCGCAGCCCGAGTCCTGCACCGTAGGGGTCGGGCAAGCGATGCCGTGGCGGTCGAAGGCGTCGAAGAGGGCCTGCATGTGGGGCGTGCCGTCGGTCAGGTCGCCGTTGTCGTCGTCCATGGCGAGGAACTGCATGTATCCGGTGCTCGCGCTGCAACCCGCGCTGCCGTTGGCGCCGGTAAACCAGTTGGTCACGTTGCCGCCGCCGAGGTAGGTCAGGCGGGTGGTGATCTCGAGAGCGGTGACGGGGCTCTGGCCATAACGAAACGGGAGGTCGCGTTTGGCGAGGTCCCATACCGCCTCGCTGTATACCAGGCCGAGGCAGTGCACGCCGCCGCAGCTGTTCGACCAGGTCACGTCGTGCGGAGTCTGGGACTGGTGTTTTTCCCAGTCGATATCGCGGACACCGTCGCACTCGAGGCAGGGGTCTCCGTACCCCGTGCAGTTGCCCGTCAGACGGAAGCCGCGGCCGATGCACGACAGGTTCTCGCGCAGGGCGGAGTAGAGGTCGGCGATGCCCTCTCCGGGAAACGAGATGCCGGGCGCGGCGTCGTGATCGTCCATGCCGTGGCCGAACTCGTGCATCCACACCGCCGGGATCTCTCCGGTGTTGGCACACATACCGTCGGACCGGGCGAAGAAGACGCTGCCGCCGTAGCCGGCGTTGCAGGAGAAATTGTCGTTGGTCACTCCCTCGAGCTGCTGGCCGAGCCAGGGATTGCCGGGAAGCTGGCCGCGGGACATCTCCATCACCCGGTTGAGCTCGTAGAAACCGGTGCGGGCGGAGTGGGTGTTACCCGGCGAGGCTCCGTCCGGAACGGCACAATCGGTGCCGTCGCTGGTGCCGAGGTCGAGGACGTCCCCCTCGGTGCTCTCGTCGATCACGCCACATTGGTCGTTGATCCGTACGAACGGCCCGGTCAGAGCCGTGGAAAGGGTGCCCGTGGCCTCCGAGACGGTGCCGCCCCGGTTCGTGACGAAGGTACCGTTGTCGGCGGTGACCTCGGCGAAGGGCATCGGGTACCCACCGACCTCGGTGCCACCCGGCTCCTCCCCGTCGTTGGAGATCGGGAAGACCCCACCCTCGACCTGGCGGAAGTAATGGGTCGTATCGAAGAAACGCAGCAGCTCGCCGCTGTGCGCGTCGACCCAGGCCCGCCAGCGCGACACCGGGTGCTCCGACTCGGGATCGAGCTCCCAGGCCAGCCGGTGGGAGTACGCCGCGGAGTCGGCCGAGCCCAGGGGCACGACCACCAGCCGCGGCTCGCCGCGCCAGCCCGTGGGGCGATCGGGGAAGAGGTGCCGCTCCAATGTGGCGGCCGCCGTGGTGGCGTCGAGGAGAGGCAAAGTCGAGACCCACACGTCGCCCCAGCGCTCCACGCCGAAGAGGGTCAGGTTGCCGTGGCGGATCACCGCCGTCAGAGTGCTGCCGATCACCGGCAGGCCGCCGATCCTGCGCTTCGCATGGATTCGTACCAGCCGACCCTCGGCGTCCACCGTCGCCCGGCCGTCGAGCTCCGTGGGGGCGATCCGCAGGGCCTCCCGGTTTTCGTCGACCCAGGTAGAGAATCGTTCCCAGGCCACCGTCTCGAGCGCCTCGGCATCCGGAGGGCCCGCCAGGGCCAGGCTCTCCCAGCCGAGCGAGTTCCCCTTGCCGGATCCCGGCAACAGCGGCTCCGCCAGCAACAATGTCGCCCAGCGTCCACTCCGCACATCGAGCCGTGCCACCCCCGGCTCCACCCCCAGGGCCGTCAGCGCCTCCGAGCCAGCGGCCAGCTCTGCCGGCAAGAGATCCCCCGGCACCAGCCAGCCCTCGGGACGCAGCTCCGCCGGCTCGATCGCCCGGCTCCGCCAGGGATCCGAGCCGTCCGGCTCCACGAACGCCACTGCCGTGGTCGCCACCGTCCAGGACATCACCAGAGCCAAACCCGCTCTACAGATCGGACGCACCATGGCCTTCCTCCTCCGTTGCGGCGTGGTTTTCGAGGGGTAGAGAGGATTGTAGCAGGTCGGGAACGGGGAACTTTCCGACTTCGAGGGGCTGCCAGACTCGAGAAGGAAGACCCCGCTCGCGGCATGGATTGGGTCACTGTATCTTGGCTTTTTGTTTGCCTCATGTAGAGAAAGTTGGGGATTCGTGACACAATGAAGAAAAGAATGAATCCCTTGGGTTGGTGCTATCTGATCTCGTGATTCCAGTTTTTTTCCAGCGATTGAGAGTGAGAGATGGCCTCAGACGAACAGGAGCCCTTGCAGACGAAGGGCAACCCTGATGCGATCCGTTGGATCGAAGAGCTGCAGGGAGGGGTGAGGGTCGAGCACAACAGTCAACGGTTGTTCGAGACCTACTATGGCTGGGTTCATTCCTTCTTCGTCCGTCGCAAATTTTCCCCGGATCGCGCGGAGGATCTGGCCCAGGACACCTTCTTCCGAGTTTTTCAGAAGATCGACAGCTTTCGTTTCGAAGGAACCTTCGAGTCCTGGCTCTTCGCCATTGCTGCCAATCGGCTGCGACGGGAGAAGCGGTACCGGACACAGCTCAAACGTACGGCGACCGAGGTCTCGATCGAGAGCTCGGAGGACGCGGCTGGCCCCGAATTCGTCGATCGGGGGATCCTCCCGGAAGAAATGGCGCTGAGAAAGGAGAGAATGGAGGCTCTGGAACAGGCGATCGCCAAGCTGCCCGAGAAACCCAGGGACTGTGTTCGACTCCGCCTGGCAGGTCGCGACTATGCTGCCATTGCCGAGATTCTGCGGCTTTCCGCGAGCACGGCGCGGGTGCACATCTACACGGCTCGCCAGCGTCTCCAGAGAGAATTCGGTGAAGATCTGGGATCCTGGTTGAAGTGAAGATCCGAGGCCGACGATGACAGATGTCCAACAGGAGCACCCGACCCCGGAGCAACTGATCGCGTACCGCCAGGGACGGTTGGGGAGCGAGGCGGAGCGGAGGATTCGCGCTCATCTGGTCGCCTGTAGCGAGTGTGGGGATCTCCTGTTGGATCTCGCCGAGCTGGAAAAAGGAGTGACCCCGGAGCCCGAAACGACGGAGCTCGAGACTCGAAGGGCGTGGAAGCGCCAGCGCCAGCGCCTTCGGTTCGCGAGGAGTCGAGCTACAGCCGGCTGGTGGGTTGCGGCCGCGATGTTGGTGCTCGGTGTCGGGATGTGGTCGCGAAGCCAGAGGCTCGAGCAACAGCTGCAGGGCGTGTTCTCCGGCGAGCTGTCGCGGATTCTGGTCGACGGGAAGACGGAGCGGAGTCTCCGGCAGCCCTTGCCGGAGCTGGTCCTGAGAGAAGGTCACCTCGGACTGGTTCTGCTCTTGCTCCCTCCGCGAACCGGAGAAACCTATCTCGCGGCCGAGCTCACGAATGCTTCGGCGGATTGGCGTCTGTGGCGCGAGAATCTCCTGGCTACGGAAAACCTGCTGGTGATTCCTCTCGATCGAGACCGGGTCCCGGAAGGAGAGATTCGGGTCGAGGTCTTCGCGGAGAGCCCGGAAGGAAGGCAGCGAGTCGAGGAGTTCGAATTCTTCGTTCGATTCCAGGAATGATCTCGCGGCACGAAGCCAGGATCGTCTCTCTGCTCGTCTTCGGGCTTCTGATCGGAGAAATCGGGGGTCACGGACAGCGATCTCGGTCTCGAAGAGGAGAGCCGAACGTCTTCGAGCCGGCCCGGAGTCATGACCTCGGGTTCCTGGCTTTCGGCGACGTACGAAGGCAGAAGATCTTCGAAGGCGGGAGGCATGGATTCTCGCTCTGGATCCCCAGGGGGAAGCTGATCCGGATCGACGTGGAAGAGCTGCGCGGGGATGTGGAGCTCCTCCTGGAAGGGCCCGACGACGTCGACCTGCCGCCGATCGACACCGCGAAGGACGACACCCATGTGGAGCCACTGCACTGGATTTCTCGCATCGGCGGCCCGCATCGGCTCGTGATCGTCGCTTCGAAGGAAAGCGCTTACGAGCTGCGGCTCAGATTTCCGAGAGACCCGACGGTAGAAGATCGCCTCCGGATGGAAGCCTACCTTGCCTTCTACCGCGCCCGGGCCGTCTCCGAGGAAGATCGGGAAGCGGCAGCTCACCACTTCCGAGCAGCGGTGATGCGGTGGGAGGAGCTCGGAGCGAGCCGGCGGCAGGCGCGAGCTCTGTTCGAGCTCGCGAGAGTCTTGCCCGCAGGCGCCGAGAGGCGTGCAGCTCTGCACGAGGCCCTCGAGCTCTTCGAGAGCCTCGGGGATCGGCGGCATATTGCCCAGTGTTGGCGCGATCTCGGCAGGCTCCACGGGCGGAGCCGCCCCCGGGAGGCGAATGAGCACTACCGGCGGGCCACCGAGCTTTGGCTGGCCCTCGGGGATCGGCTCCAGGCCTCGTACGCTGCCTTCGATCGAGCGATCGTCCTGCGGCGTTTGGATCGCAGCCCCGAAGAGGTGCGAGCCTCGCTGCAACGGGCCCTGGATCTCCTCGATTCGGGCGCCGATCCCGTGCACGAGGCCAGGATCCATACGGCGCTCGCCGATTTCTACCACTCCATGGGAGAGGTGAGACGAAGCCTTCGCGAGAGCCATCATGCGCTCGAGATCCTGGATCGGCACGAGAGCATCGAGGAACGAGAGAGATTCGCGAGGCAGCGCGCCAAGACCCTGACCCGCCTCGGAAGTAGCCTGCCCTTCGTCGAGGGTGCCGACGAGACGACCTTGAGAGAAGCGAGAGCGCTCTTGCTGGAAGCTCTCGAGATTCGGCTGGATCAGAAGAGCCGCCGTGGCCTCGCGATCACCACGAACAGTCTGGGGCTGATCCTCGAGCGGATGGATCGCCACGAGGATGCACTCGCCGCCTACCAGGACGCTCTGGCGGCCTACGAAGAGAAGGAGGCGGGGTCGTTCGGTGTGATCCTTGGAAATATCTGCCGGGTCCGGGAAAAGCTGGGGAGTCTCGAGTCGGCTCGGGGCTGCTACGAGAGGGCGATCTCTCTGAATCGGCGGGCGGGGTACGAAAACGCCGAGGCACAGCATCTACTGGGTCTGGCGCGGGTCGAGCATCGTCTCGGTCATCTCGCCAGGAGCCAGGAATGGATCGAGTCGGCGATCTCCGCCCTCCAGTCGATCCGAAACGAGGCCACCAGCCCCGACCTCAAGATCTCCTATCAGACCTGGATCCTGGAAGCCATCGGCTTGGCGATCGAAATCGTTCTGCACCGGCACGAGCAAGAACCGTGGGCCGGCCATGGAGACCGCGCATTCTACTGGCTCGAGGGGTTCCGCTCCCGGGGCCTCCTCGAGTCGCTCTCGACGCCTCGGTTTCCCGAGGTGTCGACCGCTCGGCGGCGTGCCTTCGCAGGAACCATCCAACATCTGAAACTGGAGATCATGACCCTCGAGAATTCGGACACGGGTTCCACGAGACAAAGGATGAACGATCTCGAACGTCGGCTCGATCGGAGCCTGGCGGACCACTACGAGATCCACTCTCGACCGGTAGGGTCGCCTCCGAGAATTTCGACGATCTCGGAGGCTCGGGCACAGCTCGACGAAGACACCGTGCTTCTCCAGTACCACCTGGGAAACCCGCGGGGAGTCGTTTGGGTTCTCACCCACGATCGGAGCACCCTCCGGTTCCTGCCGCCCGCGGAGGAAATCGAGCCGGTCGCCCGCCGACTCCACTCGGTGCTCCGTTCCGGCACTCACCGGATCCGGCTCCAACACCTGGAGAGACTGGCCGCCGAGCTCTCGAGAATGGTGCTCGGCCCGGTAGCCGATCTCTTGAGGAAGAAACGTCTGGTGGTCATACCTGCCGGGAGCCTGCGCAGCATTCCTTTTGCCGTTCTTCCGAATCCACGCGATACCGGGCCCGGCACGCCACGGCTCCTCCTCGATGATTTTCGCGTGAGCTCGGCTCCTTCCGTCTCCGTGGTGAAGGCCCTGCGCGAGAGATCGCAGCGGGAGCCGGCGAAGAATCTGCTGGCGATGTTGGCCTCTCCCGTATTTCGTCCGGAGGATCCCCGGCTCCTCGGCCACGAGGTGCGCCGAGACGAGAGTTTCGTGGAGCCTCCGCTCGATTTGACGCGGGACCTGCCCTTCACCGAAGAAGAAGGAGATCGCATTCTCGGCCTGCTCGGAGTATCGGCCGTGCAGCTGGCGACCGGATTCGAAGCGAACCAGGGCTTCGTTCTCGACCCGGCCTTGCGGGAGTATCAGATCCTGCACTTTGCAACCCACGGCCACCTCGACCCGAGCCGTGGCGAGCTCTCTGGCCTGGTGTTGTCTCAGTTCGATGCCGAAGGCCGAGCGGTCGACGGTTTTCTGTGGGCCTACGAGATCCAGGATCTCGAGCTCGCCGCGGAGCTGGTCGTTCTCTCCGCCTGCGAGACCGGCCTTGGGCAAGAGACTCCGGGAGAAGGACTGGTGGGCCTCACCCATGCTTTTTATGCTGCCGGGGTCGATCGGGCCCTCGTGTCTCTGTGGCGAGTCGACGACCGTGCCACCGCAAGCTTGATGGAGTTCTTCTACGAGGCGCTGGTGCGAGACGGGCGGCCTCCGGCCGAGGCCCTGCGCAGGGCCCAGCTGCGGTTGCGGGAGGCGGGTTGGGAGGAACCCTACTACTGGGCACCTTTCATTCTCGACGGTGAATGGCTCGACGAGCGGCTCGGAGTCTCGGCCTCCGAGCCGTCCGAAAAAAAATCTTCCTGATCTAAACGAACTCGACGTATCGGGATCTCCTGTCAACAGAACCCGGAGGTCAGTCCCCCTCGAGACATCTCGAGGAAAGCCTCTGCAACACAAGGAGGAATCCATGTCTTATTTTCTTTCTCTGTCGGGAAATCTCGAAACTCCTGGCACCACTCGTCGAGCGGCTCCGGTTCCGGACGATGCGGAAGACTTCGAAGATGCCGACGAAGGTGGGACCCAAGAAGACGAGGAAGAGGTGGCGACCGGCAACGGAGCCAATGGCCTCCCGGTTCCCGGGTCTGGTCCAGACCATTGACCCCCGGCGCAGGAACCATTCGAATCCACTTCATTTGATCTGGCGCGTCGGGCCCGACCGGGCTCGACGCCTCTTGGAAGTCTGAGCGCTCGACTCGATAAACAATCGATTCCTTTTCTACGGGATCTCCAGAGAATCGTTACGATCGAAGATCGCAACGAAGGGAGGCTCTATATGTTGCTACAGCAGGAGTGTGTTCGATTCAACGGTATCAATGGGTCCAACGGTGCTTCCTTGTTCCCACCGATGTCGACGCGGGAAATCGCCTCCATGGCCGCGGGGCTGACGAGGAATCCGTGGGAAGTGGCGGACCTGAAGCTGCACCACCAACTGGTCTCGGAAGACGGCCTGGGTGTGATCTTCGGGGTCGATGTAAAACGCCTCGAAGAGGCAGGTTGGGGGGTCGTCTTCCCTCACGGTGTCGCGAGCGAGATTCGCGAAGCGGTGGCCCCATTGTTACGATTCCGGCAGTCTGCAGCCTCGCGAAAGAAAGAAAGGCTCTATCGTGAGCTGGAGTATCGCCCGGGAGAGTCGAAAGCAAGATTTCTGGCTCGTTACGGGGTCGGGCCAGGGCCGGTCGATCCCGATGTGCTCCCGTATTATCTTCTCTTGATCGGAGGCCCGGATTCGATACCTTTTTCGTTCCAGTATCAGCTCGATGTCCAGTTCGCGGTTGGGCGGCTCCACTTTCCGGAGGTCGAGGAGTACGACCTCTACTCCCAGAGCCTCATCGAGATCGAGAGCTCGCCGCCGGTACGAAGCCGGAGCATGGCACTGTTCGGGGTCGCGAATCCGGACGATCCGGCAACCCGCCGCAGCTGCCACGACCTGGTCTTGCCTCTGGCCGCCGAGCTCGAGAGGAGCTGGGGAGACGGATCGATGGAGAAGAGGCCCTGGGCCTTCGAGACCGTCACTCGAGAGGACGCCACGAAGAGTCGACTGGCCACTCTGCTCGGTGGCGAGCAGACTCCGGCGTTGTTGTTCACGGCCAGCCATGGAGTCGGTTTTTCGATCGAAGACTCTCGCCAGCTGGAGCACCAGGGCAGCCTTCTCTGCCAGGACTGGCCCGGTCCGAACCGCTGGCGGAAACGGATTCCGAGCGCACAATACTTTTCTGCCGACGATGTGGGCTCCCGGGCCGATCTCAGAGGATTGGTGAGCTTTCATTTTGCGTGTTACGGAGGCGGCACACCTCTGCACGATGCCTTCAGCCATCGCTCGGGAGGCAAGGCTCGAGAGCAGATCGCCCCGCACAGCTTCGTTGCGCGTTTGCCCCAACGCCTGCTCGCCCACGAGGGTGGCGGCGCCCTGGCGGTGATCGCACACGTAGACCGGGCCTGGACCTATTCCTTCGACTGGCTACATGCGAAACGCCAGCTGGCGGTTTTTCGCAGCACCTTCGAGAGTCTTTTCGAGGGTGTGCCCGTGGGAGCGGCGATGGAGTTCTTCAACCAGCGGTATGCCGAGCTCTCTTCGGATCTCACCTACCAGATCGAGGAGTTTCAATACGGCGGTGAGGCCGACTTCCTGACCCTACCGAGCCTGTGGACGGCGAACAACGATGCCCGTTCCTACATCGTGCTGGGAGATCCCGCGGTCCGGTTGTCGATCCCCGACTGAGGAGCCGACGAGTGAAACAAGAGTTCATCGATCTCGAGCTCCAGCTCGACGAGTCGCGGATCCGGCTGCGGGGGGCTCACCAGGCGGACGTGCGTGGGCCCGTGACGCTCGATCAGACGCTGGTCCGGGACCTCCGGGAGCTGGAGAACGGAGGTGAGCACGCCGCCTACGGCCGAAAGCTCTTCGCGGCCCTCTTCCCGCCGGGCGGCGACGTGACGCGGGTCCTTTTCTCCACATTCGACTCGGTGGAGGGAAACGAACGGCGCCTACGGCTGCGGCTGAGCCTGGATCCCGAGATCTCGCCCGAGATCCAGGGACTGCACTGGGAGCTGATGAGCAACGGAGACGAGTTCGTGGTCGGGCGCTCCGCGGAAATCGTCTTCTCTCGCTACGTGGCCTTGCCCGGGCGGGTGTCTGCCGCTCCGAAGCGACCTCGCCTGCTCTGCGTGATCGCAGCTCCGAAGGATAGTCACCGTCGTCCCTACGGGCTCGCTCCGATTCCCTACGACCTCGTACGCCAGGAGCTGGAGGCGGTCCTCGGAGACGTGTCCGACAAGATCGAGGTGAAGATCCTGGACCGGCCGGTGACTCCCGAGCGAGTGCGCGAGGAGCTGGTGAGGGGAGAGTTCGATCTGTTGCATTTCTACGGCCACGGAATGTCGAGCCGCGAGGGGGAAGCGGCCCTGGTTCTCGAGGACGATCAGAACCGGATGCTGCGGGTGAAGGAGTCGACCCTCGGCGAGCTGGCCAAGGGGCTGCGGCATCTGAAGCTGGTGACCCTGATCGCCTGCAACAGCGGGGTCAGGACGTCCGAGACCGATGGCCTCAGCGGCCTCTCCGGCCACCTGATCCGCAGCAACGTGCCCGCGGTCATCGCCATGCGACGCACCATCGGCATGGAGATGGGCATGCGTTTCACCCGCTTGCTCTACCGCCGCCTGGCCCAGAATCCCACCATCGACGTGGCGGTCAACGAGGCCCGACACCAGCTCTTCCTGGATCAACCCGACACCGTCGACTGGAGCTCACCGATCCTGACCATGCGGCTTCGGGACGGGCGGCTCTGGGAAGAGGAAGGAGAAGAGCCATGGAGAGGAAACGGCTCGCAGAGTCCGAGCTACAGGCCGAGGCAGATTCTGGCCGGTGGCCTTCTCATGGCGCTGGCCGGAGGAGCGATCTGGAGCCTTGTACCAGATTCCGAGCCTCCGCCCGTTTCGGAAGAATTCGAGCTGCCTGCCATCGTGCAGGAGCCCATCGTGCCCGGACGGCTCGGGGTGGGAGTGGTGTCTAGCCGAGACTACGGCTGGAACGAGGCGGCCACCCAGAGCCTTGTCCGGTGGGCTCGGAAGAGCCTGGAAGGAACTCAGGTCGTTTCCGTGTCCGAGGGACTGCGACCTCGGCTGCGAGCGGTTGCAGCAGGAGACTTGTCCCCATTTCCCGGGGGCAGTGTGTCCCCGGGTGGTGTGGAGTACCTCCTTCTTCTGTTCGAGGAGCACGAGCTCCAACCGGAAAACCGCCAGCCCTTCCCGGTCATGTCGGTGACCTGTGAAGCCTGGCTTCTTCGGGCCGACCGGCCGGAAGTCATTCGAGAGAATTCCGTCGGCCATCTGGGAATGGCCGTTTCGGAAAAGGGAGCCCTGGAGCAGGCCTACGAACGATGTTTCGAGGATTTCTCCGGGGAATTGGACGTCATTCGCTAGAAAAGGAGCTTATCGTGAGTCGTTTGAAATGGGTCGGAATCGTTCGTTTTTTTTCGCTTGCTCTGTTCGTTCTGGCATTCGGAGCGGGATCGGTGGAGGCAGCGGGGGCGAAGGGATTCAAGAAAAAGATCAGGAAGACTCTGGGCATCAAGGAAAAGAGCCCTGAAGAGAACATGCATCAAGTCGGCGAGTCTCCTCCTTCCGATGCCAAGAGCCCGCCTCAAGGAGCGGTTCGTGATGTGTTCTTGATCACGGAACCGACCAACAAAGCAGATATCGAGCCAGGTGCTACCATCGCTTTCATCGAGTTCGATCATATCGAAAACGAGGTTCCCGAGTACTGGACAACCTATGAGAGAACCGAAACGATGGTCAGGGAGATTCCCGAAGAGTGGACCTACACCGTCAAGTCGGAAGTCTACAACTCGAATATCTGTGCCCGACAGATCGAGTCGGCTCTGGCGCAACACCTGGCTGACTTGAACCAGTTCAAGGTAGTGACCCGTGATCAGATCGAGAATGTGATCAAAGAGCAGAATTTCAATTTCTCTGGCCGCGTGAATACACGGACGGCTTCCCGCCTCGGAGAGCTCATTGGTGCGGATATCCTGATCTTCGGCCAGGTCCAGCTCTGTGTCAGCAGCCAGCAGGACTATGAAAGTATTGCCAGGGCCTTTTCTCAGGGAGATGTTGCGCCGAATCAGGAGTCGAAGGGTTTCTTGAATTTCCTCTCGAAGACCTTTACGGCTGTCAAGCCGGAGAAGCTCAGGTCTTTCGTTCTGGCCCAGATCCAGATGATCGACGCGGAGACCGGGAAACGTGTCTTCACCACCAGTATCTCCGGTGAATTCGTCGATCGGACCAACGTATTCTCCGGGGAGATGGGCCACAGGGAGCTCGTACACCGGGCAGCGGATCAACTGGCGAATCGGTTCATCGACGACCTTCTGGCGAGACAAGAAGAACGCTATCTCGGGCTCTATATCGATCCTGCCTGGGAGTTCAAACCCGGTGTCGATTGGGTCCAGCTAGGTCAGTGTGGCCTCGCAGAACAATATTTCGCCGGCCTTTATCCCCGGTTCAAGGGAAGAATGAAGGAAAGAGATATCGCCCGACTGATGTACAACCACGGGGTTGCATTGATGTGCTCCAATCGCCCGGAGGAAGCGGCCGACAGGCTGTGGGCCAGCCTGCGTCTCGCGAACGAAAAGAGAACCTTCGAAGCCATCGAGTTCACCAACGATACGGTCGATCGTGGGCGAAGGATTCAGGCCGAGGACGACGAGATCATTCGGGATGTCGTCAATCGCCTGTACTCCGAGGTCCCCTGGAAAAACGCCGAGGATCTCGAGATGCGCACTTCCGTGACCCTGCCGAAAGCGGAAGGGAGTCGCTGAGAACTCGGGAGATCTCTCGCCGCTCCTCCGCCACCGGCAGAATCGCCGGTGGCGGAGGGCCGGGACGGGGGCTCAGTCTTCGATGCCGATCCAGTCGTCGACGGGCTCACCCTCGACGGGTGCGCAGCGGAGCTCGGACGGATCGAACCGCAGGGACTCGTCGAAGGAGGGGATCTCGACGCCGTCGGGAGCCTCGATGGGCTTCGAGACCTTGCGCTCCGCGGCTTCGTCGTCGGAAACAGGGTTCGGATAGGGCGAAAAGGTATGCCGCACCTTGATGTCGTCGATGATCACCTCGCAGTACGGATTCTTCGCGGGGTTGGTGACCCGGTTGCTGCAGCCGACATAGAGGTCGTAGTTGTTGCCGGGAATCCCCGTCGACAGGTCGAGGGACACCACGCTCCCGGCGGGAAGCTGTGCGGTGGCGACTTTTTCCGGGACGAAGGGAATGTTGGGGACGAGGCGGGCAAAGACCTGTCCGTTGGCGTACCGGGGGTCGGGGCGTTCGGTCACCGGGCCCATGCGGAACGTGATCCGCAGGTCGTGGAGCCCCGGATCGAGCCGGAAGCGGCGGCGCATCCAGCCGGCCTGCACGTTGGCTTCACTGCCGAAGTTGCCGTTCGTTCCCAGCTGCAGCACGACACCGCCGGTGCGCCAGTTGAAGCGGGCGATGCGCCAGGTCCCGGGTTGCTCCGCCGGTGGTTTGAGGAATCGGTCCCAGGCGTAGGGATAACCCTGGCCCGGTCCCCAGACCTGGGTGTTGGAGAGGGCGCTGACGAAGCTCGCCCCGCCGGGCTCGACGTCGTAGGTGACCTGGGTCGGTTGGAACATGGTGGTCATGGCGGTTTTCCTCCGGTAGAAAATGGGGATGGGTCCTGACAGGGACTTCCCCGGGTTCTCGAGGGTGAAATCCGAACCCTCATGAAATGTGTAGAAGAAATTTCACCCACCTTCGACAGCGGTCGATTCCTGCGAGAGAGCTTGGCGGGCCAGAGCCATGCTCCGTGCCGCGCTCACTCCTGCGTCGATGAAGGCCTGGCGGCCGGGAGCCCGCGACAGCTCGTAGGCGTTGTGGATCTCCTCGATCAGCTTCTTTTCGAGGCTCTCGAGCCACAGGGCCAGTCGGATCTCGAGGTCCGGCAGATTGGGATTGGGATCCGCGCCCGGAGAGTCGTACTGACCGGTCGAATCCTCGGCATCGGCGGTGGGGCCGTCGGCTGCCGGGCGTTGCGAGTGGTGCCAGAGGTGTAGTGCCGCTCGGTGCACACGGAAGGCCGCGGTGAGGGCGGCGTCGACAAAGGGCTCCTCCGGGGAGACATCTCGCGTCTTGCCCAGGGCTCCGAGCAGCTGAAAGCGGATGGTGGTGAGATGTGCCGCGAGCTCTTTGGCGAAGCTTTGTCCGTACATGGTGACTCCGTTCTGTCGAGGGGGTTGCTGGTGGATGGATGTCCTGGTCGGGGGGCTCGCGTCGCCACGGGCATCGCGACCCTTGCCTCCTTTTGAATCCCGGTGGGCCGAGTTTGTTGAGGATGGATCGCGCTAGTCGGTGAGCACGAAGGCGGCCCAGTGGTGGGGCATCCGGTGCCGGGGCTCTGCGAGGAAGGAGATCTGGGCCCGGCGCAGCGCTTCCGCCGGCTCGAGGCTCTCGCGCCACAAGGCCGTGTAGAAGCGCCGCATGAGCTCGGCCGTGGAGTCGTCGGAGACGTCCCACAGGCTGACCAGGACCCGCCGCGCCCCGGCCTCGAGAAAGGCGCCGCGCAAGCCCACCAGACCTTCGCCGCGAACCTCTTCGCCGAGGGCGCTGCGGCACGCCGAAAGGGTGACCAGGTCGGCGTGCAGGTCGAGACCCGCGATCTCGTGCAGGAAGAGGCGCCCGGTTCCTCGCGCGTGGCCCGCGGCATCGGGAGCCGGGGAGCCGGGATCCTCGGCGGAGAGCACCAGGGCGGAGAGCTCCGGTCGTCGGTCGTCGATCAGGGCGTGGGTCGCCAGGTGGATCCAGCGGTAGGTGGCGAGCTCGCTGCCGGTGAAGAGCTCCTTGTGGGCTTCGGGGCCGAGAGCCACGAAGGCGGGCTCGGGCGACAGGGCGGCCAGCTGCAGGGCTTCGCGGCGGGTGCCGGGCAGAGACGGGAGCGTCGGCTCCCGGTCTCCGAGCTCGGGATCGGCGATCACCGCCAGCGTCGAACGGGTCGCCTGGTGAGGGCGTCCGGCGGCAGCGCGCCGGGCCGAGAGCGAGGCCGACGACACCACCGCCTGGGCGGCCACCAGAGGAGGAGCTTCCTCACACGGGCCGGCGTGGCGCGGATCCGGGAGCGCCGCGAAGGGGACATGGTGTAGTGGGCCGTCTCCGGCGACCAGGATGCGCCGGGTCTCGAGCCGTGCGGCGACCGGTTCGATCAGAAGTTGTTGCAGAGCACAGAGCACCGGCGGCAGCGCGCCCGAGACCTCTCGGCGATGACTGTGGGAGAGGAGGTGATGGGCGCGCCGGGCGAGAGGCTCGAGGACCGGCCGTCCGGGTAGCCGATAGGTGGTGAGACGCGGCGCCTCGCCGTCCCCCGTCAGGGCCCATAGGTGGCTCGCCTCCTCACCGAGTCGGTATTCGAGAAGGATCTCGCCAGGAGCCAGCCAGCGGGCCAGCTCGTCGGCCTGCAGGGGCTCCGTTTCTCGTACCCGGTGACCCCGCCGTTGGCGTAGCTCGCCGCGAACTCGATCGAGCCGGTGAGCGAGGTCCTCGACCCGGCGCTCGGCTCGTTCCAGGGCTGCGGCGTCCCGAGGAGCCTTCGCGAGGATTTCGGTCCGCCGTCGAGCGGCGGCGGAGAGAGACGCCGAGAGAGACGCTTCCTCCGCGAGCCGGGTCGCCGGCCGGGTCGAGGGAGGCACGGCGAGGGCCTCGAGGAGCCCGCGGGCCCTGGCACGTTCGCTGACGGCGAGGGCGTCGAGGGCCCAAGGGCCCGCAGGATCTTCGGCGGCACGATCGAGGAGGAGCTCGACGGCGAGGTCGTAGCGGTGGGCAACGCTGGCGAAAAAAGAGCGGCGATGGCCGGCGGCATCGAGCTGGTCCCGGTGGGTTTCGAGCAGATCGAGCGCTCGGAACACCGCGGCGAGCGCCTCGTCGGTGTGGCCGAGATCCCGATGGTCGAGAGCCAGAGCGCCGAGCGCGGACGACTCGCCGGCCGGGTCCTTTAGATGGCGATAGAGCTCCAGGGCCCGCCGGTGCTCGGCGACGGCTTGCTGCGGCCGGCCGAGATCCCGCTCGAGGTGCCCGAGGTTCTCACGCACCCGGGCCTCACCGAGCCGATCTCCGCTGGCGAGGAAGAGCTCGAGGGCTTCCCGACCGAGGGTCACGGCTTCTTCCACGCGGCCCTGGTGACGGCGGGCGAGGCCGAGATTGGCGAGGCTCACCGCCGCCGTCGAGCCGCCAGCGCTGCTGCGGCGCAGCGCCAGGGCACGCTCGAAGCGCCCGGCGGCAGCGTCCGGCTCGTCCTCGGCCAGGTCGGCCAGGCCCAGCCGGTCGAGGCTGCGCGCCCGGGCGAGGTCGTCTCCGAGCCCCCGCCAGAGCTCGATGGCGTCTTCGAGATGGCGCCGGCCGCGTTCGTCCTCGCCGAGGCTCAGCTCGAGTGCGCCGAGGTTGTGCAGGGTCTCCGCGCGGTGGCGGGTCGAGCTCCGTCCGCGGGGGCCCGCGGCCGAGCGCAGCTCGAGGGAGCGCTCATAAGCTCCCAGCGCGCGCTGGCTCTCCCCGAGGAGCTGGTGGGCATGGCCCTGGTTGTGCAGCAGCTGGGCCTGCCCGCTGGTGTCTCCGAAGGCCTCGCGCAGGGCCAGCGCCCCTTCCCAGGTCTCGATGGCGTCCGAGGCCCGGTCGAGGTCGAAGAGCAGGAGGCCGGAGAGGGTGAGACCATCGGCCTGGAGAGCCGGGTCGTCCGCGGCCTCGAGATCTTCCAGCGCTCGGCGGGTGAGGTCGAGAGCCCGCGGCAGATCCCCCTGCGCCCTGGCGCAACGGGCGAGGCGGAGGCGCACCGCACCATACCGCCGTCGGTCTCCGAGAGACTCGAACGTGACCAGGGCCTCGCGAAAGACCTCCGCCGACGGCTCGGGTCGGCGCTGCCGACGGAGCGCCTCGCCCCGGTCGGTCAGGGCGAGAGCACTGGCACGGGAGTGGTCCGCGTCGTCCGCGAGCCGGCGCGCTCGCCAGTGCAGCGAGTACCTTCCGGGCGCCGCGGCGTTCGCGGCGCGGATCTCGAGACGGTGGTTTCCTCCGAGCCTCGCCACCAGGGCCAGCTCCTCGCGACCCCACGAGCCGTTGGGGCTGTCGGTCTGCACCAGCTCGTCACCGTCGGGGCCGGTCAGGACCAGGGTGACGTCGATCCCTTGCTGCTCGACCTGTAGCTCTCCGTAGTCGCCGGGTTCCAGAGCGAGAAGGTAGCCGTGGGACTCGCCCCCGGCGAGAAGTACCTGCTCGAGCGGCTCGCCGAGCCCGAGCTGGTGGTCGGCCGGGGGCTCGGGGAGCACCTCCGGGACCGAAGCCCTGGAGGGCTCGTCGGATCGTTGGGTCCCGGGCTGGGTGAAACAGGCCCACACGACCAGCGCCGAGAGCGAGGTAAGAGTCAGGCCGACGGTGCCGGATACCCGCCGCGGGCCGGAGCCGTCACGGCTCATGGCTCGGGGATGGTTGCCCGGGATGTCTCTACGACTTCGAGGCGATAGGAGGCCAGGACTTCATCACCCTCGTTGGCGAAGAGCAGGATCTGGTGCTCGCCGATACCGAGGGTGTTGGCGGCGAGGCTGAATCGAAGGGCGCCCAGGTCGTGGCGGATCAGGCCGCCGACTGAGGCCACCAGATGCCCCGGCTCGTCTCGGAACTCGACCCGGTAGCGCTCGGTTGGGGGGTGCTCCGGAGGGGTGAGAAAGACCAGCACCTGGCCTTCCCGGCGGGAGATCTCGGGAACCGTCGGCTCGCTCCGCATCCGGGCTTCGAGGTAGAGAACCGCCGCGTTGGCTCTCGGGGCTTCGAGGCGGGCGAGGCGATTTTCGAGGATCTGGTGGGACGATCCCAGCCGCAGACTCCAGAAGCCGAGGCCGAGGGTGGCGAGAGCCAGGATCGCGGCCACCCGTGGCCACCACCGATCGGCGTTGCTCGAAAGAGCCGGCATGGCGTCCAGCGGAGGCTCGGCGAGGTGCGGTGCCAGGGACTTCCACGCGGCGGCCGTGCCGTAGTCGGCCACGGGGCCAGCGGTTTCGTCGTCTGCCCCGGCACCGTGGAGCTCGCCGAGGTCGACCAACGCCGCCGCGCAGCTGCGGCAAGACGCCAGGTGCTCCCGCACCGCGGAGGCCTCCGTCTCCTCGAGCAGACGGGCGTGGTAGTCGAGGAGCCGACGTGGCTCGGGGTGGGGAGGCACACCCCCGGGAGAGGCTTCGATCAGCTCCGCGACCAGGGATTCGAGCTCCTGACTCATCGTGCCTCCTCGTTGCTGAACGTTGCGTCGAGCCGGTGGGCGAGTCGCCCACGGGCCTGGAAGAGATGGGCCTTCACCGTTTCGATCGACACCTGCATCAGGTGGGCGATCTCGCGGTACTTGAGGCCCTGGTCGACACGGAGGAGAAGGCAGTGGCGCATCCGCTCGGGAAGCTCCTCCATCGCCCCGGCCACCGCCTGTCGGCGTTCCTCTACCAGCACCTCGTCGAGCTGCTCCGCGTCGGCGGCCCATTGCGCGGCCGCCGCAACGCTGTCGGTGCTCACCTCGTAGCCCTGGCGTTTGGCGGTGGCGCGGGAGCGGTGGTGCTTCAGGAAGACCGTGGTGGCGATCCGGAACAGCCAGGTACCGAAACGTGCCTCCGGGCGCCAGTTGTCGAGGCCGCGGTAGAGATTGAGGAAGACCTCCTGTGTCAGGTCGAGGCGATCCTCGGGGGCGATGCCGCGTCGGGCGAAGAATCTCTCGACCGGCCGGTGGAATCGTTCGAAGATCCGCCGGAAGCTACCCTCACGATCTTCGCCCCGCTGGAAAGCGTCGACCCATCCGAGGATCGAGCATTCATCCCGATCGGGAGTTTCGGTGATTCTCAATAGTGCTCCCTTGGTCTCGGGGCGGCTCATGCAACGAAATTCCTCGGAGAGGTCGGCCTATTATGCTCTAGGTGCCACTGAAATCGGGTATTCGCGCTCGAAGATACAACGCCGGTGCCCGTGTCCAGGAGCTCATCCACGTCGACGTCGCTGATCTACGCTTCGATAAGCTTCAGGTGCCACCGTAATCGGGAGTTGGCGCTTCAAGATACCGTGTCAGGGTGATGAAATGAGGTCTTCCGTCCTCGATTCCAGGCCGGAAGGCTCTCCTTGTTCTATTCGACTCGATGTTTTCTTCTATGAAGGAGCACTCGGAGAGGCGGAGCGGGCCCGATAGGAACCTTCTCGGGTTCCCCGGGCACAGCTCTCCTGTCCGTTTCCGCGCCAAGATACGGGGATCGGGCTCTGCTTGTTGTGAATCGGGCTCCGGCCGACCGAGAGGTCAGGTCGGCAACGGCTCAGGCCCCGCTCTCCAGCGAGGAAGCCCGTCCCCCGCTGGCACATGTGACCTCGGAGGCGGGAAACACCCCGAGGGGAACTCCACCGTGAGCTCCCCGGCCC
>CAZMEL010000026.1:0-43517 GCA_964565225.1 uncultured Thermoanaerobaculia bacterium | reverse complement strand
GCGCGGGTGAGATCGTGCAGGCCACGGTAGGTATCGGCTACGCGGATCCAGGTCTCCGTCGACCCCGTCTCGGAGGGCGGATCCTGGTGGATCACCACCGCCTCGGCACCCTTCTGCTCGGCCCCTGCGGCGAAGCGATGGCCGTCGACCCGCTCTCCCGGCAGGGCGAAGAAGATCTCTCCGGCGCGCACCTTGCGGGAATCGAGGGCGCAGCGTCGCCACAGCCGATCCGCGGAACCGGCGATCACGGCGCCTCCCATGGCCTCGGCAGCAAAAGCCGCGCTGCGCTCAACCATGGGAGACCTCCTTGAAACCCATCTGGGCAAGAGCCGCCTCGAGCTCCCGGCGATCCGAGAAGGGGAGCTTCTGGTCGCCGATGATCTGCACCTCTTCGTGCCCCTTCCCTGCCACCAGCAGGGCCCATTTCTTCCGCTGGGAATAGGGAATGGTCGCCGCTCGCCGGATCGCTTCACGGCGGTCGGGCATCAGGCGGTAGGTCTTGTTGCCGCTGGCCTTGAGACCGGATTCGATGGCCGAGAGGATGGCTTGCGGATCCTCGGTACGCGGATTGTCAGAAGTAGCGACGGGAAGATCGGCGCCGCGCCCGGCGATCTCGCCCATGGGGGCTCGTTTGTCGCGGTCTCGATCGCCACCACAGCCGAAGACCAGGATGATCTGGTGGTCGTCGAGCTCGCGCAGGGAGTCGAGCGCAGCCTGCAGGCCCGCAGGGGTGTGGGCGAAGTCGATGAGCACGGGAAACGGCTGTCCGGCATCCACCGGCTCCAGGCGTCCAGGCAAAGGCCGTTGGGCGGCGATTCCCCGGGCGATGGCGTCGTGGGGCAGCTCCAGGGCTTCCGCCGCGGCCACCGCCGCCAGCACGTTCTCGAGGTTGAACCGGCCGAGGAGCGGTGATTCGATGGCCAGCACACCACGCGGCGTGTGGATTCGGGCCCGAGTGCCGTCGAGCGAGAGCTCGGCTTCGACGACTCGGACGTCGGCGTCCGGACCGAAGGTCAGGCACCCCTCGAATCGTTCCGCCAAGCGCTGGCCGTAGGGGTCGCCGATGTGGATCACCGCTCGCCCGCCGCTCTTTCGGTGCGCGGGCTCGAAGAGCTTGGCCTTGGCTTCGAAGTAGCTCTCCATGTCGCCGTGGAAGTCGAGGTGGTCGTGGGTCAGGTTGGTGAAGACCGTGGCGTCGAAACGCACTTCTTCGATCCGACCCATGGCCAGGGCATGGGAGGAGACCTCCATGGCGACTGCCCGGGCGCCGCGACTGCGCATGGCTTCGAGGATCCGGAAGAGATCGGGGGCCTCCGGAGTCGTGCGAGCGCTGGCCTCCTCGGCATCGCCGAAGCTCTCGCCACCGAAGTGGTAGCCGAGGGTTCCGAGGCTGCCGGCCGGCAGTTCGGCGGCGTCGAAGATCTTCGCCGTCAGGGCGGTGATGGTGGATTTCCCGTTGGTTCCGGTAATTCCCACCAGCCGCAGCTTCTCGTGAGGATTCCGATACACACGCGAGGCCAGCAGGCCGAGCCACGGCCTTGTGGAGCCTTCGATCTCGACCCAGGGAATCGGCAGCCCCTCCGGTGCGGTGCCTTCTCCGAGGGCCGCAACGGCTCCGCGCTCGGCCGCCTGGTGGGCGAAGGCTCGGCCATCGAAGCTCTCGCCGCGAATGGCGACGAAGAGCTCGCCGGGCTCGACCCGCCGAGAGTCGTGACCCACGCCGTGGACCTCCGGGTTCTGCTCGGGCATCCGCGGTACGGGCAGGCCCTGCATCACGTCCAGCAGAAACATCAGCCCGATTCTCCAAGACCCAGCCACAGCTCGACCGCACCTCCGGCCGTTTCCACCGGAGTGCCGGGCTCCGGCAGCTGGCGGGTGACACGGCCATGTCCATTGAGAGCGACCTGCAGGCCGGCGGCGGCCGACTCGGCCACCGCCTGGCGCGCCGAGAGACCGGCGAAGTCGGGAACGGTTCCCTGCGGAACCTGGCGTGGTGCCGCCTCGGGACGGTGTGTCGCCACCTGTTGCGGCGGTACCGGCCAGACGGACGGGCGTTCCTTCTCGGGAGCGATGCCGAGGTACAGGAGAGACTGGCGGGCGATGGCGGCGAAGAGAGGAGCGGCGACTTCCCCGCCATGGTAGCGCGGCCAGGGCTCGTCGAGCATCACTGCGGCCACCAGGGCCGGTTTCTCCACCGGTACGAAACCCACGAAGCTGGCGATGTACCGGTTGGGTACATACCCTCGCGCCGCAACCGCCTTCTGGGCGGTGCCGGTCTTCCCGGCCACGCGGTAGCCCTCGAGGCCCGCGCTCTTGGCGGTGCCCTCGATCACCACACTCTCCAGCATGCTCCGTACCTGACGAACCGACGATGGGGCGATCGGCGAGCCCACGACCTCGCGCTGGCGCAGGGCCTGCAGCTCCCCATCGCGGCCGATGGAGGCCACGACGAAGGGTTTGAGCAGGCTGCCACCATTGGCGATGGCTCCGAAAGCGTTGGCGATCTGGAGCGAGGTCACCGAGAGACTCTGGCCGAACGAGATGTAGGCCGGAGAGATCTCGGACCATCCTTCGATGGGGCGTACGATGCCCGGGCTCTCGCTCGGCAGATCGACACCCGTCGGTCGGCCGAAGCCGAAGTCCTCGATGGTCTCCCAGAGCTGGTGTCGTCCGGCGGCCATACCCAGCTTGATGGCGCCCACATTGCTCGACTGGGCGATGATCTCGCGGGTAGTGAGCAGACCGAAGGGTGTGTGGTCGTCGATCCGCACCCGGTGCAAGCGAATGCCGCCATTGCCGCAGTCGATCTTCTCGAGGGGATCCACCACATTGGCCTCGAGAGCCGCGGCGAGGGTCACCATCTTGAAGGTCGAGCCGGGCTCGTAGGCGTCCATCACCACGGGATTGCGCCAGGTCTCGGCAGGGAAGGCGCCGAAGCGGTTGGGATCGAAGGTGGGCCAGGAGGCCATGGCCAGCACCGCGCTGGTTTCGGGGTCGAGAATCACCACCGAGCCGCTCTTCGAGCCGCTGGAGCGAATGGCGGCGGCCAGCTCCCGCTCGACGATGTGCTGGATCGTCGCATCCAGGGTCAGGTGGAGGTCGCGCCCGGGCGTCGCCTCGTCGAACTCCAGGTCGGGATGCAACGCCGTACCGAGGCGGGCATCGCGCACCACGGTGCGGCGGCCGGGCTCCCCGGCCACGACCTGCTCGTAGAGAAACTCCAACCCGGAGAGGCCGGAATTGTCGGTTCCCACGTAGCCCAGAACCTGGGACGCGAGGGTGCCCATGGGGTAGTACCGCTTGGCCTCGGGCAGGGTGAGAATGCCCTTGATGCCGAGGGCCTCGACCTTCTTCCATTCCGCGAGATCGAGCTTGCGAGCCACCCAGACGAACTCCCGCTTGGAGGCGAACGCCTTGCGCAATTTCTTCGGCTCGAGCCCGAGAGCGGTGGCCACCAGGGTCGCTGCCGCTTCCGGGTCTTCGATCTCCGAGGGGTCGGCGGCAACCGAACGTGCCTCGATCGAGACAGCCAGCTCTCGGCCCCGGGCATCGTAGATCGTGCCCCGAGGTGCGTCGAGCCGGACCACCCGCTGCTGCTGTCGCTCCGCTCGTTCCCGGAACTGATCGTGCTTGAGAACCTGGAGATCGTAGAGACGCACCGAGATTCCCAGGGCCCACGAGGTGGCCAGGGCGCCGAGAAAGAGGAGCCGACTCTGCTTCATGGTACGACCTCGGCGAGAAAGAGGGTCTGCTCGAGCACTGGTGGCCGCATTCCCAGCTCACGCACGGCGCGTTCCTCGATCCGCTCGGGGCTGGTGAGGCGAGATACGGTGAGCCGGTGCCGCTGCTCGACCTTGCGCAGGCTCTGCAGGCTCCGCTCCAGCTCGTTGACCCGATACCCGGTGCGCAGGATTTCCACGTGGACCCATGTATAGGCGAGAAGGCCGCCACCCACCAGGGCGACGGCCAGGAGCATGCTGACCAGCTCTCGCATCAGGCGACGGTCTCGTTGCCGCACCAGGTAGGTGTTCTCCACCGGTCGGCGGATGGCGTATTGGCGCAAGGCTAGAGCCTCCTGCCCGCACGCAGGCGGGCGGAGCGAGACCTGGGGTTCTGTGTGACTTCTCCCTCGCCGGGCCGGATCGGTTTGCGGGTCAGCACCTCGATGACCTGGGTCTCGGCACGGGTCCGGCCGGTGATCGGATCGACCTCTCCGCGAGCGAGATCCCTGAGCCGATGTTTGACGATTCGGTCTTCGAGGCTGTGGTACGAGATCACCACCAGACGACCGTCCTGGTCGAGCATCTCCACGGCTTGATCGATCAGCTCTTCGATCTGCCGAAGCTCCTGGTTGACTTCGATGCGCAGCGCCTGGAAGACCTGGGTGGCGGGGTGGATGGTCTTGGCGCGCGGGCCTCTCCTGTTACCGCGGCGTTTGCGCCACGGCGGCAGCGGCGGCTTCGCCCGGACGATCAGGTCGCAGAGCTCGGAGGTGGTCTCGATGGGTTGGTCCAGGCGCCCTTCGACCAGGGTCCGGGCGATCCGCCGGGCCCTCGGCTCTTCTCCGTAGTCTCTGAACAGGTCGGTCAATTGATCCTCCGAATACTCGTTGACGATGTCCCTGGCCGTGATCTCACTGTTTCCCATCCGCATGTCCAGCGGGCCATCGGCAGCAAAAGAAAAACCCCGTTCACCAAAGTCGAGCTGCATCGAGGAGACGCCGAGGTCGGCGAGAATCCCCTCGACCTTTGCCAAGCCGAGCTCGACGAGCCGCTCTCGCAGCTCGTCGAAGCGAGCGAGCCTCGAACGGAACCGAGCTCCGAACGGCGCGAGCCGCCCCGACGCCAGCTCCAGGGCCCGGGGATCTCGGTCGAGACCGAGCACCCGGATGCCGGCGAACCGTTCCAGCAGCGCCTCCGAGTGACCGCCGAGGCCCAGCGTGCAGTCCACGTAGCAGCCGCCCCTTTCGGGAGCCAGGAAAGAGAGGGATTCGTCGACGAGGACCGGCTGGTGCCGTGGCGTTTTTCCACTCGTTTCCTTGGACCCCATGCTCCAGCCCCTGCCCGTCCGTGGACGGAGAGAACGGCGACCGATCAGATTCCGTGCTCGGCCAGAGCTTGGAAATCCTCCTCGCCAAAAGGCTCTTCGAGCAGCTTCCGATCGAACCGCTCGCGATTCCAGACCTCGAGCTGGTCCAATCGGCCACTCACGACGACTTCTCCCGCGATCTCCGCACGTTCCCGGAGGATCTGAGGAACGACGACCCGACCCTGCCCATCGAGTCGTAACTGCTGCCCGAAATAGTTGACTCTCTCGAGATACCGCTGCTTCGCTCGGCTGGACGATGGCACCGCCGCCAACTTACGCTCGACTTCCTCCCAGACTTGCAGCGGGTAGATCGAAGCGGAGCTCCCGGCCACCGACGTGATGAAGACCTCCGGCCCATAGAACTCGTCCAAGACCCGACGAAACTCCGTCGGAATCTTGAGTCGACCCTTGTCGTCGATCTTGGCTGGTGAGCTTCCACGAAACATATGTCTAGACCACCTCTAGCGAGGAATAGTCGTGAAACTTTACCAGTGGGGCCCACTTTTGTCCATTTCTTTCCACTTCCGACCACTCGAGACCACTTTGGGCCACCTGGGCCTGGCTTCAGGCCATCGGCGCCTCGAAGCGGCGTCCGACAGACGAAGAGTTTTTGGAAGCAGATCCGGAAAAATGGAAGCCGGATGTTGTTGTAATACTCTATATGGTTACTGAAGAAATCGTTACCACTACATCTGGGGTGCCGGTTCGGTGGTGGGGGCCGTCGCTCCTGCGTGGAGCCACGAAAAAGCCCGCCGGGTCGGGCGGGCTCGGTAGTCGTGGACACGTCTCTCGGGCACAGCCGAGAGCACGGGATTCGAAGGCTTCAGCCGTCTTCGGTCTTTTCTTCGGCGGTATCGGATTGGAGGGTGGGGGCAAGAAAATCGCCGAGATCGTCTTCGAGCTCGAACTCTTCCGCCAGGGAGCGATAACCCACGGCGTCCGGAGGCACGTTCTCACGGATCAGGGCTCGTTGCTCGATCTTGGCCATGAAGGAACGAAGCTCTTTCTGGAACCGGGCGGATCGTTCCCGAGCGCGGATCTGGTCTTCGACTTCCGTGAACGGGCGCAGCTTCGATTCGCGCAACCCTGCGAGCTGGCAGATGTGCAGCCCGCCTCGCCCTTCGACCGGCGCGGAGACCTCTCCCGGTTTCAACGACCAGACGGCGTCGGCCAGCGCTCCGTCGAGATCGTCGAGCTTCAGCCAGTCGAGGTCGATCACATCGGTGGTGATTCCTTCTTCGGAGTACTTCTCCGCCACCGCCTCGAAGTCGTCCGAGCTCGTGATCTCCCGGTGGATCTCCTCGGCTCTTTGCATCAGCTCCTCCGATGAGAGGCCGCTGGAATCGAGCACGATGATTTCCTTGACCCAGCGCTCCTCCGGAATCTCGAAGAGATCTTTGTTGTTGCGGTAGTAGGCTCGAAGCTCCTCCTCGCCGATATCGATCTTCGAGTGGATCTCTCGGCCCACGACCTGGTTCCACAGCAGATCTCGCCGGGCGTTCTCTCGTAGATCCTCGCGGCTCATGCCGAACCCGTCGAGTGCGGCTTCGAGCTGGGCCATGGTCTCGAAACCCTGCTGCTGCATGAGGCCGGCGATCGCCTCGTCGATCTCCGCCTCGGTCACCCGCAAGCCGTGCTGGGTGGCGAACGAGACGATCAACATTTCGTTGAAGAGGTTCTGCATCACCTCTCGACCGACTTTCTCGAGCAGCTCCTGCCGTTCGTCGGCCTGGATCTGCGGCGTGCCCAGGATCCGGGCGATCTCGGAGTTCTTCCGATCCTCGAACTCGTAGAGCGTGGCGATTTCGTCGTTGATTCGCAAGACCACCCGGTTGAGGTCTTCGCCGATCAGGGTGCCGGGAGCCAGGATCAGGCCCAAGGCCAGAATGGCAGGGAGGGTGTCAAGGAGATTCTTTCTTTGCATGGAGACCCTGGTATTCGAATGGGAGGTTGAACTGGAGCACTTCGACATTGTATCGCTGCCGGGCCTGGCGGAAAAATTCCTCCACGAGAGCATCCAGATGCCGGCGCATGAGCTCTTGCTGGACTTCGCCCATGACCTCGGTCAAGGGGATGGTCTTGGCAGCTTCTATGGCAACGACCTGAAAGATCAGGAAACCGTAGTCCGCCTCCACCACGCCGCTGTGCTCTCCCGGGGCGAGGTCGAAGATGCCCTCGACGAACGCCGGAGGAATGTCGGTTCGAGAGAGCCAGCCCTGGTCTCCGGCGTCCTGCGCTCGAGGTCCTTGCGAGAATCGTGCCGCCACCGCGGCGAAGTCTTCGCCCAGCTCGAGGGCCTCGTGAGCCGCTTCTGCCATCGCGCGATCGTGCACGAGGATCTGTCGGAGATGGACTTCCTCGTCGCGCCGGTAGCGATCACCGCTCTGGTCGTAGAACGCCTGCATGGAGGTTTCGTCGGGTACGAAGGGAGGCGCACTCTCGACGAGAAAGGTGATCGCCGAACGTTTGTCGAGCTGGCGTCCCGGCGCCGCGACGAAACCACTGTCCTCTGCCAGGCGCAGGAGCAGGTGCTCGTCGAGGAACTGGTCGAAGAGCTGCGGCAACACGTGGTCTTCGATCTCGGGGCTTTCCGAGTCCGTATGCTGGCTGATGAAGAGCTCGAAGTCGTGCACGGAGACGGGCTCTCCGTCGACCAGGGCGACCGCGTCCACGGGGGCGGGTGGGCCGCCGGAGCAGGTGGCGAGCAGCAGGCTCGCCGCCGCGGCTCCGAGCAACGACCGGAAGGACCGTCGGGAAGGGCCGACACCTGTATGGCCGATGCTGCGACCGGTGGTCATCGCGCGTCGTCTCCGCCGGAAGACAGGAACTCGAGGGTGTCGCGAGCCACCGCCAGGCATTGCTGGGCCGACACCTCCCGCAGGGTCAGAGCGCCGGAGGGGCTGAAGTGTGCACCAGGGCTCTGGGACACGAAGTCGATCAGCCGCTCCGGGTCGATCCGGGCGTCCTGACGCAGGCGCAGCACCAGCTTGCCGTTGCGGGCCGAAATCCCTTGCAGGTAGAGCTGCTCGGCCAGACGTTTGATCTTGGCCACTTCGAGCAGAGTCCTGACACCCTGGGGCGGCGGACCGAAGCGATCGCGCAGCTCGCCGATCAGATCCTGCTGCGACTCTTCTCCCGAGGCCAGGCGATGGTAGATCTCCATTCTCAGGTTGGCATCGCCCACGTAGTCCTCGGGAATCGACATCGGAACCGGCAGGTCGAGGGTCACCGACGGTGCTTCTTGTGGTGCCTCGCCCTTGAGCTCCGCCACGGTCTCCTCGAGCATCCGCAGGTAGGTCTCGATCCCCACCGCGGAGATGTGTCCACTCTGCTCCGCCCCCAGCAGGTTGCCGGCACCGCGGATTTCGAGATCACGCCCGGCCACACGGAACCCGGCGCCGAGCTCGGTGAACTCGCGAATGGCGTCGAGCCGTTTCCTCGCCTCCTGCGACAGGATCTGATCGGCGGGAACCAGCAGATAGCAATAAGCGAGCTGGTCGCTACGGCCGACGCGGCCCCGGAGCTGATAGAGCTGTGAGAGGCCGAAGCGATCGGCGCGATGCACGATCATGGTGTTGACATTGGGAATGTCGATGCCGTTTTCGATGATCGTGGTGGCGAGCAGCATATGGTACTCGCCCGCAACGAATGCCTGCATCCGCCGGGAGAGCTCTTTCTCGTCGAGCTGGCCGTGGCCGACGGTGATCTTCAGCCCGGGGATGATCTCCTTCAGATAGGCCGACATCTTCTCGATCGACTCGACCCGGTTGTGCACGAAGTAGATCTGGCCCTGGCGTTCGATCTCGAACTCGACGGCCTCCCGGATCATGCCGGGGTCGAAGGGCAGAATCGCCGTCTCCACCGCCATACGGTCCCGGGGGGGGGTCTCGATCAACGAGAGATCTCGCACTCCGGCGAGGGAGAGCTGCAGGGTTCGGGGCACCGGCGTCGCCGACATGGCCAGCACGTGTACGTCCTTGCGCAGATGCTTGAGCCGCTCCTTGTGGGCGACGCCGAACCGCTGCTCTTCGTCGATGATCACCAGGCCCAGCTTGGGGAACTGGATCTTCCGGCTCAGCAGGCGGTGGGTGCCGATCAGGACGTCCACCTTGCCCGCCTCGACCCGCTGCTGGATGTCGCGGGCCTCTGCCGCCGTGCGGAAGCGCGAGATCATCTCGATGGTGATCGGGAATCCGGCGAAGCGCTTCCGGAAGGTGGAGAGGTGCTGGTCGGCGAGGATGGTGGTCGGGGCGAGGACGGCCACCTGGTAGTTGCTGGCCACCACCTGGAACGCGGCCCGCATGGCGACCTCGGTCTTGCCGAACCCCACGTCGCCGCAGAGGAGCCGGTCCATGGGTCGGGACTGTTGCAGATCTCTGGAGATCTCTTCGATCGCCTCGAGCTGATCCGGGGTTTCTTCGAACTCGAAGCTGGTCTGGAAATCGGCCAGCATCTCCTGGCTGGGGCGGATCTCCGGAGCGGTGGCGAGCTGGCGCTCGGCGTAGAGCTCGAGCAGCTCCTTCGCCATGTCGCGCATGCCCTTCTTGATACGCTGCTTGGTGCGCTTCCAGGAGGTTCCGCCGAGCCGGTCGAGGCGCGGGGCCAGGCCTTCGATGCCGCTGTATTTCTGGACCTGGTCGAGCCGGGAGAGAGGGAGCAGCAGGCGTTTACCGCTGGCGTAGGCGATTTCCATCACCTCGGTGCCGCCGTCCCCTTCCTTGACCACCTGGGCGATCTCGGGCGGTAGGTGGGCACGATCGGTGGTCTCGCCACCGAGATTGCGCAGGGCGATGAATTGACCGATACCGTGGTCGGCGTGCACCACGAAGTCGCCGATCTTCAGATCGCGCAGAGAAGCGAGGAAGGGTCCGAACCGTTTGCGCCGGGAGGATTTGCGGGTCAGGGGGCTGCGGCGTAGAAGCTGGCGCTCGGCGAAAACGGTGAGTCCCGCGGCGGGCAGATGGAAGCCCCGTTGCAGGTCGCCCGGAAAGAGCTCCACCCCGTCGCGGCCGACGGCGATCTCGCGCAGGTCCAGGTATTCCGCCATCTTCGCGTGGTGCTCGGCCGGGGCCACCAGGGCCACGCGATCTCCCCGGGCTCTGGCGACCTCCACTTCCCGCGGCAGCAGCGCTGGCTGGTCGTGCATCAGGTCGGTGGCGGTGGCGGCGAAATCGGCCGTGTCGGGGATCCGGACCATCAGGTCGCCGAGTCGAACCTCGGCGCTGTCCAGCAGGTCGAGCACCGTCGCGACGTCGTGCTCGAGATCCGCGGGTGCCACCGCGAGGCGTTGCTGCTCGACCCGGCTCTCGAAGTCTTTCTGCAGCAGCTGGGCGTGGTGCTCCGCTTCGTCCCGCAGACCGGCGGGATCGAGGGTCACGGTCAGGCAATCGGGCAAGAGCTCGGCCAGGGAGCGGGTCGGGCCGTTGAGCAGCGGCAGATAGTGCTCCCAGCCGTCGAATTGACCCTGGTTGCGCAGGGCGGCGAGCCGTTCCGCGGTCTCACCACCCAGATCCGGTCCGAACTGCTCGGCCAGCAGATCCGCGAGGAACGTGGCCTCCTGTTCTCCCTGCGAGAAGAGGGAGAGCGGCAGGATTCGGACCTGGTCGAGCCGTTCCTGGGATCGTTGGCTCTCCGGCTCGAAGCGGCGAATGGTCTCCACCGTGTCGCCGAAGAAATCCAGGCGAATCGGCAGCCGTTCGCCGGGAGGAAAAACATCGAAGACACCGCCCCGCACGGCGAACTGGCCGACCTCGAACACCAGGTCGCTGCGGTGGTAGCCCCAGCGCTGGAGGTGGGCCGCCAGGGTGTCGACGGCGTGGTCTTCTTCCGGCTGGACTTCGAGGACCCCGGGCAGGAAATGGTCGGGTTCGGGCAGCCGACGGAAGAGGGCCCGGGGAGTCGTGATCACGGTATCGACCTGCCGCCGCACGATCCGGTCCACGGCCTTCGATTCCTCGGCGCGCACGAGCAACGAGACCTCTGCCTCCTGGTAAGGAGTCAGGGACGGCGCGGGAAAGTAGGTCGCCTCGCGCCGGTGAGGAGTGAAGACCCGGGTCGCCTCGAGCCAGGTGTAGGCGTTCACCTCGTGGGGAACGATCACCAGTAGCGGGCGGCCGAGATCTTCCGCCAGCAGCTCGAGCACCCAGGCCGCCGCCGGGACCGGCAGTCGGCCGACCTCGCCGAGCTGGCCCATCAGGCGAAGGTAGGGCTCACTGACCCGGATCTGGTCGGAGAGCTCCGACCATTGATCCACGTGGCGCTCGCTCACCCCTTGGGTGCTGAACATCGTCATTGCAAATGGGTATCCGTGGCGACGGATCGGCTCGGCGTTTTCGGCGCTAAGGGGCTGGGGGCTCCGATCCTTCTTCGGGCAGGACGATCACGAGATCTCCCGGTCGAACCATACCGAGCTCTTCACGGGCCAGTTGCTCGAGGGTCAGAGGATCGGTCTCGATCCTCTCGATACGATCTTCCAGGAACTCGATATTGCGCCGGGTCTGGTCGATCTCGTCCCGCAGGTGTGCGGCGTGGGAGCGGGCGACCGCCAGGTCTCGGTAGCTCTTGAGACCCGCGGTCGTCAGAAGGGCCAGGAGAAACAGAACAGCCACTCCGAGAAACGAGCGGTACGAAGCTCTCGATGTGCCGTCTTTCTGGGTCGTCACCCTTCCCAGCGAGGGAACGCGTGCGCGCCGGGGAAGCTCGCCGCGTCCTCCAGCTCCTCTTCGATTCTGAGTAGTCGATTGTATTTGGCCACCCGATCACTGCGGCAGGGTGCCCCGGTCTTGATCTGACCCGCCTGGGAGGCGACGGCCAGATCGGCGATGATCGTATCCTCGGTCTCGCCGGACCGATGACTGATGATATTCGAATAGGCGCTGTTCTTGGCCATCTCGATCGCGTGCAGGGTCTCGGTCAGGGTGCCGATCTGGTTGACCTTGACCAGCAGGGAGTTGGCGATTCCTTCGCTGATCCCTTCGGCGAGCACCTCCGGATTGGTCACGAAGAGGTCGTCGCCCACCAGCTGCACGGCGTCTCCGAGCTCGTCGGTCATCAGGCGCCAGCCGTCGAAATCGTTCTCCGCCAGGCCGTCCTCGATCGAGACCAGGGGATAGCTTTCCATCCACTCCCGGTACATGGTCACCAGGTCGGCCGCCGATAGGTGAGTACGTCCCTCGCTGACCAGGCCGTAGGTGACTCCCTGACCGTTCGATCCCTCCGCCAGCTCGCTGGCGGCCACGTCGAGGGCGAGGGCCACCTGGCGTCCGGGCTCGTAGCCGGCCTTCTCGATTCCCTGCATCAGGAGGTCGAGGGCCGAACGATTGGAGGGCAGATTCGGGGCGAAGCCGCCCTCGTCCCCCACCGAGGTGGAGAGGCCCTGTTGATCGATCAGCTTTTTCAGCGTGTGGTAGATCTCGACCCCGGCCCGCAGGGACTCCGAAAAGGTCTCGAAACCCATGGGAACGATCATGAACTCCTGGATGTCCACCGAGTTGTTGGCGTGTGCACCCCCGTTGAGCACATTCAGCAGAGGAACGGGCAGCAGAGTGGCGATGGGCCCCCCGAGGTAGGAGTAGAGGGGCAGGCCGGCCAGCTCGGCCGCAGCCTTGGCCACGGCGAGGGAGACGCCGAGAATCGAGTTGGCGCCGAGCCGGGTCTTGCCGGCGGTGCCGTCGAGCTCGATGAGGGTGCGATCGATCAGCACCTGGTCGCGAGCATCCATCCCTTCGATCGCCCGCGCGATCTCTTCGTGGATGAAGTCGACGGCGCGGGTGACTCCCTTGCCGAGAAACCGTTCGCCTCCGTCTCGTAGCTCGAGAGCCTCGCGAGAGCCCGTCGATGCTCCCGAGGGTACGGCGGCCCGTCCCATGGCACCTCCCTTGAGTAGGCAGTCGACCTCGATGGTCGGATTGCCTCGGGAATCGAGAATCTCACGAGCCACTAGCTCTTCGATATCGTACATGGGTCTCCCCTAGATTGGCCTGGTTTCGGTGCGTCACCCTCTCGGGTCCGGAAGAGCAGAGAATACCCCAAACACTCGGTCGGCGATAGAAGGGAGGAAAGCTGTTGACAGAGCCGGAGGACTGTGCGATTCTACGTTTCGCCGCTGGGGCGGCAACGTCCTGTTGCTAGGAATGGCAACAGGACTCGTCGTCTGGGCCAGATTGTCGTCTGAGCAAGATGGCTCAGGGCCCCAGCTGTTGAAAAAGTGTCGCGGGGTGGAGCAGTCCGGTAGCTCGTTGGGCTCATAACCCAAAGGTCGCAGGTTCAAATCCTGTCCCCGCAACCAATTTTCGGAATTCCAAAGCCAGGTGCCTCACCTGGCTTTTTCCGTATTGGCGGTCAGGTCGAGCAGGGGCTCCACCGGTACGCTGAAACACCCCTCCTGCAAGCAGGCCCGATACGAAGCGCGTGCCGCGATACGGGCCCCATCCTCGTTCCAGTGGGGATCCCATTCGAAACAGGTCGGGAAGACGTCCGTATTCTGGAAGTCTTCGAGAAGTGAGTAGATCGGATACTCGACCTTCGCGGCGAGTTCCTCGAAGTAGCGAAACGGCTCGTGTACATGGGGGCCGAGCACCTCGTAGTGCCGCCCTTCCCAGTTCCTTGGAGCCTCCCGCGCGCTGTATTGATAGCTGCGTGGGTACACCAGGAGGATGAATTGTGCTCCCAGCTCGTCTCGCGACCAACGGTGGATGTCGTCGATGTTTCGCCGGACTTCTTCGTAGTACGGGAGCATCGACTCCATGGGGTGGGCGGTGACGAAGAACCGCTCGGCCGGAAACTCGAAGAGCCGTTGGTGCAGCGGATGGAGCGGCGGAACCTTTCGCAGGATCTTCTTGAGCGCCAGCACGCTCAGCGGAACGGCTTCCAGGAGCTGGTAGAACCCCTGGCGCTCGATCAGCTTGCGGTATTTGATGTCGTCCTCGAAATCACTCATATCGAGTCCGAGGATCACCACGTCGGGTTTGTATTCGTGTCCGATGTCCTGCAGCAGGCGCCGAGAGAGGAGTGGAGAGGAGGAAATCCAGCCGAAATTGGCGACGTTGATCTCGAGCTCCGGATGGCTTCGCCGGGCGATGGCCTCCATCTGGCCGGGTACGGTGTCTTCAGGGTCGAGCTTGAACCCGTAGACGAAAGAATCGCCGAGGTACACGATGTTGATCGCCTCTTCCCCGAAGTCCTCCGACTCTCGGAACGAGCGGATGCCATCGCTGTTCAGGTCGGGTTCGGAGAGGGGTTCCATGCGATGGTCGACATCGTTGACGAAGTAGAGCTTGTCCTCGAATAGAAACGTTTGGCCGAAGAATTCGAAGAGGAGCACCGAGAGAAAACCGATACCCAGGACATTGCGGCACAGCAGGAGGAAGCCGCGAAAGGCGGGAAGCCGGGGTCGATCTCGTGCCTTGATGAGGTCCGATGAAAACACTTTGTTTATCGTCTCGACCCGAATCCATGGCCGGGGTATCCCGGAGAAAAATTGTTCAATTGAATAGATCGCTCTCGGACGCGCAACGTCCAACGCTGCGGCGGCAAGTTTGAAGATTGCACTATAGCATCTTTTCAATTTGTCGGGCTCGAAGCCTCCGGCTTTCACCACGGGCTGTTAGACGAAGACTTCCGGTATCATGCGCGGCTACATCTTGTAGGGTGGCAGTTCGAAAACGAGCTCGATGCGGATGCAGACGAAACAGGCAGAAACTCCGGGCCGAGCGTTGGCCCTGGAGTCGGCTCTGGTGGGAACCGCCACCTTCTTGATCTATGCCTGGGGTGCCTGCCGCACGATTTTCGTGGGCGACAGCGGAGAGCTGGTGGCCGCTGCCGCTACCCTCGGGATCCCTCACCCGAGCGGATATCCGCTGTATGTGCTCCTGGGCAAGCTGTGGATCATTCTGGTGCCGGTGGGGTCCGTCGCGTTTCGGATGAGCCTGTTCAGCGCCTTCTGGGCGGCCGCGGCCGACGGTGCCTTCCTGTTGCTCCTGCGCCGGTGGGGGCTCGATCGGACAGTCGCCTGGGTGGCGGTGGGAGCAGCGGCGTTCGGCCCCAGCTTCTGGTCGCAGGCGAATATCCAGAGGGTCTACAGCCTCAATGCTTTGTTCGTCCTGGTGGTGACCTGGCTGGCGCTGGAATGGTTTCGCGATCGCAAGACCTCCACCATGGCCTGGGCGGCACTGGCCGCCGGCCTCGGGGCCTGCAATCACACCTTTCTGGGGGTGTATGGGCTCGCGGTGGGTGTCTTTGCCGTGGCGACCGAGAGAAGCCTGCTGCGGCGCCCTTTGGAGATGCTGAAGATCTGTGCTGCGGGCCTCGCGGGCCTTCTACCCTACCTCTACCTGCCACTCCGATCCCGCATGGATCCACGGCTCGACTGGGGCAATCCGGAAACTCTCGGCGGATTCCTGAAGGTGGTCGGGCGCCGGGATTTCTGGCAGCGCTCCTGGCTCGAAGGGCCCGCCGATCTACTACCCGTGCTGGTCGATTTTCTCACCAGCCTCGGCGAGGAGCTCAGCTGGGCCGGGGCCGTGCTGGCCGTGGTGGGAGCGACCCTGGGCTGGCGCCGGGGCTGGCCGGTTTCCCTTCCCCTGCTCGGAATGGCAGCCAACTGGCTCTCCATGGCCCTGCACGGATCGAGGTCGGACCTCTTCATCTGGCATCGGTACTACATTCCGGCGTACCTCCTGGCGGTCCTCCTGGCAGCCTGGGGACTGCAGATCGCGAAGGATCGCTGGGGGCGCCTGGTGCCCGGGCTCGCGGCGGCCATTCCCCTCACTCTGCTGCTCTCCGGGTGGGTGCCCAACGATCGCAGTCGATTTCGGATCGCCGAAGACTTCAGCCGCAACCTTCTCTCGACCCTTCCACCGGGGGCCCACCTCTCCGCCTCGGACGACAACATTCTCTTCGTCTTGATCTATCTCCACCTGGTGGAAGGGGTCCGCCCCGATGTCGACCTGATCCTCCAGGGGGTCGGAGACGCTCAGCTGCCGGCCCTGCGTTTCGACCCCGATACCGATCCGCTCTTCTTCACCCACCATCCGAACTGGAATCATCCGCAGATCGATCTGGAGCCCGTGGGTTGGGTGTTTCGGACGGTGCGAGCAGGCGCGCCGCCACGGGAGATTCCGTGGACCAAGAGCTCGCTCGAAGGCGAGAACGATCCTCGGGTTCCGAAGGACTACCTGACCCGAAATCTCATCGGGCACTTTCACTACATGCTGGGGGTCACCTATGAGTCGAGGGACTGGCCGCGGGCGGTTCGTTCGTTCGAGAAGGCGGCGTCCGTCGCCTCGACCAACGACGTTCTCTTCTACAACCTGGGGCTGATCTACCAGCGGAATGGCCAGCTCCGCCGTTCCCTCGAAGCCTTCGAACGAGCGGCGGAGATCAATCCGCGGCAAATTCCCAGCCAGAATCCGGTACGGCCCTCCGATCGGGTCGATATCGCGAGAGGGGAGGTCGAACGGCTCGACCGGTTGGAGCAGGAGCTGATGCACCAGCAGGCCGGGGTCTGGCCCGAAGTGGGCAGCGCCGAATACCACCTGCGCCTGGCCGATCTCCTGGAAGCGGCGGGTGAGTCTCTACCGGCCCGGGGGCACCGTCTCAGGGCCCTGGAGATCACTGGTTGAAGGTCGGCGGCGGAAGTGATAAATCTTCCTCTGCTGCTGGTGGGTCTGCTGCCGATCTTCGCCCTCGGGTTCCGTAGCGGGCTCTTCGGGAAGCCTTGGGTGCTTCGCCTTGCGGTGGCCCTGGCGGTCCTCGGCATCGGGGTGTCTCTGCCGTACGGGGGGGTCGACCTGCGAGAGATCAAGGTCGTCAATTTCTTCCTGGCCTCGGCGGCGGCCCTGTTTCTCTTTCTCCGCCCATTGGGCTTGCCGTTCCTGGTGGGTCGCTGGCGGCAGGGGATCTGGCTCGGGTTGCTCACGGCTCTCGGGCTGGTCAATTACCTGAACTACTTCTCCTTCCACGGCGAACGCACGTTCGTGCACCTGCACGACGTCGCCCACTACTACCTGGGGTCGAAATACTTCGAAGAGCTCGGGTACGGCGACCTGTACACGGCCATGGTGCGTGCCGAGTCGGAGCTCTTCAACCAGCATTTCCTCGCCACGGAAGCCCGGGATCTCGAAACCTACGAACGGGTGCACGTGCGCCGGCTCCTGGCCAGGAGCGAGCCCATCCGCCAGCGGTTCACCCAGGCCCGCTGGCGAGATTTCAAGCGCGATGTGGAGTGGTTCCGAGCCGAGCTCGGGCCGCTGTACGGCACGGTTCTGCTCGACCACGGCTTCAATCCCACGCCGGTCTGGGCCTTGATGGGGGGCAGCCTGAGCCGCTGGGTGCCGGCGGGGTCGTCGCGGGGAATTCTGGTCCTGGCCCTCCTCGACTCTCTGCTGCTGCTGGCCATGTTCGGCCTGGTGTTGCGGCACTGCGGGGGCTCGACCGCCCTGCTGGCGGCTCTCTATTTCTTTGTCCTCTTCGGAGCGACCTTCGGCTGGGTAGGTGGAGCCTTCTTGCGATTCCCCTGGCTGCTCTGTGTCGTCTGGGGGTTTCTCGATCTGCGCCGCCAGCGCCACGCTCGGGCCGGCAGTCTTTTCGCCATCGCCGCGGCCTTGCGGGTGTTCCCGGTGCTCTTCGTGGTCCCGCTGCTGTGGAAGGCCGTGGCTCTCTGGCGTCGCAAGGGGCGGATTCCGCGCCGACTCCAGCGGTTCTTCGCCGGGCTCCTCGGCACGGGCCTGTTCCTCTTCGTGGCCTCCGTCATCTTCTTGCCCCGGGGGCTCGACCACTGGCGGGACTTCCACGCCAACATGGAGAACCACCTGGCGAATATCTCTCCCAACGTGGTCGGATTGACCGAGGTGCTGGCCTTCCAGCCGGATCTCGGGTGGGTCACGGCGGAAGAGCTCGAGGATCTGAAGAACCGCCGACAATCCATTTACCGCTGGCAGATGGCCCTGGTTTTTGCTCCCCTGCTGCTGCTCGTCGCGTGGCGCGTTGGCGGGCTTCGTGATTCCGACACCGTGCTTCTCGCCCTGCCCTTGCTCTTCGCCGGGCTGAGCCTGGCCGCCTACTACTATGTCTTCCTCCTGCTGCTGCTCCTGGCCCGCCACCGTCAGAGCTGGAATCTGGCTCTGCTCTTCGCGGTCGAAGCGGCCTGTTATGCCTTGCTGCTGTTCGAAGAGCGGGAGTCTCGCCTGTTCCTGTATCGCGACCTGCTCCTGGTCTTTCTGTTCGTCATACTGCTGTATCGGCCCCAGAGAGCTTCCGGAGTGGGCCTTGACCGGCGACCTGCGACCGCTTAGCGTTCAGGCCATGAAACGACTCTTTCTCCTGTTCTCCATCCTCCTGTTGGTCTCTCTCCTCCACGCCTGCGGAGGCTCGGGGGATCGGCCGCGAGTCCTGGTCCTGGGGCTCGACGGAATGGATCCCCAGACCATCGACCTCCTGATGTCGGAAGGCAAGATGCCGAACTTTGCCCGCCTGCGCCAGGAAGGAGCCTACGGCCGGTTGGTGAGCCAGAAACCGCTGCTCTCGCCCATCATCTGGACCACGATCGCCACCGGCAAGGGACCGGAAGAGCACGGGATCGGCCACTTCGTAGCGATCAGCGAGGAGACCGGCGAGCAGCTGCCGGTGACCTCGTCGATGCGGAAGGTCAAGGCGCTCTGGAATATCGCCACCGAAGCCGGCCGCACCGTGGCCACTGTGGGCTGGTGGGCGACGTGGCCGCCGGAAGAGGTCGACGGTCACGTGGTCAGCGACCACACGGCCTACCACTTCCTCTTCGAAGGAGCCTTCACCGGAGGAGAGGGTGACGACAGCGGGGAGAGAACGTATCCGCCCGAGCTCTTCGAGCGGCTGTCTCCCCTTCTGCGCCGGCCGCAAGACCTCGGGGTCGACGAGCTCTCGCCGTTCGTCCAGGTGCCGACGGAGGAGCTCGAGGCTCCGTTCGATTTCCAGAACGAGCTGGCCCATTTCCGCTGGGCCCTGGCCACGGCCAAGAGTTATCGCGACGTGGGTCTGATGCTCTGGCGAGAGGAGCGGCCCGACCTGGAGCTGGTCTACGTCGAAGGGGTCGATTCTTCGTCCCACCTCTTCGGCCACCTGTTCCGAGCCCAAGATCTGGGCGGCGAGCTCGCGAAGCAACAGGCGAAGTACGGGCAGACCGTGGAGCAGATGTATCTCTTCGCCGACCGGCTCCTGGGGGAGTACCTCGACGCCCTCGACGAACGGACGACCTTGGTGGTGCTCTCCGACCACGGCTTCGAGCTCGGTGCCCTGCACGACGACCCGAGCAAGACCCGCGATCTCCGGCGGGTGAGCGAGCGTTTCCACAAGCTCGAGGGCATACTTTATTTGTACGGCAACCAGATCGAGGCCAACGCTCGGATCGATCGCCCGAGCATTCTCGACATCACACCGACCATCCTCTCTCTGCTCGGGATTCCCGTCGCCGAGGACATGCCGGGTCGGGTTCTCACCGAATCGTTCCGCGAGCCCGGGGAAGCCCCTCGAATCGCCACCTGGGAAGGGGCGGACAGAGGCAGGAGAGTGGCGCAGGAGGAGCTCGGGCCGGCGCAGCGGGCCCAGCTCCAGCATCTCGAGAGCCTGGGTTATCTCGGAGGATCCGAGGGCGAAGATCCGTCAGGGGCCCTTTCTTCCCCGCAGGGCGATCGCAACATGGCGGCCATCCTTTTTCAGCAGGGCGACTACCGTGGGGCCGCGCGGATCTACCTGCAGCTGATCGAGCTCGATCCCGACGACCCGACCCTGCGCACCAGTCTGGCGGGTTGCCTGGGAGCGCTCGGGCGTTTCGACGAAGCAATGGAGGAGCTGAACCGCGCCATCGAAATCGCTCCCTTGAGCGTGGAGGCGTACCACAACCGGGCGGTGATCCGGGAGCGCAAGGGGCAGGTCGATCTCGCGGTCGCCGACTACTCCACCGCCTTGCGGTACCAGCCCCAATACGAGCCTTCCCGCCGGGCGCTGCTTCGCCTGACCGGGCGTCAGGATGTTCGGGGACCGCGCAATGCCGCCGAGCAGGAAGCCGCGCGGCTGGCGGAGATGGCGAGCCAGGCGGCTCGTCGGGGGCAATACGAGGTGGCGCTGGAGCACCTGGCCGAGGCCGAAGAGGCTGCCCCGAGCTACGTGATCGTCTACCAGTATCGCTCCAACGTGGCCTACCTGATGGGGGACCTCGAAGGGGCCATTCGTGCCCTCGAAAAAGGGCTCGAGATCGAGCCCGACAACGCCCTGTTCCGCGAGAACCTGGAGCGGCTCCGCGAACAGTAGTTATTCCGAGTGGATCAGGTGGCGTTCGGGGAGATCGATGAGGCGGGTTTCCCGGGTCACCTCGACGTAATCCGGCACGTCGAGATTGCGGAGGGTCTCGACGGAAGGATGCCACTGCAGTTTCCTCGCGTAGGCCATCTCTTCCAGGATCGATACCACCTCGGCGGCGTTGGCGGGACGCTTCCTGGGGTCCTTGGCGAGGAGTCGATCGATCAGCTGGGCCAGGGGCTCGGGAATGCCCGGGACCTGCTCGCGAATGGGTGGTGCCGGCTCCATGATGGTCTGGATCAGGGTCTCGCGCACGGTCTTGCCAAAGAACGGGTGTTTGCCCACCAGGGCCTCGTACATGATCAGGCCGAGTGCGAACAGGTCGCTGCTCGGCTGGTACCCCTCGCCGGTCAGGGACTCGGGTGCCAGGTAGCCCGGGGTGCCGCAGATCTTCTCCTCGTTCTTGACCGCGGAAGAGATCAGCTGCGAGATGCCGAAGTCGGTGACCTTGATCGAAGAGTCGAGGCCGAGCAGGACGTTGGCCGGTTTGACGTCGTGGTGCACGAGCCCTTGGTCGTGGGCGGCGGCGAGGGCCCGGGCGATCGCCAGCGCCACCGGAATCACCTCGTCCGGGGTCAGGGTCTCGCGATCCCAGAGGTAGGCGTCGAGACTGACCCCCTGCACGAACTCCATGGCGATGAACGCCGAGGAGCCGCCATCGGCCATGTCGTAGACCGTGACGATGTTGGGGTGGTTGAAGCGGGCGCTGACACTGGCTTCCTCGAGCAGGCTCTTCACCAGCTTCTCGCGGTCGAAGCCGTCGGCGTCGAGGCGGATGGTCTTGAGGGCCACCGTACGCTGGAGCTTCGGGTCCCAGCCGCGAAATACCGAGCCCATGGCCCCGGAGCCGATCATTTTGTGGACCTGGTAGCGGCCGAGGAATACCTCGTTCAGGCTCTCGCTGTCTTCGATCCGCTGTTGCAGCGCCTCGAACGAGGCCTCGAGCTGCTCGATCTCCGAGGCCCCGCCGGCCTTCGGATCGGGGGAGCCGAGGAGCTCCTGCTGCGCCGTGGCGAGACGCCGGAGCGGACGCACGACGTTGATCCAGGCCCCGAGGGAAAAGAGGGCCGTCAAGACCAGGGCGGCGAGGGCCGAGAACAGGGTGGCCCTGCGAATGCGGCCCTCGGCGGCTTCCGCGACCCGTGCCGGCTGCCGGGAGAGAACCATCCAGGGCGTCCCGCGGACCTGGGAGTAACCTACGATCATGGCGCCGGTTCGAGGGTCCTCGAAACGTGCGGCCTCACTCTGCAGCTTGGCGGTGCGGGCCCGAGCCACCGCGGCGGCCGGAAATTCCTCGAGGGAGAGGCCGGGCGAGCTCGCCAGGAGCACCGGAGGATCGTCGCGACTGGCCAGCAACAGCTGGGCTTCCTCGCCGATTTCCGGCGTCTCGAGCAGAGGATCGAGCCAGGCCGCCTCGGCGATCACGAGAAGGCTCCCGAGATCCTGGGCCAGCGGGCGTCGAGCCCGGAGCCAGCGCTGGTTCTGGCCGTGGATCACTTCGATCCCCGGTTCCTGGGCGGGGTCGAAGACGAGCTCCAGCTCGGCTCGCAGATCCTTGCGCTGGGCCAGGATCACTTCTTCTCCCGCCGCGGTGTACACACCGATGGCTTCGACCTCGGGTTGTGCGGCGAGGGTTCCCCGCAGGAGCTCCTGCGAGGTTTCCGAGCGAGGGGAGCCGACGAGCACGGGATGGACCGCGAGGCTCTGGGTCAGGGCGTCGAAGGCGGCCAGCCGTGTGTCGATCTGGCCCGCGGTCGAGGAGGTGGCCACCATGTGCGTGCGGCGCACCTGGGAGAACAGGGCGTCCTCATTGGTGCGCAGCTGGAAGAAGCTGATCGACAGGGGCAACAGAGCTGCCGCGGCCAGAGCCAGGGCGACTTTGGCCAGGAGCGGCAGGCGGATCTGTGGCATCAGCGCCGGCCCAGGAGGAGCGGCCAGGCGATCCGCGATCGATTGCCGACACAGTCGGTGGCGTCGACCACGAGAACCGGCGCCGGGCGCCGGACGTCCGGATGCCGCCGCTCTTCGAGCTCGTAGGCGATCTGCAGCTGGCCGGCGCATGGAGGGTCGTCGGCCAGAACCCAGAGGCCCTGCTCGCGGGTGATCTTCGAGTCGGGTAGATCGCGCAGGCGGATCTTGCGTTTGGCCGATCGGACAACGACCTGGGTAAAGTCGGAGTCCAGGCGCCATTTCTTGCGTGCCACCTGGAGCCGGTGGCGCCCCTGGAGGTTGGCCTGGGGCCCGTCCTCGGCGAATTGCGATGCGAGATCCTGTCCCTTGCGGCCGACCCTTTCGAATCCCCAGTGCAGGACGGGAGGGTCGGGGTCGAAGGTGAAGGTCACGGTTTCCGAGGTGCCTTCGTTGCCAGCCTTGTCGACGGCTCGAATCGCCAGGGTGTGTTTTCCGGCGGCGAGGTCGGTGGCGAGGCTCTGCGGCGAGACCGGCTCGCCATCGACGATCGGCGACCAGCTCCCGACTCCGCTCGGGTCGTCCACCTCCACCTCCACCTCGAAACCCGGGCCGACCACCAACGTGTCGCCGATCCGGGCCTGGGGCCCGGTGATCTTCCAGGTGATCCGCGGCGGCTGCTCGTCGCGGGGGCGGTCCGTGATCTCCAGTCGGGTCGATGCGGTGGGAAAACCGTCGAGCCCCGACCGGCTCACCGCGGTAACCCGCCACAGCAGGTTCCCGAGGGGTAGATCGACATCGCTCTGCCAGCGGGTTTCCTCTAGGCCGGTGCGCCGCGCTTCGAGCTGGCCGCAGCGGGGGTCGAGGCAGACCTCCAGGGTGTAGCTCACGGCCCCGTCCACCGCGTCCCAGCGGAGCTCCGGCCGCCGTTCGGCGACTACCGCGCCGTCTTTCGGCACCAGGCCTTCGGCGGCGGGCAGCAGCTTCTCGGGCGGTCCGGGCGGCTCGCCTTCACTCACCACGGAACCCATGCCCTCGGCCACCTCGACCCGGGCTCCTGCGGCCTCCAGGTCGCTCTCGCCCTGGTAGACCATCAGCTGGGCGCCGCCGGCCTCGGGCCTACGAGCTCGTGTCTCCACCTCGCCGGAGGCGCCGGCTCTGGGCTGGGCCACGGCATCTCCCAGCACGATTTCGATGGAGTCTTCTGCGGGATCCGGCAGGGAACCGGAGAGGTCGGCCTGGCCGAGCTTGATCTCGATCTGGGTGGGGAGCTCGGCCCGGGAATCGGCTCGCTGATTCCCGATCACCACCAGGGAGCTCTCGCTCAGCACCAGGTGGGTGTCGTCGAAGAACCACAGCTCTGCCGATGATTTGTCGAACGTTCGTAGGCTGTCGCGAGACTGGAGCAGATCGTTGAGCCGGGCATCCTGCCAGCTCAGGGGGAGGAGCTGATTCTCCACTTTGCGAGAGATCCGAAAGACGAGGGCCCCGTCGTCGGGCAGGGAACCGGGGAGTAGGATCCGCAGTCGCTGCCCCGGGTAGATCCGGTTGGGATCGGAGACTTCCGGATTCAGCTCCCAGTTCTCGGGCCAGCGAATCGGCGCCCCGAGATACTTCCTGGAGATCTTCTCCAAGGTGTCTCCTGGGCGGACGACATGCCAGCCTTCTTGCAGGCGCAAGCCGGTCTCGGGGGCACCCTGCGAACCGGCGCCCTCGGCGAGAGCCGGTGGCAGGCTGGAAACCAGTGAGAGCAGGAAGGTGAAGGCGAGGATCCGGGCCCCCGAGAGGAGCCTACGGCAGCGAGATACACACGATGGTTCCATTTCGTTCCTCGATCTTTCCCCTCACCCCGAGCTCCCCCCGAGCTGGCACTTCGTAGAGTCAAGACTACAGGGACTTCCGGAGAAAAATCCAGGGCGCCCCCGGAAGGGGTCTTCGCCGAGCGGCGACGAGGATCAGATCTCGGTCCGCTCCAGGTGGCGAATGCCGAGCCGCATCGGCAGGCCACAGGTGAGGAGCGTCAGGCCGAAGATCCAGGCCGAGGCACCAGCGACCACCCAGGGAAACGACTCGTCGCCGAAGCTCTCGCCCAGGCGGTCCCATAGCAATACCACCGCCTGGGCCGCGAGCACGAGAAGGACGTAGATCATGCTGAGGAGGAAGTTCAGGGTTCCTCCCATGCCCGATACCACCCGTGCCGGATTGTCTTCCTGGAAGTTGGGGTAGAGGCTGCCGAGGCCCACCGCCAGACCCGACAAGGCGACGGTGGTTGCGGCCACTCCGCCAAGGGAGAGGGCAAAGGCCAGGCCGTCGAGCTCGAGCTGGGTGGCGGAGAGCAGCGCCACGGTGAGCGTGAAGACGGAGGTCGTGGTCACGCTGAGCCAGAATTTCTGCCACACGATGCGGCGTCGGGAGACCGGTGCCAGGCCGAGAATCCAGAATCGTTTGCCTTCGAGGCTGATCAACGGAAAGACGAAGCGAGTGGTGAGCGATGCGAGCACCAGCATCGAGGCGCCGAGGTTGAGCAAGGTGCCCCAACCGCTCCACAACCCCTGGTTGGCCCCGGGGCCCCGGAGATTGGCGAGGTAGAGAGCCATGACTCCGAAGAAGATCACGAACTGCGACCACTGGGCGGAGTCGCGCCAGAAGAGCCGCAGATCCTTGATCACCAGCGATCGATCCGGCTCTCCCAGGAATCTCAGTGCCCGTTCCAGTTTGGGTCCCAGGAGCCCACGGCTGCGGTCGGGCTCGGGTCCATCTCCGCCGCCCTGCAGACCGGTCCAGGCGGTGTGGAAGAAACGTTCGGCAACCCGGGTGCCGAGGTAGACGAGGAGCAGGGCGTTGGCGAGCAGGAGCGCGAGCTGGAACAGGGCTTCCGAAAAGTTGCCGCCGGCCGCGGCGAGAACCCCGGAGGCCGCCCAGTGGCTCGGCAGGAAGGCCGACTGGGTGCTGCCGAGGGCTTCCACCAGGGCATGGAGATCGGCGCTGCTCGAGAGGTCGGGAATCCGGATCGAGCGGCGGAAGTAGAAGAAAAGGCCGACCAGAGCCGCCGCGCCGAAAAAGGTCCAGGGGCCGCGGCGCAGGCGGCCGAAGATTCGCACCAGCAGCAGAGTGGCAAGGGTGCCGAGGGCGGCCGGGATCGCCACATACGGCAGATAGAACGGGATCAGGGAGAGATAGAACAGGGGCGAGGCGCCGGACTCGAGCCCATAGGCGAGGAGCACCGGAGAGCCGAGAAAGGCCGAGGCCCAGGAAGAAAAGGTCACACACTCGTAGAAGCGCCCGAGGAAGAGATCGGTGGTGGAGATCGGGCTCTGGACGAGGTACGCCATCTCCTTGGCGCGGAAGAACGTCTGAAAGGCGATCAGCAGATTCGAGAAGATCAGCATCACGAAGAGAACGAGAGCGAACACCGAGAGCAGCCGACTCATCACCAGGTCGCTGAGGCTCAGTCGGCCCGCGCCCAGGAGCTCGGCACCGAAGACCTCGAGCAGGCCGAAGCCGAAGCGAGCGAGCTCGAAGATACCGACCCACAGGAGCACGGTCGAAACGAAGACGAAGGCGACCTTGAGCTTCGACTCGTGGCGCACGGACGCCAGGGTGTGCCGCGAGATCCTCGCCTTGGCCCAGAGCAGGGTCGCCAGGGGGCTCATGCGCCTGCGCCCGGAGGCTCGTCGTCCTGTGTGAGCTGCAGGAAAACGTCTTCCAGCGAGCCGGGGTGCTCGGAGAGCTTCTTGATTCCCTCCACCGTGTCGAGGTGCAGCAGGCGACCGCGGTGGATGATTCCCACCCGATCGGCGACCTCTTCGGCGATGGCCAGGCTGTGGGTCGACATGAACACCGTGAGCCCCTCGCGGGTGCGGTTCTCGAGGAAGGTCTTGACCGCGCGGATGTTCTTGGGATCGAGGCCCACCCACGGCTCGTCGACCACCACGACCTTTGGAGCGTGCAGGAAACACGACGCGAAGCTCAGCTTCTGGCGCATGCCGTGGCTGTAGCTCTCGATCAGCCGATCGGCCATGTGCAGGATCTCGAATTCTTCGAGCAGGCCATCGCAGCGGTCGGCGAGCTCGCGCTCGCTCATCCGGTAGAGGCCGGCGACGAAACGCATGAATTCCCGGCCGGTCAGCCGGTCGTAGAGAAAAGGGTGATCGGGCACGTAACCCATGATCTGCTTCGCCTCGAGCGGCTCTTCGAGAATGTCGATGCCGCCGATCATGGCCTTCCCCGACGTGGGGCGGATCAAACCCGTGAGCATCTTGATGGTGGTGGTCTTGCCGGCGCCGTTGGGCCCCAGGTAGCAGAAGAACTCCCCTTCGGCGATATCCAGGTCGAGGCTCGAAACGGCGGTCTTCTCACCGTAGAGGCGGGTCAGGGCTCGCGTTCGGATCATGGGTCTTGCGGTTCTCCGTCGATCGAGAGGATCTCCAGCTCGAGCTGGCCGAGGAAAGGAAGCAGCTGCGGCCAGGTCTCGATGCCGCCATTGAGCAGCTTGATGTGGGTGGCGTCGGCGATCGGCTGGTCGAGGGTCGGGTCCATCCATACCCAGCCGGCCCCCAGGTGTACCTCGGGCCAGGCGTGGTAATAAAAACCGTCCAGCTCGTCGCTCCAGACCAGGCCGATGGCGATCCGGGTCGGTAGGTCGAGGGCCCGGGCCAGGGCCGCGAACAGGACGGTGTGCTCGTTACAGTCGCCGCGTCGTTGCGCCAGCACCTCGAGGGCCGAGGGCACACTCATGACGGCTTCTTTCTCGAGGTAGGTGAAGACCCAGTCGTGCAGGAGCAGAGCCCTCTGCCAGGGGTCCTGCTCCTCGTCCACGATCTCTCGGGCCTTCGCCTGGATCTCGGGATGCTCGGACTGGACGAAGGCATCGCTCCGGAGGAAGGCCCGGAGGGATTCCCGGGCCTCCGAGGACGCTCCAGGGAGCTCCGCCTCCGGGGCTCCGACCGGCTCGACGAGGTAGAGATCTTCGGCCACCCGGCTCTGGGTCTGGTCGACGGGAAGCTCCCGCTCTTCGATGCCGGACAGCTGGAAGCGCAGGCTGGACGCTCCCCGGAAAGGGCGCGGCCCCGTGGGCGAGATCGCAGAGAGGCGCAGGAAGTCGCCCGCCGGCCGGGACCGGGCGTCTTCGGCTCGGGCGAGGTCTCGGCCCGGGCCGTCCAGGCGCTGGAGCACCAGGCCCACGGGTGTTTCGGCACGCACCACCTGACCCGTGTCGTCGATCCAGGCGAAGGACTCGATCCCTCCCATGTCGACCCGCAGGCGCCGGGTCTCGATCGGCCCGCTGTCCAGCTCGAGGGTCTCTCGCGAGAGGTAACGAATCCGAGCGCGGCCCTTCGAGAGGGTCAGGGGATCGAAGCTGTCGACCCGAAGCTCCTCGCCCTCTTCGAGCACGGGAAAGTCGAGAGCCGTTCCCAGGCCGTTGGAGAACAGGATGTCTTCGCTCATCGGCAGCACCAGAGGCAGAGTCTCCCCGGCCGAGCCCACCTCCGCGCGCAGCTCCCCTTCCTCCACCTCGCCCGTGAGGTCGAAATCGTGCCCCCCCGAGATGACCTGGAACCGAAAATCGGCGCGGGGTGGCTCCTGGCTACGCCAGACCTCGCCCTCGAGGCGCAGATCGGTGGCCTTGCCCGAGATCCGGAGATTCAGCTCGGCCTCGAGCGAGAAGCGCTGGCCTGCAACCCCGTCGCGGGTCTCCAGGTCGCCCTGCATGTGCACCTGTCCCACGCGCGGCCCGTCCACGAGCTCGATCGCCATCCAGGACTCGGTGGGAAAGGCGCTCGTCGAGACCGTTCGAGGGGTGAGAAGCCCCACGGAGAGCTCGCGCCGTAGCAGAGAGCCCATCATGAGGAGCCAGAAGAGAACGATGGCCAGGCCGATGATTGTTTTTCGCTGCATGGAGAAGTGATCGGGTTCGAGAGCGAGGGGTTCGCCCGTGCCTCTACTTTCAACGGAGCGGGCCGGGAGAGCGTCTAACGGACTCGCCTGGACGAACCCGGTAGTTCTACCACGAGCTCTCGCTCGGGCCTTGGTCAATCGGGAAGAGGGTCGCCAGGCCGCCACCCGCGGGCGGAGAGGTCGTGTAGGAGGGAGAGCACCCGCTCGCGCTCTTCGTGGGTCACGAGGAGAAGGAGATCTCCCGGGCGAGCCCAGAGCAGGGCCTCGCGCACGGCCTCGGGCTCGCAGCTCGCCTGCCGGATCTGATCCTCGGTGGCGCCGAGGCTTTGCAGCTCTCGGGCCATCAGGCCGGTGATCTCGCCCAGCGGCCTGCCGCGAAGATGCCCGGGGAGCTCCTTGAGGATCACCAGGTCGGGCCGGCTCTGCCACACGAGCCGAGGCAGCTCGCGGATGTCCTCGTCGCTACGGTCCCCGGCCTGACCCACCAGGATTGCGCGGCGGGTCGCGGGCAGCCGAGAGGCGAGGTCGAGCAAGGCGGCGAGCCCGTGGGGGTTGTGGGCGAAGTCGACGATCACCGAGGCGCCGCCGAGGTCGAAGAAATTGAGCCGCCCGGGGTTTTCGTCGGCCGAGGAGCCGAAGCCGAGCAGGGCTTCGCGGACGGCGTCCGGTGGAAGGCCGAGGTGCTCGGCCACGGCACACGCCGCCAGGGCATTGGCCACGTTGTGCCGTGCCGCGCCGCGGAGGGTGAATGGGATCTCGCGTGCCGGGGCCAGCTCTTCGAAGCCGCCGGAGCGGCGGCGAACCAGCAGATCCTGGCGCAGACCGAAGGCACGGGTCTGCGGAGGAATCGTTTCGAGGGCGTCTTCTTCGACGGTGAAAAAGGTCAGCGGCTGCTCGAGCTCTTCGGCGGCTTTGCGGAGCAGCGGGTCGTCCCAGCTCAGGACCATGTGCTCGGCTCCACGGGCGACGATCATCTTGGTGTCGGTGAGCTCTTCGAGGTCGTGGACTCCCCACTCGCCGAGATGGTCTTCCGCGATGTTGGTGACCAGGGCCACATCGGCCCGGTCGACGCCGAGGCCTCGGCGCAGCAGCCCGCCTCGGGCGGTTTCGAGAAGCGCGATCTCCACCCGGCGGTCGCGCAGCACCAGCCGCGCGCCACCCGGCCCGGAGTAGTCGCCTTCCCCGATCTCCTCGCCGAGCACCCAGCAGCCATCGGTCGACGACAGCCCCGGCGTCTTGCCCGCGGCCTCGACCATGGCCCGCAGCAGGCGGACGGTGGTGGTCTTGCCGTTGGTGCCGGTGACCAGGGCTACGGGGATGTCGTGGACCAGATCCCAGTCCAGCTCCGCGGGATCGGGAATGCTGTCGCTGGGGAAGGTCCGCGAGCCCGTGCCCATGCCGACCGAGACATGGTCGTCGTCCCAGAGAAAGGCGACGCCGTGCTCTCGGGCGGCGGCTCGTAGGGCGAGCACCGGCGGATTGCGCTCTTCGGCGATCTGCCGGGAGAGCTCGGCAGCCGCCTCTTCCAGATCGGGCAGATCTTCCCCGGCCAGTGCCCTTCGGGTCGCCTCCCAGGCCCATTCGTTGACCTCGGTGGCGGCGTAGAGAGCGTCGATCGGGGCGCTCATCACCAGGCTCAAGCCGCTGTGGAACCGGCGATGGGCCAGCTGCTCGCTCCTCCAGTCGATGGCGTCGAGAATGCGCCGTGCCTGCTGCCGCCAGGTTTCGATCACCGGGTCGGCGTCTTCCCCTGCGTCCAGGCGAATGTCGATCACCGCTCCGGGATGTTGCCAGAGAATGTTCGGGCCGGTCAGGCGACGGGAGTCTCGCAGCTCCATGGTCGGGCTCAGTCGTCGGTCTCGCGCGCCAGCCGAACCCCTCTCTCGTCGCGAATCAGCTCGTCCTCGTCGCCGAGGGAGAAATCGGCGGTGGGGCCGATCTCGATCCGCAGGCTGTCCGAGACTCCCGCGGCGGATGGCTCGTCCTGGTGAGTCGGCGAGAAATGAGTGATCTGGTTCCAGCTCCGCTTGATCTGGTCGCCGAAGATCAGCAGAAGATCGCCCGGCCGGGCGCTCTCGAGAGCCGCCTGGATCGCCTGCTGCTCGTCGGGAATCTGCCGGATCTCTTCTTCCGGCACTCCCTGGCTGCGAAGCTCCTCGGCGAGGATCCGCGGGATTTCGTCGGGCCCTCGGCCGCGAAGAGTGTCGTCGCGCCGGCAGATGTAGAGGTCGAACTTGCCGGCGCAGAGCCGGGCGATTTCTTGCGCGTCCTCGTCCCGCCGGTCTCCGGGAGCGGCGACCACCACCAGTCGGCGCCCCTCCACCTCGAGACGCTGGCAGAGCTCGACCATGGCTCCCACCGCCGCGGGGTTGTGCCCGTAGTCGAGAATCACCTTGAACGGATGCTCGTCGAAGATGTTCATCCGCCCGGGAGCCTGGAAGTAGGTGGTGTCGAAGGTGCGCAGGCCGTGGCGAATGTCTTCGAGCCGAACCTCCATGCTGTAGGCGATTCCCGCCGCGAACATCGCGTTCTGCACGTTGTGGATCGCCCGGCCCTCCAGGGTCGCGGGAATCAGGTGAGTCCACAGCAGCGGGATATGGGCTCCGCGGTCGAACAGAGTGATCATGTGGCCGTTGATCCCCTCTTCGAGCACCACCGCCCGGCCACCCGAGCGGATGTGCTCGCGGACCAGCGGGTGTTTGGGGCTCATGGTGACGTAGCAGAGGTGATCGGCCTTGGTGTAATCGGCCATCTTCAGGCACAGGGGATCGTCGGCATTGAGCACCGCGGTGTCCTTGGCCACCTCGACGATGATCCGCTTCACTTCCGCGAGCTCTTCGAGGGTATCGATCCCCCGCAGGCCGAGATGGTCCGCCTGCACGTTGAGCACCGCCCCGACATTGGCATGGCGATAACCCATCCCACGCTTCAGCAGACCGCCGCGAGCGGTCTCGAGCACCGCCACGTCGACCGACGGGTCGCGCAGGACCATGCGTGCGGCCACGGGGCCGGTCATGTCGCCCTCCACGGTCAGGTGTCCGTCGATATAGACCCCGTCGGAGGTGGCGACACCGACATGGTGTCCGGCCATCTTGAAGATGTGTGCCACCATTCGGGTGGTCGTGGTCTTGCCGTTGGTTCCGGTGATCGAAGCCACCGGAATCCGCGCCGGAGAGCCGGGAGGGAAGAGCATGTCGATCACCGGACCGGCGGGATCCCGGGACGTGCCCTCGCTCGGCGCCACGTGCATCCGGAATCCGGGCGCCGCGTTGACCTCACAGATGGCACCACCGATCTCGCGGTAGGAGCGAGAGATGTCCTCGGTCAGGAAATCCACCCCGGCCACGTCGAGGCCGATGGCCTTGGCCGCACGCTGGGCCATCTCCCGGTTGTCCGGGTGGATGACATCGGTCACGTCGACCGCGGTGCCTCCGGTCGACAGGTTGCCGGTGGAGCGCAGGTAGATGACCTCGCCTTCCGGTGGCACAGAGCTCTGGTCGTACCCCTTGAGGGCCATCAGGCGTTCCGCCTGGTGGTCGAACTCGAGGCGGGTGAGCACCTTCTCGTGGCCGATTCCCCGGCGCGGATCGCGGTTCACCTCTTCCACCAGCTCGGCGATGGATTGTCTGCCGTCGCCGACGACATGCCCGGGCACCCGCTTGGACGCTGCCACCAGCTCGCCGTTGACCACCAGGAGGCGGTGGTCGAGGCCGGGAATGAAGCTTTCCACGAGCACGCCCCGGCTGTGCTTGCGGGCCTGGGCGTAGGCGGTTGCGACAGCCTCTGCATCCGGCAGGTTGATCGAGACCCCGCGGCCGTGGTTGGCGTCGAGGGGCTTGACGACCACCGGAAATCCGATCTGCTCCGCACTACGGATCGCTGCTTCTTCGCTGTAGACGAGACGCTGCCTGGGAACGGGAAGACCCAGGTCGCCGAGGAGAATGTGGGTCTCTTCCTTGTCGGACGCAATTTCTACGGCGATGTTCCGGGTCTCGCTGGTCACGGTGGCCTGGATCTTCTTGCTGTAGATACCCTGGCCGAATTGCACCAGGCTGTAGCGGTTCAGGCGCTGCCAGGGAATGTCGCGTTCCTCAGCGGCTCGCACCAGGGACGCCGTGCTCGGTCCGAGGGCCCGGCGCTGGGCAAAACGAATGAACTCGTCGCGTTCCTCGGCGAAATCGAAAGTTTCTCCGGCCCGGGAAGACTCGATCTCGGCCGGAAGCAGGTGCAGGAGCAGGCGCAGAGCCAGACGCCCGGCTTCCAGCCCCACGTCTTCCTGCTCGTACTCGTAGATCACGTCGTACTGGCCGGCCTCACCGTTTCCTCGGGTCTTGCCGAACGTGACCTCGGCGCCGGCCACGTTCTGCAGCTCGAGTGCCATGTGCTCGAGCACGTGCCCCAGCCATGTACCCTCCTTCTCCCGCAGCCGCCGGACGAAGCCGCCCGGTTCGCCGTAGGAGCAGCCGTGCTCGTGCAGGCCCGGCAGGGCTTCGAGAAGACCCCCGATGAATTCCTCCCCGAGCTTCGTGGTAGGCCATTCTTCGAGCTCTCGAAGGTCCACCGTCAACCGGATCACGGGGAACAGGGCATAGAGACTGGGGCCGATGTAGACGGATTTGTCGAGGATTCTCACCGCAGCGGGCTCCTACGCGGGGGCTGTGGCCTCGCGGGTTCGGATGTTGTAGCGCGCACCGTCGATCAACACGTGGAGGCGGAGACCGATGACACACACCGGGTCATGGGGCCGGGCCGAGTCCATGGAAGAGTAATCGACCTCGGAGGGATCCACGACGGTAATGGCTCCGCTGCCGACGACCTCGAGGCAGTCGTCGGGCCCCAGGAATGCGGCGGTGTCTTCGTCGAGGCCGATGCCGATCGGTCGGGGATTGTAGGCGAGAGCGGTGATCAGGCGGCCGAGCCGATCCCGCTGGCGAAAGTGCTGGTCGACGATGGCCGAATGGGTCAGACCGAGTCCTGGCGTCAAGGTCACCATGTCGCTGCGGGGTGTAGAGCCCTCTTCGCCGTAGGCGATCATGTGCTCCGACATGATCGCGGCTCCGGCCGAGGTGCCGGCGACGTGCAGACCCTCCGCGGCGTTGCGTTCTCGCAGCAGGTCGGCGACCGGGGTACCCCCGAGAGTCGTCGACAGTCGGAGCTGGTTGCCGCCGGTCATGAACACTCCCGTCGCGCTGCGTAGCTCCTGGAGCCAGTCCTGTCTCGAACCATCCTGGCGTTCCTGGAAAGGTAGTGAGACGGATCGACGGACGCCGAGATTCTCGAAGATCTCGACATAGCGAGGGCCGGTTTCGTCGAGCTGCGAGGCGGTTGGTATGACCGCAATACTGGCCCCTTCACCGCCGCAGATCGCGACGAAACGCCGCAGGATCGATCGGTCTCTGATCTTCGCTTCGGCTCCACCGATCGGGATGATGTAACCACGACTCAAGATGTTCTGACCTCCGTTGGCCGAGCAGGCTCGCACGGCCCGCTGAATCGTAATCGGCAAACCGGCTCTCGAGTCGACCATCTGTGATTGGAGAGCGTTCTCGCGGCTTTCGAGCCGGTCGCCGTTTCTTTCCCCGGAAGCTGGGGATTGTATCCGGGATCCTGGAATTCCTCGAATGAAGTCGTTCGTCCAGAGGGTAGGGCTAGAAACTGGAAAAAATATGGACAAAGTATTGACAGAAGCTCGAGGCCCCACTACACTCTCCCTCGTACTCGAAAGGTCGTTGCGCAAGCTGACTCCCTGAGCTGCGTTGATAGATATTTCGAGCTCCTCCAAGAGCGAGAGTGCCATCACCTCCAGGCACGATCGCCACCCGCGGGATACGAGCACGGCGTATCCCGTATTTTTTTGTCCAAAACCAGGCTGTTTCTAGAGATAGCAAGCCCGATCTCGGGTTTGCTCCCGCTCGTGGAGCGAGGAGAAGAGATGCCGATCTTCTCGAAGGAGAAGAAAAAGCGGCCCCAAAAAAAAGCAGCCGGGAGGTAAGCCCGGCTGGTGGTCACGTTCTGTTGTCTGAGAAAGATAATAGGCGGGCTGCGGATTCTTGTCAAGTATCTGTACGGGAAAAATTTTGACAAGGTTGGGGGTTTGTCCACAAAAGAGCGCGATAGCTGCTATGATGTCGAGGTGAAGAAGTCGAACAAGAACCCTCGACATCCGATTCGAATCGTCGCCCGCCGTACCGGTATGAAGCCGGATCTCATTCGGGCTTGGGAGCGTCGCTATGGCGCGGTAGAGCCGCAGCGAAGCGAGACCGGTCGCAGGCTCTACACGGACGAGGACATTCGGCGCTACCAGCTTCTGCAGAGAGCTGTGGCGGCAGGGCGGGGCATTCGCCTCGTCGCCGGGTTGACGGACGAAGCCCTGGAGCGCCTGGTCGCGGAGGACAAGCGCCTGGTCGCGGAAGGCGATCTGAGCGAGGAAGACGATCTGCGCGTGAAGGACAATGGTGTCGAGGCCTTCCCTCCCCCGGCTTCTCGGGTTGCAAACCTGGCCCCAAGAGCCGAGGCCGGAGCCGATGATTGGATGGGTCCCTGCCTGGAATCCATTCAGGCGCTCGACGAGAAAGGCCTGGAAAACCATCTGCTCGCGGCTTCCGTGGCCCTGAGTCGGGTGGATCTCCTCGAAGGGCTGCTGGCTCCGATGATGACGCAGGTCGGTGAGCTCTGGCGACGCGGGATCCTTCGTCCCGTTCACGAGCACCTGGCCACGGCAGTGTTGCGAACCTTCATCGGTAATCTGAAAGACAGTCTCGGTGATCCGCGGGCACCCCACGTCCTGGTGACGACTCCCTCGGGCCAGCTCCACGAGATCGGTGCCTTGCTGGCGGCCATCTGTGCGGCTTCGGAGGGATGCAATGTCACGTACCTCGGTTGTGATCTCCCGGCCGAAGAGATCGCTGCGGGTGCTCGGCAGAAGGGTTCGGTGATCGTGGCGCTGAGCGCAACGTATCCGCCGGACGATCCGAGATTGCCCCGCGAGCTGGTCCGGCTCCATGGTCTGGTGCCTCCGTCGGTTCGAGTCATCGTCGGTGGACGCGCCATCCGAGGTTATCGGGATGCTCTGGCGAAATCGGGCATCGAGCTGGTCGACTCGCTGCAGGACTTTCGGCGGCTCCTGGAAGGAGCTCGTTTCTCCAAAGTAGGTTGAGATCGTCCTGGGTTCTCGGGCTGCGGCGACTCGTTCGCGGTCGAGCTCATGGAGCCGTTTACAGGATGGTTACCAACTCTCGGCGTTGCCGAGCGTAGGAAGACTACAGGTCTTCGGGTGGGTCAGGACCCACTTTCCATCCTTCCCCAGGAGGTGCTCCCATGCCCTTGAGCCGCGCTCTCTCCGTGTTGGCCGCTCTCTACTTCGGTCCGTTTCTCTTCCTCGGTTCCCTGTTGTGCCCGGGCGAGGCCCAGAGCCTGGCGCGCGAGAAGGCGGGTGAAGGTATCCCCAGCCTCGTGTCCGAAGCCGAGCCCGGGGAGCCCTTGCGGGTCAGCGGCAGGGTCTTCGATGCTTCGGGTGAGAAGCCTCTGGCCGACCTCGAGTTCCGGGTCTATCAGACCGATGCCGAGGGGTACTACAACGAGGGAACGACCGACTCTTCGAACCCGCGTCTCCAGAGCACGGTTCGAACCGATTCGGAAGGGCGGTACGAGTTCCGCACCATCCTGCCCGGTCGGTATCCGGGGGGAGGGGTGCCGGCCCACATCCATTTTGTCTTTCCCCGCCGGCAGGGCGGTGATCGACGATTCGAGCTGCAGTTCGAAGGCGACCCCGAGCTGCGGCCAGCAGCCGTGGAGCGCTCCAGGGTGAAGGGACGATTCGGATCGATCCGCCCTCTCGAGCGCGATGACACCGGCACATGGCGGTGCTCCCGCGACTTCGAGCTACCCCGCTGACGCCTCGGCTCATCCCACCAGGGGCTTTCTCGGCCCCATGCCGAATCTTTCGGCGGTTTTTCGCGACTTCCCGGTTACAATAAAAGGCCCAGTCCTTGCGATTTGTCTCCCGCAAAGACACAGGAGGGTGGCCAACCGGAAAGGAGCGCATCATGAGTACTTCGGCAAGGTCCGGTAAAAGCAGGCCCGGTTACTTCGTTGCGATGATCACACTCGGGCTCGTGTTCGCCTCGACCGCAGGAGAGCTGCTCGCGCAGTCGAATCGCCGCGGCTCGGGACGTCGAGCCGAGGGTGTGCAGCTCACCCCTTCGAGCCAGACGCAGCACCGGGCTCCGGCGTTCCCTCGCCGTCTCTTGCCTCCCGCGGGTGCGGCCAACAGTCCGACCAACACGGCCCCGGGTTTCTACCGGCAGCTCGATTCGCCAGCCCACAGGGCGCCGACCCACAAGGGCGTCTACGGCAAGCCTCGCGTCGTACCGCAGCTGGTCTATATACCGACTTCGGTCCTCCCCTATACCTACGCGGTGGGCCCCACGGGAACCCACCAGGTGCAGGACATCCCGGTGACCGGTGCGCCGCAGCCCACGGCGCCTCCGCCGGTGTACGTCGTCAATCAACCTCCCGCCAATCCGCCTCCTCAGGTCATCGTGGTCCAGCCGTCCGCCGGGGCTCTGGCGAGCTCACCTACGGAAGCTCCGGCACCCGCCGTGGCGGCACCTCCCGCCCCCGCCCCGGAACCCACCGAGCCGGTTGCCGTGCAGATCTCGGTCACTCCGGCCGACGCTTCGGTTTTTCTCGACAACGACCCTCTCGGCATGGGGGCCGATCTCTCGCAGGGGTTGATGCTGAAACCGGGGGTGCACGTTCTGGAGGTCTCCCATTCGGAGTACCGCTCCCAGCGCGTGGTCTTCGGTGTCGGCTCGACCGATTCCCTGGAAGTCGTGGTCGATCTCACGACCGAGAGAGTCGGCCGGCGCTCGAGGATTCGGTGAATTTTCGAAGGGTCTCGCAGTTCCCTGGAGGCTCCGCCTTCCGATCGGTAGCTCTGTGACCGACCAGCTGGTAGAATCGACGGGTCAAGAGCTCACAGCTGGGGAAAGAACGGGTAGACGATCACCTGCCAAGAGGAATTGTGTTCTTTGAGTGATTCCGAGAGTCTGTACTTTCGACAGCTCCTGGTCGGGCGGCAGGTCGCCTCTGCCGATCCCATGGCCGCGCAGATGGCGAACTTCGTGTATCTGCTCGGGGATCCGGAAACCCGCGAAGCTTACGTGGTGGATCCGGCCTGGGATGTCGACGGAGTCATCGATCTCGCCCGGTCGGATGGCTACGAGCTGCGGGGAGCCTTGGTCACTCACTACCATCCCGATCATGTGGGTGGAGATCTCTTCGGCCTGCGCATCCAGGGGCTGGCGAGACTGCTCGAGCGTGGGGGAATGCCCATCTTCGTGAACAAACACGAGGCAGAAGGGCTGAAGAAGGTGACCGGGGTCTCGGATAGCGACCTGCGAAAGGTCGACGACGGAGACACCGTGCGAATGGGATCTTCGGTGATCAAATTCTTGCATACGCCGGGGCACACCCCCGGGAGTCAGTGTTTTCTGGTGAACAATCGTCTGGTCGCCGGTGACACTCTTTTTGTCCAGGGTTGTGGCCGGGTCGATCTACCGGGTGGAGACGCGGAGGCGATGTACCACTCGTTGACAGGAAAGCTTTCCAAGCTTCCGGAGGAAACGATCTTGTTTCCAGGGCATCATTATGGCCCCAAGAAACAATCGACGATCGGCGAGGAGCTGGTAGAGAACCAGTATCTACGAGTGCGATCCTTGGAGGATTGGCGGCGGCTCTTCGGCCGCGTTTGAGAACGCAGAGAAAATGGTTGTCGTCCGGGTGTTGGGGGGCCGGACGGAGACCCGAAAATGACAAGGCTATTATCGTCCCAATGCTGAAAAAGATCGGCCCCTATCGGGTAGAGGAGCGCCTGGGCGTGGGTGGCATGGGTGAGGTCTACAAGGCGTTCGACGATCGTCTGGACCGATGGGTGGCCGTGAAGAGAATTCGGCCAGACAAAGAGGAGGCCGAAGACAATCGAGAGCGTTTTCTCCGCGAAGCGCGGGCGACGGCAAAGCTCAATCACCCAGCCATTGTTCATGTCTACGACATTTTCAAAGACGGCGAGAGTCTCTGTATCGTCATGGAATATGTCGAAGGGAGAACCCTCGACACCATGGTGCTCGAAGGGGCTCTGGAATCCTTGCGGGTCGCCCGATTGGGATTCGAAATCGCGTCGGGCCTGGCCGAAGCTCATTCGAAAGGGATCATTCATCGAGATCTGAAAGTCGAGAACATCATCATCACTCCCGATGATCATGCAAAAATTCTCGATTTTGGACTGGCAAAACCTCTTCTTTCCAACGAGCTCGATACGTCTCTGACCGGCAAGGGACAGCTGGTCGGCACCAGCCGTGCCATGTCTCCGGAATATGTGAGCGGAGAAGAGATCGATCATCGCTCGGATCTCTTTTCGTTCGGTGTCCTTCTCTATGAAGCTGCCACCGGGCACTCCCCGTTCAAGGCCCACAACACGCTCGCGACCCTCAAACAGGTGATGGTCCACGAGCAGACCCGAGCTTGCGAGATCAACCCCGCCGTTCCCGAGGAGCTGTCGGATCTGATCGACCGACTGCTGGCCAAGGACCCCCTCGACCGGCCCGACAGCGCCATCGAGGTCGAGGAATTCCTGGGGGAAATTCTTGGCCAGTTGTCGTCCGCCACGATCCCGAGGCCGGTGTCCAGCGCGACCACGGTCACGAGGCGGCCCACCTACCCGGTACCTTCGGCTACGGCTACGGCAGTCGAGGTTCTGACCCGGCGCCGCTGGGTGCAGCTCGCGGTGTGCCTGGTCCTGGTCGCGGTGAGCTCCATCGCCGTGGTGAGCTGGGCTCGGCACAAGCTCGTGGTCGAAGACTCGGGTGCCGACGCCCCGGCCAGCTGGGCGACGAGCCGAAAGGACCATATCGTCCTGGCGGATTTCGTAAATCACACGGGAGAAGAGCTGCTGGACGCGGTCGGCCTGGCGTTCCGACTCGATCTGGAGCAATCGCGAAATCCGCAGGTTCTTTCCAAATCCCAGGTCAGTGCCGTATTGCGCCGCATGGAACGGGATCCGGATACCCCGGTCGACATAGATCTGGGGCTCGAGATTTGTCGGCGAGAGGGTGCTCAGGCGCTGGTCACCGGCTCGATCGTCAAGATCGGTGCCTCGTACCGACTCACCGCCACCGCCATCGAGCCCTTCTCGGGTGATCCGCTGGTGAACGAGAGTGAAGAGGCCGAATCTCAGACCGACATCTTGCCGGCGCTCTCCGAGATCACTCGAGTCGTTCGGGCGAAGCTCGGCGAGTCTCTGGTGGCGATCCGGGAAACCGCTCCCCTCGAGAAGGTGACGACTCGCGATCTCGAAGCCCTTCGAGCGTACTCGATCGGTGTCCAGCGGCTGGAGGATCGAGCATGGGAGGATGCTCGCGATCTCTTCAATCGGGCGCTGGAAATCGATCCCGAGTTCGCGATGGCTCACGCCAAGATCGCCGGGATCTATATCGACCGGCTCTTCGACTCCGAGCAGGGGTTGAAACACCTCGACATGGCTCTGGCTTCGAAAGAACGCCTGACCGAGCTCGAAGAGCTCTATGTCGAGGGCTGGGTCGCCAGACTTCGAGGCACCCCCGATCAGGTGATTCGTCGCTGGGAGCTCATGACCACCTTGTTCCCCGAAGAGATCGATGGTCACCTCAACGTCGCCAAGGCCAACCTCTTCCTCTTCAACCGTTACGAGGAAGCGGAGGCGAGCTACCGAGAGGCGATCGAGCTCGCAGGGCCAGAGGCGTCGCAGAACTTCTTTCGCTCGATGGGCGGTGTGCAACTGGCTCTCGGGCAGTACGAAGAGGCCTATTCGAATCTGAAGAAGACCGGGGCCGAGGTTCTGCTGCGAGACTATTACCTGGTCGCTCGGGAAACGGAAACGCTCGAAGATCTGCGAGCGGAGGTTTCTCCGGAAGACGCCCGCTCCTTGACCCTGCAGCAGTGGCTGATCTCCTATTATTGCGACCGAGGAGATCTGGAGAAGGCTCTGGACCTGGCGAAGAGCTTCTCGAGCCCGTCGGGGCAGGCCGACACCGAAAAGAGCACTGCCAATCTCCTCTCGCTCGCTTCCGTGCTCGAGCAGATGGGTCGAACGGAGGAGCTCGAGGCTCAGCTGGATCGAGATCTGCCGAGAATTGCGAACCTGGTCGAGAAGGAGTTGCAGAGAATTGCGACGGGCCAGTCGAACGAGAGCGAGGTCAGGGGCGGAATCTACATCTTGCCCTTCACCAACTGGGCGCTGCTGACGAAGATAGGCTTTCGAAGCTCGTCGAGCGAGTTGCCGGAGCGGATCGCTGGTCTCCTGGTCCGGCTGGCAGAATCTCGGCAGCTTCCGATCTGGCTGGCTCACGCCAAGATGCTCGAAGGCGAAGCCCTCGCAGCCAAGGGAAACCTTTCTGGCGGGATCATGAAACTAAGGGAATCGATCGCCGATGCAGAGTTTTCGCAGGCTCATGAATCGATGGCGAGGATCTACACGAAGCTCGGCGAGATCGATCAGGCAAAAAGAGAGTTTCAATGGCTCATCGACCATCGCAGCCGTTCGTACATGGAGTGTTTTTCCGGCTGTCGACCCATGGCCTTGATCGACTGGAACTACGCATTCCTCCATCTCGGTGAGCTCTATCTGGAGACCGGCGAGCCAGAGCAGGCCAGAGCGCTGCTGCAGAGCTTCTTGGATCATTGGCCCGCCGGTTCCGAGCTGGGCAGCAGCCGCAAGGCTCGGGCTCGCCTCGATTCTACGGGGCCGAGCTCGGCCGGCGGAAGCGGAGCCTCGGTTTCCGTCTACTGATCCGGGCTGCGAAGGCGCCGGGGCTCGAAGTCCTCGAAGTCCATCGCGAGATCGTCTCCTCCCGCCACCTTCAAGCCACATCCGCAAATGCCGATCGGGCTCTCGAGCATCGGATCGAGGCCGAGGCTCGACCGTAACCTTTCGGCGTGGATGGCCCCCGTGTAGAAGGCGCCCAGCTCCAGCTGTGTGGCCAGGAGATAGAAGGTCTGGCTGAGGTGCCCGGCGTCGGTCAAGATCACTCCGAACGAGCGGCTCCTGCGGCGGTACTTCCAGAAATTCCTTCCCCAGCGTGCGGTCAGAACGAAGAGAGCGTGGGCTTCCTGGGCGAAGCTCTGGTCGTTGCAGAACGAAGCGGCCAGCTCGCGAGCCTCGGCTTCTTCGAGGTAATGGATCGGCTCGAGAGAGTGTTGCAGGCAATCGTAGTGGTACAGGCCGATCCCGATGCCTTCCACGGAAGTTGCGAGCACATAGGTATCGAGCGGATGGAGTGACCCTCCGGACGGGCTGGACTTGTGAAGAAGAGTCAGGCCGTTGGAGTACTTTCGGATCCCATGGCATCCGAAGGTATATCGCAGGAGGGTCGAGAACGACTCCAGAGGAAGAGGTCGGTCGGTATCGAACGATCGAGTCGTTCGCCTGGAGACGAGAAGGCGTAGCAAGGGATCGGAGGGCTCTTGCAGTGGAAGCTCGAGGGAGGGGCCGCAGGTCTCTCGGGGCTCGTAGGCAGCGGGGGGAAGCCCGTGTTTCTCGACAAAGCGGTCGCTGTTCTCTTGTTGCAGCTCGGCGTCCCTGCGGATGTCGATCGGCGCATCCCCCTGCCGGGCCCGAACCTCGTCGGCCGCAGTCATGAAGTGGTACCAGGCGGCATAAGGGTGCCAGTTGCTCGCCGCCAGCTTTTCCTCGGCGTCTCGCAGCGCGACCAGGTGCGGCTCGGAGCTGTTGGTCAAAAAGAGACCTTCGGCGGCCAGCTCGACGAGTCTTCCTCCGTCGGAGGGCTCCAAGTCCAAGGAGTCGAGCGAGGTCCACTGTTCGGGAATCTTGGACAGAAGCCACAGATGCTCCTGGCTCAGCTCGTAGCAATGGCCCGTCGTTGGGTTGAGGGCTTCGATGGTAGGGCGACTCTCCAACTCGAGGGAGCCCGAGAGTATCTTCGAGAGGTTGATAGAGACCGAATCCTGGATTCTGAAACAGGTAAACGTCGAGCGCCTTGCGAGATCAAACGAGTGTTCCGAATCTCGACTCATTCCTCACGGATCCCCTATCGGTTCGGAGCCATGGCCTGCTGTACGCCGGGCCCCAAAGGGCTGCGCGAGCGGCGGGCGAAACGACGCGGGCGGACCCTGCTCGCAGCAGAGCGATTGGACTTGGGAAAAGAAAAGTGCCCATGAACAAACACGCTTTCACTCACGGGGAGGAAAGCGTGTTTGTGGGGCCGCCGGTGGTGAGAGATTCAATCGTGTCCGATGAATCCTGCCCACGCGCGGGTCTCTGGATCGAAGCTGTCGATCGAGCGATGTGCGTTCGGGAGACTCTCCAAGGACAGTCGAACCTCTTCTTTGTTCGGAAGAGAGACCCGCGCAGGAATCTGCTCGGAATCGACATGGAGACCGAAAGTCGCAAGAGCGGCAGCTGGGTTCCTCTCGAGCTCAGCCCGGAAGCCATCGTTTTCTGCGAGAGAGCGCAGGAAGGCGAGTCGGGTCTGCGGGGAGGTGCTGGCGGTAGACATACTCGCCGTGCTCATCATCAGGGGATCCTCCCTATGGATCTGTTGATTCTTCGACGCTGCAACGCGGTTTGAGCTTCTCTGGCCTGAACCATTCGAGATCCAGAGTTTCCGCGATGCAGTTGACCCTGTCCTGGGCAGTCATTAGTATCTCATCCTCCTTGCTTGTTGTCAACGATCTCCGCGGAATAAACAGATTTCTGGCCGGCCTTCTACTCTAATGAAGAGGAAATGTGTGCAATGCTCCTTATTGGAGAGGTAAATCGTCGCTTTTTCGATTGCCATTCTCTGTGGATCGAGACGCGGAGCGGGTGATGAGAGAACGGCTTCTTCTCTGTGGCGCAGGTGGGTATCTGGGGCGTCGCGTGGCGCTGCGCGCGTCGCAATCGTTCGAGGTCTTCTCCGGTTTCAGCTCCCATCCAGAAAGAGTGGTCACCGGGAAGGCGATACCTCTGGACTTCAGAGATCTCGAGGGCGCGGCAGAGACGTTCCGGAATCTGAGACCCCGGGTGGTCATCAACGCTTCCGCCATCAATCCGGGGGGGCCGGAAGAGGAAATGGATCTGGTCAACCATCTCGGGCCTCGCCATCTCGCGGCGCTCGCCGCCGAGTCGAAGGTCCGCTGGGTACAGGTCTCCACGGATGTCGTGCACGACGGCCGGCGAGCTCCCTATGCCGACGATACGCCGCCGTCGCCTATCGGGTTGTACGCGCGGTCGAAGGCGGCGTATCGTCGGCATAGGG